>CAIYDK010000285.1 GCA_903924955.1 uncultured beta proteobacterium | reverse complement strand
GTCGACCATGAAGATGGCACCCACGTCCTTGGCCACTTTGGCAAAGCGTTCAAAGTCGATGGCCAGCGAGTAGGCGCTGGCACCGGCGATGATGAGCTTGGGCTTGGTTTCATGGGCCTTGCGCTCCATGGCGTCGTAGTCAATGGCTTCCTGGGCGTTCAGGCCATAGGACACTACGTTGAACCACTTGCCGCTGATGTTCAGGGGCATGCCGTGGGTCAGGTGGCCGCCTTCGGCCAGGCTCATGCCCATGATGGTGTCGCCGGGCTTCAAGAAGGCCAGGAACACAGCCTCGTTGGCCGACGCACCGCAGTGGGGCTGCACGTTGGCGGCTTCAGCGCCAAAAATCAGCTTGATGCGGTCGATGGCCAACCGCTCGGCTACGTCCACATGCTCGCAGCCGCCGTAGTAGCGCTTGCCGGGGTAGCCTTCCGCGTATTTGTTGGTCAGCTGGCTGCCTTGCGCGGCCATGACGGCAGGCGAGGCGTAGTTCTCACTGGCAATCAGTTCAATGTGGTGCTCCTGGCGGGCGTTCTCGGCCAGGATGGCGTCCCACAGCTCAGGGTCGGTTTGTTCAACGAGGATGTTACGGTTGTACATGGCAGTCCTTTAAGACAATGAACCTTGCTTCTTCGAATGGTGAAACGAAATGAGACAAGGGCTGCCCAGGCGAACGGCTGAACGCAGCCACCCGTTCAGGTGGTGCGGCACGCTTCCCTGTGGTGGTCCCACGTCAGCGCCTCAAACCGGTTCGGTTGGACGCCTATCGCCAGTCGCGTGCGGGCTCGAGTTTACCCGAGCCGCCTGACGAATTGCTTTACGAGGCGAAATAGCTGGCGACTTCTTCTTTAGCGGGTGTTGGAGCGACAGGGTGGTGTACCGGTACGATCTGTGGTGATGCCAGCGGCACTGAGCGACCGGTGGAAACCAGTTGCAACCGATTGTGTTCAGCCATGACCTTGGCGGCGTAGCCTCCATCGTCTTCCATATTGCCTGCACCCACGTAGAGTTTGAGGCCACCCTCCACCGAGCCAGCACGGGAGACGCATTCTTGCAGCACTTTGACGCCAACGCGGAGGTTGGAAATCGGATCGAATGCTGCCAACTTTCCGCCAAAACCTTCATACTTGTCGCTGTGAATCTTGGTCATCACCTGCATCAGTCCTTGTGCACCTACGGCGCTTTGGGCAAACGGGTTGAAACCGGATTCGATAGCCATGATGGCCAAAATCAGCGTGGGGTCGAGTTTGGCGCGGCTGCCCGCCTCGAACGCTTCAGCTACCAAGGCACTGACGGGTTCGGGTGCCACGTTGTACTTCTTGCTCAACCAGTAGGCCACAGCCGCTTGCTGTTTAGGCAGGCTTTGCGGATTAGTGGCTGTTGCGCGGTCAATGGCATCAACGTCTGCGGCCATGCCGGAGATGGCTGCCTGGCGTGTTTGAAGCCAGCCCATCAGCTCGACTTCGCCTGCCTGGCGGATTTCTGGCCTTGCGGTCAGTGTGATTACTGCAAACATGACGGCCAAGCCCAGCAGGGCAAAACCGTTGTGTGTGATTTCGAAGAAACCTTGGGCGATGTCGCTGGCAAATATTGCCATGCCCTTGGTGAATTTTTCGGTCGCTGTCATAGCTCTTCCTTCTTAGGCGAGGGTCCTTGGCTTTCGCACTGCGAACAGTGCGGTCACTTCAGGCACCACGTTTGGGTTGGTACGCTATCAATATCCTGCGGCGTCGGTTCGACATGTGCAGCGATTTGAATATGCCGGGTTCGGCAGCGGGTACGGGTTATCCCTAGCGGGAACTAGGAATGGGCGGATTCTAGGGGTGTTTGTTATACCAAGTCAACAATATTAAATAGGTTCTTTATTCTATTTTCGATCGCATCGTCGGAAAATACGAGGGTTGGTGCGGGTTTCAAGCGATTTCGAGGCACCAGCATTTCTGGCAATCACAATCCAAAAAGCCATTGAAAACACCATTTGAAATTGGGATTGATGGTCACTAGACTCCAGACGCCTGTTCATTCAGGCTTGGTTCCGGCAGTAGCCAGTCCGTACCAGATAGGTATCTGTGATGAAGCGGCCCCGGTAACTTAATGAGGCAATCCATTGCTTCTAGTGCGCTGTTGGACTTCAATCTCCACGGTGCCAGCCCTGACGGCATGGACCTCTGGTCAGCCGTCGAGCCCGGCGGCTGAACTGTATGGTTCAGGCTCCGGGCTTTCTTGTTTGTTTCCCCCAGAAGACACACACCCAACGCTTTGCCATCTATATATAAGACTCTGTGGCGTGTCATGCGAAAATACGCGTTGCAGATTCCTATTCAACCCACTTCTGAGCCCACTGTGACGTCGACTTCTACCGCCAAAAACAACGATATTGCCCATTTAGACAGTCTGACCGGCGGCGCTTTTACAGCCCCAACGTCCGGTGAGCGCTCCGCCCGCGTGCGGGAGTGGCTGTCGGGCAGCCCTTCGCCCGATCAGCTGGCGGATGTCTTTAAAGAACTGAGCGTCAAGGACAAGGGGGCCGCCAAACTGGTGCGCGAGAAAATTGACGAAGCTCGACGCATCAAAGGTCAGGAGGCGCTTGCCGCCGATTGGGCTACCAAGGCCCAAACCCTGCTGAACATGGCTAAGCTCAACATTGCGGATGCACTGGCCTGGCAGCGTGATGCAGCCAAAGCGGGCGCGCCGCTGAGTCGTGAGCCATTGGCCGCGCTGAAGGTCGAGCTGGCAGAGCGGGTGCGGGTCATTGAAGACCTCCAGCGCCGCGTGCAGGTACAACGCGAGGCTGCCGTGCTACTGGCTCAACGCATCGAAGTTCTTTCCACCAAGTCGTGGCAAGCGGCACAAGCCGCATTGGATGCCTTGCGTGTTGACGTTGAGCATTGGCAAGCACAGGCCGGGCAGTTGGTCGACGACACCAATTGGGCCAGCGTGGATGTGAAGTTTCCGCCGTTGCTGGATGCGTCCAAAGGTCAGCTCCTTGTGGTGTGGGATGCGTTTCAGGGCGCGCTGGCGCTGGCTGTAACGGCCGCTTTGGATGGTGCAGCTCCGCTGCCACCGGTACCGGTGTGGGCTGATGAGTTGCGGGTGGCACGCGGAGTTCCCGCAGAAGCGCCGGTCAAGCAGGCCAAGCCCAAGATTGATCCGCAAGTGCGAGCACAAGCCACTGCTACGGTGCGTGAAGTATTGACCGCGTTGGAGCTTGAAATCGCTGAAGGCCATGGCAAAGCAAGCGCAGGTGCCGCCAATGCCTTGCGTCACGCACTCAAGGAATTTGGCAGAGTTATTGACGATAAGCTGGAAAATCAGGCCCATGCGGCGCTGGCCGCTGCGGGTGAACTCGAAGGCTGGCAGCGTTGGCGGGCCGACCAGTTGCGCGAAGCACTGGTCTCGCAGGCCGAAGGTCTGCTCAAGCGCCCCGAAGGCCAAGCCATTGGTGGACGAAAAATGCAGGAAACCCTGCGCACCTTGCGCGAGCAATGGAAACAAACCGATCAGGGCGGCGCGCCCAACCACTCCATGTGGAAACGGTTTGACGAGGCTTGCAACGACGCCCATAAGGTAGTCGAAGCCTGGCTGGACAAGGTTAGAGCCGAGTCTGCGGAGCACAAGGCGCAACGCCTCGCATTGATCGAAGAGGTCAACGCCTGGGCTGCCGCCAACCAGACTGCACTGGACGACGACTGGAAAGGCTTCAATCGCATCCTGCACCAATTTGGCGACCGCTGGCGTGATGCCGGTCACCTCGGTGAGAAGGCATTTGCTGAGTTGCAGCCCCTGTGGAAGACCGCCATTTCCAATGCAGCAGCTCCATTGGAAGCCCTTCAGGCGGAGAGTCTGGCTTTGCGCCACGCGATGATTGAAGAGGCGAAAGTGCTGGGCGCTGCGCCGGAGTTGCGCATTGACGCGGTCAAGGCATTGCAGCAGCGCTGGCAAGCTCAGGCGCACCGGGTGCCCATGGATAGGCGCCACGAGCAAAAACTGTGGGATGCATTCCGTAAGCCGATTGATGACGCCTTTAATCGCAAAACCGCTGACCGTGAAAAGGCCGAAGCCGCTCTGGGCGCACGTGACCGCATGGTGCTGCAAGCTGCCAAGGCGCTGGACGCAGCAAACGCCAGCGGCGATGCACAGGCCATCCGCGGCGCAATTACCGCTCTGGAGGCAGCTTTGCAGGGTCAGGCACAAGCGCAGGCTGACGTGCAGACGGCCGGCTCGCAGGAAGTTGAAGCCAAAGCAGTCACACAAGCCAGTGACATTGAGCAGAATGCACCGCTAGCCCCCGTGGAATATGCGCAAGGCGCTACTGAATCTGTAGCAATTGGCGGTGACGCCCCAGATGCCTTGAGCTCTGATGTGGCGTCTGAATCGCCATCGGCGCCCGCCGAACCGGTTCCCGCCCCCAAGGCCGCGCCCAAGCGGGTGATAGCCGCACGGGGTGATGACCGACCTGGGACGAAGAAAGAAGCACCGGCGTCGACTGGTGGTCGGCCTGGCAAGTGGGGCGACCGCAACGACACGTCCCGTGGCTCACGTGACTCCAAATCCGCAGGGCCTGGCTCCCAGCGCACGGACAGCCGGGATGGGGGACGCCCTGCAGGTCGTTTTGGTGCAGAGTTTCGCCCGCGCCCTGACGCATGGCAGGATGCACCCCGCCTGGGTGATACGGCCTTCAGAGCCCAGCGCGACGCGCTGGAGCAGGCGCAAATGGCACTCAAGAAGCTGGCTGTGCAGGCCCATGGTGAGGCTCTGACCCAATTGTTGACGGCCTGGGAAAAGCGAGATGCCAGCCTGGTTCCGGGTTCTCAGGAACTGGGCAACCGCGCCACGCCGGCCACGCGCACCTCCTGGATACAGGCCTTGGGGGGCGAAGCCAAAGGAGCGACCAAGGCGAGTGATCCCCAGGTTGCCTTGTTGCGACTGGAAATGGCGGCCGAGTTGCCAACACCCGCTGACGACCTGGATGCCAGACGCAGCCTGCAGCTGCAGTTGCTGACGCGTCGCAACGACCCGCCACCCGTACAGACCTGGGGTCAGGATGCGGCTGCGGTGTTTGCGGGTCCATTCAACCCGGCGGCTGCCCGGCGGGTGCAAAATGTGTTGAAGGTCCTGCTCAAAAAGTAGGGGTTGTCGACGCAGCCGTGCGCGGTTGTAGTTTTTTGTACAAGGGGAAATCTGTGGACTCCATCGAAGACCTACTGCGTCGGCTTGAGCAACTCAATGCCATTGGTGCCGCGCTGTCAAAAGAGCGCGACATCACCCGGTTGCTGGAAAGCATTCTGGTGGCTGCGAAAACTATTACCCACGCGGATGGCGGAACCCTCTATCGGGTGACGGAGGACAGACAGTCCCTGCGCTTTGAGATTCTCAAGACTGACTCTCTGCACATTGCTATGGGCGGGACTTCGGGCAAGCCGATTGACTTTCCGAATCTGCCATTGCATGACGAGCAGGGGCGGCCGAATGATTCGCTGGTTGCGGCTTACTGTGCCATTCACTCCCAGACGGTCAACATTGCGGACGCTTACACCGAGGCTAATTTCGATTTTTCGGGCACCCGTCAGTTTGATGCCCGAACTGGCTACAGGTCCCAGTCGTTCCTGGCCGTGCCCATGAAAGACCATGAAGGCGATGTCATTGGTGTGCTTCAGTTGATCAATGCCAAATCTTCGGCAAGCGGCGAGGTTGTTCCATTTTCCACCGCTGATCAAAGTCTGGCCGAGTCGCTGGCATCGCAAGCTGCTATTGCCATAACCAATCGCAGTCTGATGTCGCAGCTGGAAACACTGTTCGAGTCGTTTATCAGTCTGATCAATCTGGCCATTGACGAGAAATCGCATTACACAGGTGGTCACTGTCAGCGGGTGCCTGCACTGACGATGATGCTGGCCGAGGCGGTCAATGCCCACAAGCAAGGACCATTGGCAACATTCACCATGGATGACCGAGACCGGTACGAACTCAAGATTGCCGGATTGCTGCATGACTGCGGGAAAGTGACAACGCCTGTGCATGTGGTGGACAAGGCTACAAAACTGCAGACCTTGTTTGACCGCATTGATTTGATTGATACCCGGTTTGAAGTCGCCAAGCGGGACGAGGAAATTGCCGCGCTACATGCGCAGTTGGCAATGCGCGAGCAGAAAGACGCTGCGGCCGAAGCAAGTGTGTGGACGCAATGCCGTGAAAGAATTGACGCGCTGGATCTGGACCGCACTTTTTTGCAGGGCGTTAATAAAGGCGCCGAGTCCATGCTGGATAGTGATTTGCAGCGGGTACGCGACATTGCCCATCAACGCACCTGGCGCAATGCGCTTGGGCTTGAGGCACAGTTATTGAGCACTGACGAGGTTGAAAATCTGACCATTCGGGCTGGCACGCTGACGTTTGCGGAGCGCGACACCATCAACAATCATATTGTTGCCACCATCAAAATGCTGGAGCAACTACCGTGGCCCAAACATTTGAAGAACGTGCCGGAGTACGCGGGTGGGCACCACGAGCGTATGGATGGCAAGGGTTATCCGAAGGGCCTGACGCGTGAACAGATGTCGGTACAGGCGCGGGTGATGGGGATTGCCGATATTTTTGAGGCACTGACTGCGCGTGATCGGCCTTACAAACAGGGGATGAAGCTGTCTCAGGCCATGGGCATCATGCATAAATTTCGCATGGGCGGGCACATTGACCCGGATCTATTTGATATTTTTGTGCAGGAGGGCGTCTATCTGCGCTACGCCCAGCAGTTTTTGGATCCCTGGCAAATCGACACGGTCAGTTCGAAGGATTGGTTGTAGCCCGAACTGAACTGACAGCCATCGCGGGGGGGATGCGCTCCACGGTGAACGACTCGGCGCTATCGGCAGTTGTGCGGCGTAAGCGCAGTACTTCCGCCCGTGGTGGCGTCGCAGCTAAGTCCCAGTCACTTAGAACAAGTCGTTCGCAACCATCGTTCAGTAAATGGCGGCCAGGTCGGTGTGTGTGCCCGTGAATGATGTGGGTCGCATCCGATGAATCCATATGAAGGACGGCAGTTGCCGAATCTACGTCAGCGTAGGTCGTATCGGTTTGTTTGCGTGCTTCACTCTGTGCACGCATGGAGCGCGCAAGTTCCATGCGTTCTGCAAGCGGCTTGCCTAAAAATGAATGTTGCCACGCTTGGCTGCGGACCTGCGAGCGAAACTGCATGTAAGCGGTATCGTCCAAGCACCATGCATCTCCATGGGTCAACAGCCAACGCTGATGGGCAAATGACAGTATGCAGGGGTCATCCAGTCGGGTGCTGCCACAGGCAGTCATTAGCCTTGGCCCCATAAGAAAATCGCGGTTGCCACACAGAATGTACAGGTCCACCCGTTGGGCAACCGCGCGCAGCAGATCTGCGCATTGCCGTTCAAAGCCTGAATGGAGCGACAGCATATCGTCGCCAACCCAAACTTCAAATAAATCGCCCAGTATGAAGACGGCGTCGGCAGTTGTACGCTGCAAATACTCAGACCATGTCTGAAAGGTCAGTGGCTCAGACGCTTGCAAATGCAAGTCGGAGATGAAGTCGATGCACTTCCAGGTGGATGGTGCATCAATTTCCATTCCCATCCAATCCAGCCCTTGACTGACTTAAAGCGCGACGGCTTTTTCAATCACGACGTCTTCTTTTGGCACGTCATCATGGAAGCCTTTGCGCCCGGTTTTAACGGCTTTGATTTTGTCAACTACATCAGTGCCCGAGACTACCTTGCCAAACACGGCATAGCCCCAACCCTGCGCGCTTGGAGCGGTGTGGTTGAGAAAACCGTTGTCGGAAATGTTGATGAAAAACTGTGCCGTGGCTGAGTGGGGGTCGCCTGTGCGGGCCATGGCCACGGTGTAGTTGTTGTTCTTCAGACCGTTGTTGGCTTCATTCTGAATTGGTGCATCGCAAGGCTTCTGGTTCATGCCAGGCTCCATTCCGCCGCCCTGGACCATAAAACCGGGAATGACGCGGTGAAAAATGGTGTTGTCGTAATGGCCCTTGCTCACATACGAAAGGAAGTTGGTGACAGACTGGGGCGCTTTCTCGTTGTCCAGTTCAAGGGTGATAACGCCGTAGTTCGTGACGTGCAGTTCGACTTGTGGATTGCTCATGATTTATTTCACCAAAGTGGCGGAGTTGATAACGATAGTGGTTTGGGGTACGTCGCCGGGGCCCGTGGGAGTGACTTTTATTTTGTTCACAATCTCCATGCCGCTGGTTACTTTGCCAAACACGGTGTAACCATCGGCGGGGCCTTTGGCGTTCAGGAAGTCGTTGTTTTTGACGTTGACAAAAAATTGCGCCGTGGCGGAGTTGGGGTTGCTGGTGCGAGCCATGGCGACAGTTCCCAGGTCATTCTTCAGCCCATTAAGAGCTTCCAGAGGAACGGGCGGACGGGTTGGGCGTTCGCCATTTGTCGTATAGCCGCCACCCTGGATCATGAAGTTGTTAATCACGCGGTGAAAAATTGTGCCGTCGTAGTGCTTGTCTTTCACGTACTGTAGAAAGTTTTCAACGGTCTTGGGTGCTTTGTCGGGGTATACCTCGATCACAAAATCACCCATGCTGGTTTGAAACTTGACCTGTGGCGCCGATTCAGCTGTTGCCAGCAGGGGCATCAGCGCGGCGGCCAGACCGGTCACCATTGCGCGTCGTGTCCATGATTTCCATTGCAATGTCATCAAATTACTCCCTCAAAAAAAATCTTCCACTGGTTTTCCTGGCGAATCCAGTATTGCCGTTTGGTCCAGCCGACTCGGGTTCCATCAGCCACCTCACCAAAAGTAACCACCATGGTGTCGTTGGTGTCAGTCCACCGTAGGTAGGACACGTCTTTGAGCTGGATGGTGCGACCCTGCGTCTGGTCGAGCTCGGTTTTTAGGGTCGGTGTCCACTGCGTCAGCGTTTTCCCGTTGCTGTTGAAGTCAGGCGTGTAATAGGTTAGCACTTGCTGAAGGTTGCCTGAGGTCTTGGCATTGCGCCATCCATGCAACGCGTCTTCGAAGGGCTTGCTTTCGGCTCGAGTGCTTTGTGGCATGACCCATTTCAACTGCGTTGCAATCACGACTGGCGTTGTTCTGACTTCGACGGTGCGGATAATGTGCTGCAGATCGGGGTTTGCCAACACGACGCAGCCATCTGTGGCCTGCGGTGGCCGCGAAAACTGACTGGGCGGGGTTCCGTGCAGCCAGATGCCACTGCCGGTCTTGCCCCGTTTGCTGTCCAATATATTAGGGTAACTGATAGGAAGTGCACCAGAACCGTAAAAATCTTTAAGGGACTTAGGATCCAGGTTGCTGGTTATGTAATACACCCCCAAAGGGGTGCGCTGGTCACCCTCAGTTGTTTTGGATGTGCCCGCTTTGCCCACTGAAATGTAGTAATCGGCTACCAGGTTTAAACCATTCGCGCTGTTCTGAAACAGATAGAGGCGCGAACGCGATGCGTCTACTGCAATGGCATGCTTGGACTTTTGCGAGAGCGCAAGAAATTGCGAAGGAATGCTTCCCGGCAAAGGGCGTTCACGCAGTGCGCGCACACGCCTTTGCGACTCCTCACGCAGTTCCGCCAAGGCTACGCTGGCACTTTGGGCGACTGCGTCTGGCACATCGCCAAAGACCTTGATAGGGCGTGTTTGTGCCGCCAGTAGATCGCCGTGAACCAGTTGGGCCAATTGAAAACTTGGAAACTCCGCAACCAGACGGTCCGCCTTGGCGAGCGCATCGCGGTTTTGCGCCTGACCAATCAGCTTATAAATTTCGATGAGTCGTGCTTCCGCTATGCCATCGGTATCTTCAACCACTGGCGCTTCTTGCCGTGGCGATTTCGCCTTGCCATTGCGCTTGCGGGTCAGCGCGCTCGCTGGGTCAGCACCCGCTAAAACCAGTGCCAACAGCAGTGTCCCAACTACGGGTCTGCTCCATCCGGCAGTCCACCTTCCTAATGTCATGTTCCGGTGGATTCTTTGACAATTTGCCAACGGTCGCCGCTCTTCACCAAATCCAGGGTCTTGCGACTGGACACTGCCAATCCATTGGCTTTGTAGTCTTGTCTAAACTTGGCGACGGCGGAATTACCCGATGCTGTGACCGTGAGATTTTCCAGTTTGACGCTAATTTTGGACTTGCTGGTGATGCGCTGGCGACGTTCTTCCTCCCAAGCGCTTCGGCTTAAAGTCCCCGGTGGGGTGAACTCTTTGCCGTAGGCTGCCAGATAAGATTTGACGTCTCTGGCGGCCCAAGCCTTGGCCCAGGCAATCACAGCCGCTTCAGCATCTTTAGGGCTGTTTTTGGTCGCAGCAACCGGCGGTGTGGCGACAACTGCCGCTGGTGCGGACGGCGCTACAGCGACAGCTGGTACCGACGCCGGTGTTGCAGGTGTTGGTGAACCTGTAGCCGCAGCTACAACGGTCGTGCTTGCGGCGGGCGGTGCTTTTGCCACAGCTGGACCTGGCAGCGTCGGTGCGGGCTTTGTGGCCACGGGCGTGGCCACGGGTGCAGTCGGGGCGGGCACTGGAATCGTGTTGGGGCGCTGGCTCTTGGCTGCGCTTGGACTGAATAGTTCGCGAATCAGGGCCAACTTGGGAGGAACCCCTGCATTGGAGGCATCGAGTTGCAATGCCTTGTTGTACGCTTGGCTGGCCAGTTTTGCATAAACATCACCCAGGTTCTCGTGGGCAGTCGCATAACTGGGGTTGGTCCGAATCGCCATTTCCAGTGCGGTGCGAGCTTTGTCAAATTGGCTTTGACCCGCGTAGAGGACCGCCAGGTTGTTGTAGGGCTCGGGCAGTTCCGGAAAGTCTTCCGTCAAGCGCGTGAAGGTTGCGATGGCGTCTGTAGTTTTGCCGGAGTCACGCTGAATGACCCCCTTGAGAAACCGCATTTGCGGATCACGTGGTTTGCTCGTCAGGTACTGGTCGGCTTTAGTTAGTGCATCTGTTAACTTGCCTGTGCGAACCAGTTGTGAGACGTCGGAGTATTCATCGGCATGCGCCACAGAAAACGCCAAGGCAACGGCCAGACTTAGCAGCCGCAGGGGACCAAGAAATGTCAAACGGGTGTGCGTCATAAAGCTTTCAGATTTTCAGGCATGGAAATAGGCCCTCTGGAAGGGGCTTTATACTGCTATGAATTGTAGCTGAGGGGTGGAAGCGCCCCGTTGGCTAAAGACCGAGATTTACCCTTACAAGATCAGTACGAGAGACGCTATTGCCGGGAATAAAAAGCCTTGCGCGATGGTAACAATACACCCATGAGTTTGCGCATTTACAACACGCTGTCGCGTGCGCTTGAGCCATTTTCACCAATTGAAGCAGGTCATGTGCGTATGTACGTGTGCGGTATGACCCTATACGACCTTTGTCATATCGGGCACGCCCGCATGATGATGGCTTTTGATGTGGTGCAGCGATGGCTCAAGTCCAGTGGCATGCAAGTGACCTATGTGCGCAACATTACCGATATTGATGACAAGATCATCAAACGTGCGGTCGAGCGTGGAATCACCATTCGGGCTTTGACCGACGAGATGATTGCAGCCATGCACCAGGACATTAGTGCCCTGGCCATCGAGCCGCCGACTATGGAGCCGAGAGCTACCGAGTTTGTTCCCGAGATGTTGTCCATTATCAGGATATTGGAGCAAAAGGGGTTGGCCTATCACGCTACGAACGGCGACATGAATTACTCGGTGCGTAAATTTTCGGGTTATGGAAAGTTGTCCGGAAAGTCGTTGGATGAACTGCGTGCGGGAGAGCGCGTGGCCGTGCAGGACGGCAAGGAAGATCCATTGGATTTTGTGTTGTGGAAGTCGGCCAAGGAGGCTGAGCCCGACGATGCAAAGTGGGACAGCAACGCATTGGGTTATTCTTTTGGCAAGGGTCGCCCTGGCTGGCATATCGAGTGCTCGGCCATGAGTTGCCGGACGCTGGGAGATACCTTTGATATTCATGGCGGAGGTGCTGATTTGCAGTTTCCCCACCATGAAAACGAAATCGCCCAGAGTGAGGGCGCGACGGGCAAGCCGCTTGCCAACTTCTGGGTGCACAACGGATTTGTGCGCGTGGACAACGAAAAAATGTCCAAGTCCTTGGGTAATTTTTTTACCATTCGTGACGTGTTACGCCAGTACGATGCCGAGACCGTTCGTTTTTTCCTGATTCGTACCCACTACCGCAGCGCATTGAATTACAGCGATGCCCATTTGGACGATGCCCGCACGGCGCTCAAGCGCATATACACGGCACTCGATCTCGTACCCGCCCAGGCGCTGGATTCGATCGACTGGAGTAATCCGTTTGCGGCGCGCTTCAAGGCTGCCATGGACGAGGACTTTGGGACGCCGGAAGCCGTGGCTGTGTTGTTTGATCTGGCAACTGAAGTCAATCGTACCCAGTCGGTAGACGCTGCAGGCCTGCTGCGTGCATTAGGCTCTTGCCTTGGCTTGTTGCAGGGCGACCCGAAGGTCTTTTTGCAGGCAGGTTCTGTGTTGGGTGAGACTGCTATTTTGCAGTACATTGCGCAGCGTGCAGCTGCCAAGGCGGCCAGGGATTTTGTCCTCGCGGACAGCATTCGCAAGAGTCTTCTGGAGCAAGGCATCGTGCTCAAAGACTCTGTGACTGGTACCAGTTGGGAAGTACTCAAATGATGGCGACCGTAAAGAACCCGGAAAGCGGGAAGCAGACACCGCAATTTTGGGAGGAGGCCTGCAAGCACTTGGTCAAGAAAGACCGCGTGATGAAGCGCCTGATACCTCAGTTCGGTGACGCTTGCCTGGAAACCCGGGGTGATGCCTTTGTTACCTTGGCGCGCAGCATTGTGGGTCAACAAATTTCGGTCAAGGCGGCGCAAACCGTGTGGGATCGATTTTCGTTGTTGCCACGCAAGATGACCCCTGGCAATGTGCTTAAGCTCAAGGTCGATGACATGCGCGCAGCCGGATTGAGTGCGCGTAAAGTGGAATATCTGGTTGATTTGGCATTGCACTTTGATAACGGTGCCTTGCATGTCAAGGCGTGGGACACCACGAGTGATGATGAGATCGTGGCTGAGTTGATCGCCATACGAGGTATCGGGCGTTGGACTGCCGAGATGTTTTTGATTTTTCATTTAATGCGTCCCAATGTGCTTCCGTTGGACGACGTGGGGCTGATCAACGGCATCAGCAAGAATTATTTTTCGGGCGACATGGTGAGTCGCAGTGACGCGCGTGAAGTGGCTGCCGCCTGGGCGCCGTACTGTACCGTCGCAACTTGGTATATTTGGCGTTCGTTGGACCCCGTGCCGGTGGAATATTAAAGCTTGTGGGGTGGCGTTGGCGCGATGCGCAGTAGCTGCCCTCAATTGAAAAGGATGTGACCATGGCCAAAAAGACATTTCTGGATTTTGAGCAACCCATTGCTGAACTTGAATCCAAGATCGAAGAGTTGCGTTACGTACAAAACGAATCTGCAGTGGATATTTCCGCTGAAATTGAACAACTCAGCAAAAAGAGTCAGCAGCTCACCAAGGACATTTACACGGATTTGTCTCCGTGGCAGATTACGAAGATTGCGCGCCATGCAGAGCGACCCTACACGCTGGATTACATCAATGAGCTGTTCACCCACTTTGTAGAACTGCATGGCGACAGGCATTTCGCCGACGATCTGAGCATCGTGGGCGGGTTGGCTCGTTTTAATGGCACGCCGTGCATGGTGCTGGGGCATCAGAAGGGGCGCGACACCAAAGAGCGCGGTCTGCGCAACTTTGGCATGAGTCGGCCTGAGGGGTATCGAAAGGCTTTGCGCCTGATGAAGCTGGCTGAGAAGTTCAAGCTGCCGGTGTTTACATTTGTCGATACGCCTGGCGCTTACCCTGGTATCGACGCTGAAGAGCGTGGCCAATCCGAGGCTATTGGACGCAATATTTTCGAGATGGCCCAACTGGAGGTTCCCATCATCACCACCATCATCGGTGAGGGCGGCTCTGGTGGAGCCTTGGCGATTTCGGTCGCTGACCAGTTGATCATGTTGCAGTACTCCATCTATGCCGTCATCAGCCCGGAGGGCTGCGCCTCCATCCTATGGAAGACCTCTGACAAGGCCTCGGACGCGGCAGAGGCCATGGGCATTACGGCCCATCGACTCAAGGCGCTGGGAGTGATTGACAAGATCGTCAATGAGCCGGTGGGTGGCGCACACCGTGATCACAAACAGGCTGCTGCGTTTTTGAAGCGTGCTCTGGCAGACGCGTATCGCCAAATCAGTGATTTGAAGGTCAAGGAGTTGGTGGATCGTCGATATGAGCGCTTGCAGAGCTACGGGCGTTTTACTGACACCAAGGCGTCCGGCCGCTAGGCCTCTGTGACCTGTTCGGTCGACGATGCGCTGAAGGGCTTTAGCCCCGAATTTCCTCTGGCTGTGGCATTGAGCGGTGGTGCCGATTCGGTTGCGCTGTTGCTGGCATGTGCTGAAAAATGGCCAGGACAGGTTGTGGCATTGCATGTCAATCATGGTTTACAAAGTGCTGCTCTAGAGTTC
Source organism: uncultured beta proteobacterium (assembly GCA_903924955.1). Lineage (GTDB taxonomy): Bacteria > Pseudomonadota > Gammaproteobacteria > Burkholderiales > Burkholderiaceae_C > Allorhodoferax. The sequence continues at coordinate 18,497 of CAIYDK010000285.1, read as the reverse complement.
GAAGCACACTGTCACACCGTCTGCCGTCAGTTGAATGTGCCACTTCTGGTGCACAAGGTGGATGCTGGCAAGCAGCCGGGGCAAAGCCCGGAAGATGCTGCAAGACAGGCACGCTACAAGGCATTTTCTTCTGTAGCCCTCGTGGAGTATGCGCAGTATGCTATTAAATCAATAGCTGTTGCCCAGCACGCCGATGACCAGATCGAGACGCTGCTGCTGGCGCTGAGCAGGGGCTCAGGGCTGGCGGGTCTGAGTGCCATGCCCGCCTACTGGCGGCGCGATGGGTTGCATTACCACCGGCCATTCCTTCAGGTTGCGGGTGCTGACATTCGACGTTGGTTGGTCGAGCGCGGTATGCCGTTTGTGGAAGACCCGACGAATTCGGACGAAAAGTTCACCCGCAACCGTATACGGGCGCGCATCATGCCAGCGCTGCGCTCGGCTTTCCCCAATTTTCTGGACGCATTTGCTCGCAGTGCGTCGCATGCCGCACAGGCCCAGCAGGTATTGGATGACATGGCCTTGCAAGATTGCCAGCGGGTGGGTCGAGCCGATGACGGTTTGCTGGTGATCAAGCTACTTCAGCCGTTGAGTCGGGCCCGTCAGGCCAATGCGCTGCGGTTCTGGCTAAAAAGCAGATTTCAGACTATTCCCAGCACCGCCCAACTTGACGAGCTGCTTGACCAGATCAAGGTTTGCACTACGCGAGGCCACAGAATTCACATCAAGGTTGGAGCTGGACATATTCAACGGGTAGGTGCGATATTGACTTGGTACAATCCCTAGGTTTTGCTTCAAAAAATTCTGATTCCATGGCATTGATTGTTCACAAATACGGCGGCACGTCGATGGGTTCTACCGAACGCATCCGCAATGTTGCCAAACGCGTCGCCAAATGGGCGCGCGCAGGTCACCAGATGGTGGTGGTTCCCTCGGCGATGAGTGGCGAGACCAATCGCCTGCTGGGATTGGCCAAAGAACTGGCGCCTGCCAGGCAGGGCGACGCCTACGGCCGCGAGCTTGATATGCTCGCCGCAACTGGTGAACAGGCGTCATCGGCGTTGCTTGCCATTGCGCTTCAGGCGGAGGGCATGGAATCCGTCAGTTACGCAGGCTGGCAGGTGCCTATTCGTACCAACAACGCCTACACCAAAGCCCGTATTGAGTCGATTGATGACGTCCGTGTGCGCGCTGACTTGGCTAACGGAAAAGTAGTCATCGTGACCGGATTTCAGGGTGTAGATGACCAGGGCAATATCACCACCTTGGGTCGTGGGGGGTCCGACACATCGGCGGTGGCAGTTGCCGCTGCCATGAAGGCTGCGGAATGCCTGATCTACACCGACGTGGATGGCGTCTACACCACCGACCCTCGTGTCGTTGCTGAAGCGCGTCGACTGACAACAGTCAGCTTTGAAGAAATGCTGGAAATGGCCTCCATGGGCTCCAAGGTGCTTCAGATTCGCTCGGTCGAATTTGCCGGCAAATACAAGGTACCGCTGCGCGTTTTGAGCAGCTTTACCAATTGGGATATCGACATCAATGAGGAAGCCAAATCCGGCACTCTGATTACTTTTGAGGAAGACGAGAAAATGGAACAAGCCATCGTTTCTGGCATCGCATTTAACCGTGATGAGGCCAAGATTTCTGTGATGGGTGTACCCGACAAACCGGGTATTGCTGCCCAGATTCTGGGTGCTGTGGCCGACGCCAATATTGAAGTCGACATGATCATTCAGAATCTGAGCAAAGACGGTAAGACCGACTTCAGCTTCACCGTCAATCGAGGCGAGTACGCGAAGACGGTCGATATGCTTAAAACCAAGGTTTTGCCCAGCCTGGGTGCTGAAGAGGTGGTTGGTGACACCAAGATATGCAAGGTTTCCATTGTGGGCATTGGTATGCGCAGTCACGTTGGCATTGCTAGTCGCATGTTCCGTGTCCTGAGTGAAGAAGGTATCAATATCCAGATGATTTCCACCTCTGAAATCAAGACGTCGGTCGTCATTGACGAGAAGTACATGGAACTGGCGGTGCGTGCCTTGCATAAAGCTTTTGACCTGGATCAGCCACCGGCCTAAAAAGTGCTTCGAGTCGTGCGATAATACGGCTCGTTTAGGAATCGTGACCGAGTGGCCGAAGGTGCTCCCCTGCTAAGGGAGTATGGGGTGTAGAGCCTCATCGAGAGTTCGAATCTCTCCGATTCCGCCAAGAACCCTTGTAAGTCTTTGATTTACAAGGGTTTTTTGTTTTGATGTCTTCGCTACTCGCTAATAGGCGTACCAACTCAAAAGAGATTGCGTGAGTCGTTCTGATCTCTGGTGAAGTCAATTACTTGGCTACCAAATATCCCTCCGATGTGGATCCATTCGCAGGAATCCTCTGCGCCGATGTGAATGGCAAACAGGGGTTCTCATCGGGGATGAGAACCAGGCGGCATGGCCTCCTGTTCGTTATTGCCTCCACCGGTAGTTCAGTGCAGATTCGGTTTCCAATATAGTGGCACACCTCACATGTGAATTGGGAGATTGAATTGATTACTTTGCCACTTACCGCGCTGGTTACTCTTTTTGTAGGCATGTTGATCCTTGCCACCGGTATAAACGTTGGTCGAGCTCGAGTTCGCTATGGCATCAAAGCGCCGGCCGTGACTGGCCATGAAATGTTTGAACGCGCGTACCGAGTCCAAATGAACACTTTGGAGAACGCCGTTTTAATGCTCCCAGCGATGTGGTTGTATGCAGGCTTCATTGGTGACCGGGGGGCGGCGATCGGTGGCGGGATCTGGCTAGTTGCAAGAATTTGGTATGCCCTCGCATATTTGGATAGTCCCGCAAAGCGAGGCCCTGCGTTTGGCATCGCCATGGCCGTGTTTGCAGGCCTCTGGTTGGGCGCGGCCTGGGGCGTAGCCAGGGTCGTTTTGCATTGATCATCGAGGCTCAGCGCGATAACTAATTACTTTGATGGGGCTTGTTCGGACTCGCGGATCTTCTTGCGAATGAATAAATGAAAACCAGCGGCCAAGCCAATGGATATGACGGTCACCGCAACTGCTACCAGCCCGTAGTCGGTAGTGAATAGATCAAGAAACAGGCCCATGGATAGTCATCCCAGTAGTGCAATGGTGGCGAGGAGGGGAATAGCAAGTCTACCCGTCAGCGGCACATAATGTCCGCTGAGCCTTGTCGCTTCAAGAAACGCGGCAGGACCAGAGCACGCACTGTTGTCCACTCACGAAGCAATAAATCAACCATGACTCCCGAACAGCAACAACTGCATCAGAAAATCAACTGGCTTCGGCCTTTCACCCGGTCTGCTGCATCGTTTTCAATGGCGACTGCCGGTTGGCTGCCAGGACCAATACGACACTTCCCACTCAAGGTCATTAAGCGGATCATTGCCCATTACCAAAAGGGCATCAATACGGGTTGTAGCGGCTGCTGACGCCTGAGTTGTCAATGGCTTGTTGGCATTCGCTTCAGCAAGCATCTGACCAAGTGCGGCCAGTCCATTTCGAGCTTTCAAAAAACTGAGGTTGCCGCCTTCAGCACCGATTGCACCGCCGACTGGGTGGTGGGCGTGTTCCGTCGCAGTGAGTACCGCAAGTACCCACTGGTGTTCTACTGCATCTGGTTTGCCGTGGACGGCAGTTACGCCTGCTACTGGGTGCTGGTGAACGAGGCCGCTATGCTGCGCGGCGTCCAGCGGTATCCATCGCTGATGACCTTCCTATGAGCCGCCCGTTATTGTGAGTGTGTTGTTCGGCGTAGGCGCGACGCCGACGCTAAAACGTTGGAAAATACGGGGTGACCCAAACCCACATATTCATTTCCCGCCACATGCAAGTCGTAGTCTGGCTGCTGTGCCTCGCAGTCTGCTACCCGGCCCTGGCCACCACCGACGGTGGCGCGTCAGGGAACACTGACGCTAAAAAATCCGGCACCAGGATTTACAAGTACCTGCAAGGTGGAACCCCTTCGTTTTCAGATGTCCCGCCAAGCAAGGGCGCATACGTGGTCTACCGCCAATCATGCTATGCCTGTGCGGTGATCTCCACTGTAGATTGGAATACGACCCAACTACACCGTGAGGAATTTGGCGACGAAATCAGCTTCGCAGCGCGACAATATTCTTTGGACCCCGCCCTGGTGCGGGCAGTGATCCACGCCGAATCGGGCTTCAATGCGCGCGCGCGATCGCAAAAAGGTGCCATGGGCCTGATGCAGTTGATGCCCGCAACGGCACGTATGCTTGGTGTCACCGAACCACACACACCCGCGCGCAACATTCTAGGGGGCGCGCAGTACTTGGCGGGATTGCTGGTCCGCTTTAAGAACGATGTGACACTGGCAACTGCCGCCTACAACGCTGGACCCGAAGCGGTTCACCGCTACGCAGGCGTGCCGCCGTATGCCGAGACCCAGGTCTATGTGCAGCGGGTCAAACTCTTGCACCAGCGCTACAAAGATCCGCCACCCGGATAGCGGACCTCGCCGTTCAACGACACCCACATGTAATACAACGCCAGTGCCCACGCGGCTGGTGCGGATAAGCTGGCGACGGATCGGCAGTGCTTGTAAGTGCTTTCTGGAGGCAGTTGAGGGATGAACTGCCGAAGGTGCACTGAGTTGTCCTGCGAACAATCGGCCGGGGCTGTAAGCGTATCAGCTGTCACACGTTTAGGCTGCGCTTCGGGGAGGTAAAAGCGGGGTTTTAACCATCTAATGACGCACTCCAACGGTCGTCCCAGTTCTTCTGCAAATCGCGCCGATCACGTTTGGTGGGGCGGCCATGTTCCATGGTCAGTGCAGGTTCTGGACTCAACCGTCGATTTTCTGCAGCCTGTGCACGCTTGTGCAGACTTTGCTGAGTTTCGGCATACAACAGTTGCGCGACTGGGGCGGGGCCGCGCTGTTCGCTAATTCCAAGCACTTCTACCGTATGTGGCACCGTTGCCTGAAATATTGTGAGCACATCACCAACCCGAACTTCTCGTGAAGGTTTTATGCCTTGCTGGTTGACTTGCACTTGGCCCCGGTTCACCGCTTCGGTTGCCAGTGAGCGGGTCTTAAAAAAGCGAGCGGCCCAGAGCCATTTGTCGATGCGGGTTTTTTCCATCAGTTTGAGGTGTGTATTCGTGGAAGTGCGATGCAAGCGTCCAGCCCGACTATGGTATCGCCGTCCAAACGGTTATTGAGCTGGATGCTGCCGCCCAGCGCCAGCACGATTTCCCGGGCGATCATCAATCCGAGTCCTGAGCCGGACTTTGTGTCGCTGGTCGCAAAGGGCTGATACAGCCTTTGTCGCAGTGCATCGCCAATGCCGCAGCCAGCGTCGCGAATGGTCAATAATGCCACCTCGCCCTGCGGCTGAATGTTGACCGACAGGCTGTCATGCGGTGGCGTGTGCCGAATGGCGTTGTGCAGCAGATTGCGGGTCAGTTCGCGCAGCATCCAGTCGTGTGCGTGCACCCGGCAAGGCTGGGTGGTAATTTCAAAGTCGAGTTCTTTCTCTGCGATGAGTGGCGAAACATCCAACGCCACCGCACGCACGATTTCTGCCCAGTCCAGCGCCTCAAAATCCCGTAGCTGGCGAACCTGCTCCACTTTGGCCAGCGAAAGCATCTGGTTGGCGAGCGCAGTGGCGCGGTTCACTGTCTCTTCAATTTCCTGCATAGCTAGCGGCGCTGGCATGTCCCCACGCAGGGCAGATTGCACCTGCACTTTGAGCACTGCCAGCGGTGTGCGCAACTGGTGGGAAGCGTCGCGCACAAAGCGCTTCTGGTTGTCCAGCAAATGTTGCAGACGCTGCATGACCTGGTTGGTAGCGTCGGTCAGCGGCTGCATTTCCAGTGGAAGATCCGAGGCTTCAATAGGCGTTAAATCATCCTCCTCGCGCTGTCGCAGTGCATGACTCAGGCGGCGAACCGGCCGTGTGACCCGCTGTACGGCCACCAGTACTACGGCGGTGATCACCGTGATCAGCAGCAACTGACGCAGCAACGTGTCGCGCAGGATTTGACCCGCCAGCGTGTGGCGCAACTCCAGCGTCTCGGCCACTTGCACCGTGGCCATCGCTTTGCCACGGGCGCTTGCAACAGGCTGCAACAAGACGGCTACTCGCACGGCATCGCCGCGAAAGGTGTCGTCATAAAAGTCAACCAGGGCAGCGTATGGGCCCTGTGCAGGCAGGGTACCCGTCCACGCAGGCAGGTCTTGCACGCCGTCTATCCAGTTCCCCTGCATGTCAGACACGCGGTAGGCCATGCGACTGCGGTTGTCAGCCTCAAAGGCCTCTAGTGCCGAGTAGGGAATCTGGGCCCGGATGGTGGTTTTCTCGTCCACGCCGTCTACCTCCAGCAGCTCGCCGATGGCCTTGGCTGACGCCAGCAGTGTGCGGTCGTAGGCTACGTTGACTGCGCCTAGCGCCTGGCGGTAAAGGCTGAAGGTGTCAACAGCAATGAACAGCGCAACGGGCAGCAGGATTCCGATCAACAAATGGCGGCGTAGCGACAACGGGGTCTTGTCGACCTTGGTTGTTCCGGACATGTCAGGCGCTGGCCTTGAGCAAATAGCCCAGGCCCCGAAGCGTCATCAGCGTCACGCCGGTGTCGACCAGCTTTTTGCGCAAGCGATAGATCACAACTTCGATGGCTTCGTATTGCACATTCAACTCCCCGGGAAACACCACTTCAAATAGGCGCTCTTTGGCAATTGCATGGCCGGGCCGGTTCATCAACGCGCCCATCAAAGCCAGCTCACGCGGGGTCAAGTCCAGCACCCGGTGCTGGTGGTAGATGGCGCCACTCTCCTTGTCGTAGCGCAAACCGCCCACAGGTGGCTGGTCTTGTACTTCATTGCGCGATGGCGCCTTGTGGCGGCGGTGGAGTGCCCTCACGCGTGCTTCAAGCTCGTCCAGGTCAAATGGCTTGGCCAAGTAGTCATCGGCACCTGCATTGAGCCCCAGAATACGGTCGCCTACGGTGCCGCGCGCCGTCAGGATCAGGACTGGCGTGCCCAGCCCTGCTTTTCGCGCCTGCTGTAGCACTTCCAACCCATCCTTGCCTGGCAGACTCAGGTCCAGTACCACGACGTCGGGTTGCAGGCTTTTCCAGATGTCAATCGCAATTGTGCCGTCGCTGCATATGTCTACGCGCATGGCGGCACGCACCAGGCTGCGTTGCAGGGCAGTGCGTAATGCTAAATCGTCTTCAATCAACAACAGATGCATGGGTCAAAACGGTGCGATGGATGGGGTTTTCCCTAGTGTTTTGGACAGCCGATTGACAGGCTGGAATCGCATCATAGGTTTGTTTTTAACAAGATCAGGAGACTGCCATGCGCCGCGATGCCTTTCTTAAGTCCATGCTTGTTCTGGCCACCACAGCAGGCTTGCCCCTAGCTGCCCGAGCCGGAATCAACATCAAGATGATGATCCCTGCCAACCCGGGTGGTGGATGGGACGGAACCGGACGTGCTTTTGGCAAGGCCATGATGGATGCCAAGGCGGTCGAGACCGTCCAGTACGACAACAAGGGGGGTGCCGCCGGTGTCATTGGATTGGCGCAGTTTGTCAATTCCAGCAAGGGTGACCCGAATGCGTTGATCGTGATGGGCGCGGTAATGCTGGGCGGCATCATCACCGGCAAGCCGCAGGTGTCGCTGGACAAGGCAACTCCCATTGCCCGCTTGACCAGTGAATACAACGTGTTTGTGGTGCCCGCCGCATCCCCGATCAAGAGCATGAAAGAGGTGGTCGATCAGATGAAAAAAGACCCCGGCAGTGTGAAGTGGGGCGGTGGCTCGCGTGGTACCACAGAGCATATTTGCGCATCCATGCTGGCGACCAAGGTCGGTGTGGACCCGAAGAAGGTGAACTACGTCGCATTTCGTGGCGGCGGCGAGGCCACTGCGGCTATTTTGGGTGGCAATGTAACGGTGGGTGGTGGTGGCTACAGCGAGATGGCCGAATACATCGCGGCGGGCAAGATGCGTCCTATCGGTGTGACGTCCGAGAAACGTTTGCCGGGCATCAACGTGCCTACGCTCAAAGAGTTGGGATATGACGTGGTGCTGGGAAACTGGCGCGGTCTTTACGGCGCACCCGGTATTACCGCTGAGCAGCGTGCCGCGCTGACCGAGACGGTCATCAAGACAGCCAAGACGAAGTCGTGGGCCGAGTCCATGGAAAAGAATGGCTGGACTCCGGCCCTGATGACAGGCAAAGCGTTCGACGACTTTGTGGATGCTGAGTTTTCCAGCCTGCGCGGCACCATGCACCTGGCGGGCATGCTGTGATGGAGGGCGCAAGCAGCAAGCGCGACCAGACCTTGGTGGGTGTCGGGGTCATTGCCGTGGCCCTGGGAATGGGTTATGGCGCCATGGATATTCCGTCGGATGCGGGTTATGCGGGGGTTGGTCCCAATTTTCTGCCATGGTTGGTGTCCTGTGCGCTGCTGGTGTGCGGCGGTTTCCTGGTTTACGAGGCACGCAGTGGTGGCTTTCGGGATATGGAAGATGTGGGCGATGCGAAACCGTATTGGCCCGGCTTTGTCTGGATGTCTGCCGGACTGCTGGTTAACGCCGCATTGATCACCACCATCGGCTTTATTTTTAGTTGTGCACTTTGTTTTGTGTTGGCCGCCCGCGGGTTGCGCAATGCCCAAGGCGGCTCAAACGCGGGCTTGCGCACTTGGGGAACTGACACTGTTGTCGGATTGACGATTGCTGCACCGGTCTACTGGATGTTCACCAAATTCCTGGCCATCAGCCTGCCGGGTCTGACGCAAAGCGGGTGGCTCTGATGGACATCTGGAATCAACTTTTGCAGGGCTTTGCTACCGCAGGGACACCGGTCAACCTGATGTGGGCATTCGTGGGTTGTGCGTTGGGCACCGCAGTAGGCGTGCTGCCCGGCATCGGTCCCGCTACGGCGGTGGCCATGCTGCTGCCCATCACGGCCAAGGTTGACGCAACCGCATCCATGATCTTCTTTGCCGGTATCTATTACGGCGCGATGTACGGCGGCTCCACTACCTCAATTTTGCTCAACACGCCGGGCGAGACAGCCAGCATGGTGACCGCCATGGAAGGCAACAAAATGGCGAAGAGCGGGCGCGCGGGCGCCGCATTGGCCACGTCTGCAGTCGGATCGTTTTTTGCCGGCACGATTGCCACCGTTATGGTGACCCTGTTTGCACCCATCGTGGCGGAGTTTGCCGTCAAGCTGGGCCCACCCGAGTATTTTTGCTTGATGCTGCTGGCCTTCACGACCGTGAGTGCTGTGCTGGGTCAAAGTACCGTTCGGGGACTGACCGCCTTGTTTGTGGGGTTGGCTGCGGGGCTGATCGGAATGGACCAGATCACCGGTCAGGCACGCTACGCGGGCAATGTGCCTGAATTGCTGGATGGCGTTGAAATCGTCCTGGTAGCGGTGGGCCTGTTCGCCGTTGCCGAGGCCCTGCATGCCGTGCTGTTTGAGGGCAAAACGGTCGAGTCAGAAAACACGATGAGTCGCGTCAGCATGACCCGAGAAGACTGGCGTCGCTCTATTCCGGCGTGGATTCGTGGCACAGCCATCGGTGCCCCTTTCGGTTGCATTCCGGCCGGAGGCACCGAGATACCGACCTTTTTGAGCTATGCCACCGAAAAAAAGCTTGCCAAAGGCGCGAACCTTGCAGAGTTTGGTACCAAGGGAGCCATTGAGGGCGTTGCTGGCCCCGAAGCTGCCAACAACGCAACCGTGACCGCTGCACTCATACCGTTGCTCACCTTGGGCATCCCCGTGTCCAATACCACCGCTATTTTGCTGGGTGCGTTTCAGAACTACGGCATCCAGCCAGGGCCACAGTTGTTCAGCAGTTCGTCGGCGTTGGTCTGGGCACTGATTGCATCGCTCTACATTGGCAACGTGATGCTGCTGGTGCTCAACCTGCCGCTGGTGGGTTTGTGGGTCAAATTGCTAAAAGTACCCAAGCCGCAGCTGTATGCCGGCATCCTGATTTTTGCCACCGTGGGCGCGTACGGCATGCGACAAAGTGCGTTCGATTTGTTTCTGCTGTACGGCATTGGCGTGCTGGGGCTGGTAATGCGGCGCTTTAGTTTTCCGACCGCGCCTGTGGTGGTGGGCATGATCCTGGGGCCGCTAGCTGAGGCACAGTTGCGCAACGCCATCTCGATTGGCGAGGGAAGTCCGCTCATTTTTTTGCAGCGCCCCATGTCACTGACCCTGTTGATTATTGTGGTTGGCGTCTTGCTGGCCCCCCGCATTATCAAGCAGCTCTCGCGGCGCTCCATTGAAGATATTGGCTGAGATGTGTCGAAGGAAAACTACGCTCTAGCCCCCGAACAATAAGCGTATGCAGCTATTGAATTGATAGCTAATGCGGTAACATTCGACCATGGAAAATTTGGACACCCTGCCGCGCGACGCACAAAGCATTCTGGAACTGGCGGCACGTTCCATGTTTGACCTTTTCGCCAATGCCAGTGAGGGCATGATGCTGGTCGACCGTGCAGCGCGCGTGGTCTGGATCAATGACCAATACAAGCGTTTTCTTCCCGCTCTCGGTTTTGAGAGGGAAGAAGACTTTGTAGGTCATCCGGTGTCGCGCGTCATTCAAAACACGCAAATGCACCAGGTGCTGGAAACAGGTAAACCGATTCTTATTGATTTGCTGACTAACCGCGCAGGCACCTTTGTGGTTAGCCGCATCCCGCTGCGTGATGCGGCAGGGCAAGTAATCGGCGCGCTGGGTATTGTGTTGTTTGATCACGCGGAGACCACGCTGCAGCCGTTGATTGAGAAATTTTCGCTGTTGCAGCGCGATCTTGATGATGCACGGCGTGAACTGGCCACACAGCGGCTCAAGCAGGTCGGACAGCGCCAATCCAAGTACACATTTGCCAGCTTTATCGGGTTGAGTGCCGCAGCGGTCGAGGTCAAGCGCCAGGCACGCCGTGCGGCGCAGTCGTCCAGCCCCGTGCTGTTGTTGGGTGAGACGGGTACGGGCAAGGAGTTACTGGCCCACGCTATTCATGCAGCGTCAAACCGCGCGGCGGGCCCATTCATCAGTGTCAATATTGCGGCGGTGCCCGATACGCTGCTGGAGGCAGAGTTTTTTGGGTTTGTACCGGGGGCATTTACGGGGGCCGACCGCAAGGGACGTGATGGCAAGTTTCGGCTCGCCCATGGCGGTACGCTATTTCTGGATGAAATTGGCGATATGCCGCTGGCGCTTCAGTCCAAGTTGCTGCGGGCCCTGCAGGAAGGCGAGATTGAACCGCTGGGATCCAATAAGCTCATACCTATTGATGTGCGCGTCATCGCAGCCACTTCTCGTGACTTGACGCGGTTGGTGCGCGAGGGCGGCTTTCGGGAGGATTTGTTCTACCGGCTCCATGTGCTGCCTATTCGCGTTCCGCCCTTGCGTGAGCGTCGGGCTGACATCGCTGCGCTGCTGGAGGCCCTGGGCGAAGACGTGGCTCTGCGCAGTGGCATGCCGCCGCCAGAACTGTCTGGCGATGCGTTGGCTTTGCTGGAGGCTCAGCCCTGGCGCGGCAATATCCGCGAGTTGCGTAATGTGTTGGAGCAAGCCGCCATGCGAAGCGATTCACCACGCATCAACATGCACCAGTTGGAAACCGTGCTGCGCGAGTCCGGTGTGCAGCCTATTGAGCCGATGCCAGCACCGGTGGGACCTGAATTGATGGAGGCGGTGCCGCCTACCGGTGCAGGCGGTGTGGCCGCTCCTGATGCGCTATTGCGACCCCTGACGGAGCAAGTGGCCGAATTGGAGCAAAAGGCCATTCAAGCGGCACTTCAGGCCCATCGCGGGAATAAAGCCGCGGCGGCAAAGATGTTGGGCATGGCCAGGGCGACGCTGTACTCTCGCATTCGAAATGCCTAATTTTCATACAGTATGTATAAAATATACACAATAAACGTGTACAAAAATCATCCTTTTTCATTGAGTGGTTTGTATTTTTTAAAAAATATTCAATGAAATCAACACATTTTTGGTTGGCACGCTTCATGCAAAATGAACGCTGTTCACATAACCACATCAGGAGACATCCATGTACCAACGCCGCTGGGTTTTCAAGGCCTCATTGATTGCAACCGCGCTATGCAGCGCATGGGCAGGCACAGCCGCCATGGCGCAATCCAAAGAAATCAAGATAGCCCACATCTACAGCAAAACGGGTGCGCTGGAGGCCTACGGCAAGCAGACGGCAGTGGGTTTCATGATGGGGCTGGATTACGCCACCGGCGGCACCATGATGGTGGCCGGCAAAAAAATTGTGGTTATCGAGAAAGACGATCAGGGCAAGCCCGACATTGGCAAGAGCCTGCTGGCTGCCGCTTACGGCGATGACAAGGTGGATCTGGCCGTGGGGCCTACGGCATCCCCCGTGGCGCTGGCCATGCTGCCGGTGGCTGAAGAATATAAAAAGATTTTGCTGGTTGAGCCGGCCGTGGCGGATTCGATCACCGGTGACAAGTGGAACAAGTACATCTTCCGCACCGGTCGCAACTCGAGCCAGGATGCTGCTGCCAACGCCGCAGCACTGGACAAGCCGGGCAACGTGGTTGCCACGCTGGCGAACGACAACGCATTCGGGCGCGATGGCGTCAAAGCCACACGCGAAGCGCTTAAACATACCAAGATCATCCACGAGGAATACCTGCCAGTGGGGACGACTGACTTCACCGCAGGTCTGCAACGCATCGTGGACAAGCTCAAGGATCAACCCGGCAATAAATACATCTCGGTGGGTTGGTCGGGTGCCCCCGCACCGTTCAGCAAAATTGCTGATCTGGATTTGAAAAAGCGCTATGGCATTGAATTGGCGACCGGCGGCAATATCCTCCCTGCCATGGTGGCTTACAAACAGTTTCCCGGCATGGAAGGCGCTTTGTATTACTACTTCGGCATTCCCAAGAACCCTATCAACGAAGCCATGGTGGCGCGCCATTACAGCCAGTTCAAGGCGCCCCCAGACTTCTTCACTGCAGGTGGTTTCTCGGCTGCCATGGCTATCGTCACTGCGCTGAACAACAGCAAAGGTGATACATCGGCCAACACCCTGATCAAGACCATGGAGGGCATGAGTTTTGACACACCCAAGGGCAAGATGACGTTCCGCAAGGAAGACCACCAGGCCATGCAAAGCATGTACCACTTCAAGATCAAGGCCGACCCTGCGTTTGCCTGGGGGGTGCCGGAGTTGGTGCGGGAGATCAAGCCGGAAGAGATGAATATCCCCATCCGCAACAAACGTTAAGTGCCTGATCAGCAGAGCGTTCTGTTCCGTGTCCCCCGCCCGCTGCGCGGGCTCCTTCTTTACCTGCACAGAACGCCCTGCCGCCCAGGCACCTAGGTGATCGACTCGCTCGCTACACCGCTCACCTGATCCAGGGGGCAAACGAACCATGCTAGAAACCAAAGAACTCACGATCCGCTTCGGTGGCCACGTGGCGGTGAATGCTGTCAGCTGCTCTTTTGAGCCTGGCACCTTGACTGCCATTGTGGGGCCCAATGGCGCCGGCAAGACGACCTATTTCAACCTGATCTCGGGCCAGCTCAAGGCATCGGCGGGGGAGGTATTTTTGGGCGGAAAAAACCTCACCGGCTTGAGCCCCTCGGCGCGCACGCGTGCCGGGTTGGGGCGGGCGTTTCAGCTGACAAATCTGTTTCCGCACCTGACCGTTCTGGAGAACGTCCGACTGGCGGTGCAGGCGGCGCAGCAGGGCCCGCATCTTCGCGGACTGAACTTGTGGAGCATCTGGAGCGACCACGCACCATTGACACGCCGCGCGCTGGACATTCTGGAAACGGTTTCCATGGGCGACAAGCAAGGTCTGCCTGTGGCCAGTCTGCCGCATGGCGATCAACGCAAACTGGAGGTTGCGCTACTCATGGCCCTGGATCCTTTGGTCTTCATGTTTGACGAACCCACGGCCGGTATGTCTGCGGACGAGGCGCCGGTGATTCTTAACCTGATCCGCAAACTCAAGGAAGACAAGCGAAAGACCATTTTGCTGGTCGAGCACAAGATGGACGTGGTGCGTGAGTTGGCCGACCGCATCATCGTCTTGCATAACGGCACATTGGTGGCAGATGGTGACCCGGCCACGGTGATTGCATCACCTGTTGTTCAAGAGGCGTACCTTGGGGTTGCCCCCAAGACTGCAGCGGCAGAGGAGGGCCTATGAACCAAGCGATTCAAACCGACGCGTTGCTTGCGCTGTCGGGTGTGCATACCCACATTGGCGCTTACCATATCCTGCACGGTGTAGACCTTGTGGTTCCGCGCGGCCAGCTGACGATGCTGCTGGGACGCAACGGCGCGGGTAAGACCACCACGCTGCGCACCATCATGGGGCTGTGGCATGCGTCTCAGGGTTCCGTGGTGTTTGACGGGCTGGACATCACTGTCGCGGAGACACCTTCTATCGCAGGCCTCGACATTGCGTATGTGCCGGAAAACATGGGCATATTTTCTGACCTCACGGTAAAGGAAAACATGTTGCTGGCGGCGCGCTCTGCAAAGCGGGCCGATCAGATGGATACCCAGCGGCTGGAGTGGATTTTCAAGCTTTTTCCAGCTGTGGAGAAATTCTGGAACCATCCTGCAGGCAAGCTTTCGGGTGGTCAAAAGCAGATGCTGGCGGTGGCGCGAGCGATTGTGGAGCCGCGCAAGTTGCTGATCGTAGACGAGCCCAGCAAGGGCCTGGCCCCGGCCATCATCAACAACATGATTGATGCGTTCGCCGAGCTCAAGCAGACCGGCACCACCATCTTGCTGGTGGAACAGAACATCAGCTTTGCCAAGCGCCTGGGCGACCAGGTCGCGGTGATGGACAACGGCCGGGTCGTGCACGCCGGGTCCATGAAAGAACTGGGTGACAACGAAGACATGCAACACGCCTTGTTGGGGTTGGCAATATGAAACAACTTGATTTCGACTGGAAGCCTTTGGTGCTGGTTCCCCTTTTAGCGATGCTGGTCATGCCGTTCATTGGGTCGACCTCGACCTGGGTCACCTTGACCATTGCGGGCCTGGCTATGGGCATGATCATCTTCATCATTGCCTCGGGTCTGACCCTGGTGTTCGGCTTAATGGACGTGCTCAACTTTGGCCACGGTGTGTTCATTGCCCTGGGAGCCTTTGTGGCCACTTCGGTGATGGGTGCCATGGGTGACTGGACGGGCTCCGATCAGTTGTGGCGCAATCTGGTGGCGGTGTTCCCGGCCATGCTGGTGGCCATGGCGGTAGCGGGTGCAGTAGGGCTGGCTTTTGAGCGTTTCATTGTGCGCCCCGTCTACGGCCAGCACCTCAAGCAAATTCTGATCACCATGGGCGGCATGATCATCGGCGAAGAACTTATCAAGGTGGTCTGGGGCCCCGCACAGATCGCGCTGCCCTTGCCCGACGCCATGCGCGGCTCACTCTACCTGGGCGACGCGGCCATCGAAAAATACCGCCTCATGGCGGTGGTCGTGGGGCTGGCAGTGTTTGCCACGCTGGCGTGGGTACTGGGGCGCACCAAGATCGGGTTGCTGATTCGAGCCGGTGTGCAGGACCGCGAGATGGTTGAGGCGCTGGGTTATCGCATCAAGCGGTTATTCATTGGGGTGTTTGTTGTCGGCAGTGGTCTGGCAGGTCTGGGTGGTGTGATGTGGGGCCTGTACCAGCAGACGGTTACGCCGCAAATGGGTGCTCAGGTCAATGTGCTGATCTTCATCGTCATCATCATCGGTGGCCTGGGGTCCACGGGTGGCGCGTTGATCGGGGCTTTGCTGGTGGGGCTGATGGCCAACTACACCGGTTTCCTGGCACCAAAAGTGGCGCTGTTTTCCAACATCGCTCTTATGGTGGGTGTGCTGCTGTGGCGTCCACAAGGCGTCTACCCCGTTGCGAACCGCTGAGGACAATTAATATGCTGCAACGACTCCTTTCCCACGATATGCCGCGCAGCCGCTGGCTGGCCGGTCTTCTGGTCCTGTTGGTGCTTGCGCTGGCCTTGACACCCTTTATCTTTCCCGGCGTGAAGGCGCTCAATGTGGCGGCCAAGGTGCTGGTATTCATCGTGCTGGTGGCCAGCTTTGACTTGTTGCTGGGTTACACCGGCATCGTCAGCTTTGCCCACACCATGTTCTTTGGCATTGGCGCATACGGCATCGCCGTGGCCACGACGCGCATGGGCCCGACCTGGGAGGCGCTTGCGGTGGGGTTGGGCGGCAGCCTGGCGCTGTCATTTGTGCTGGCGCTGCTGGTGGGGCTTTTTTCGCTGCGCGTGCGGGCCATTTTCTTTGCCATGATCACCCTGGCGGTGGCGTCGGCATTCTTGACGCTGGCCTCGCAACTGCACGAGATCACCGGCGGCGAAGACGGCCTCTCCTTCAAGGTGCCCGAGATCTTGTCGCCCAGCTACGAGTTCAGTGAACAACCGTTTCTGGGTGTCTCGCTGGACGGTCGCCTGCTGTGCTACTACCTGCTGTTCGTCACGGCGGTGGTGCTGTTTCTGGCGCTGCTGCGCATCGTCAATTCACCGTTTGGCCGCGTGCTGCAGGCCATTCGCGAAAACGAATTCCGCGCTGAAGCCATTGGCTACCGCGTGGTGGTGTACCGCACCACTTCAGCTATTTTGTCGGCACTGTTTGCCTGCCTGGCCGGTGCCATGCTGGCGATCTGGCTGCGCTACAACGGGCCTGACACCTCGCTGTCGTTCGAAATCATGATGGATGTGCTGCTCATCGTCGTGATTGGCGGCATGGGCACCATGTATGGCGCCATTGTGGGTGCATCCTTGTTTCTGGTTGCCCAAAGCTACTTGCAGGATTTGCTGCGCCTGGGCAGCGAGGCCGCCAGTGCCTTGCCGTGGCTGTCCGCATTGCTCTCACCGGACCGCTGGCTGCTTTGGCTGGGCGTGCTGTTCGTCCTTTCGGTTTATTACTTCCCCTCCGGTGTGGTGGGGCGGCTGCGTGCGCGTAGCGTGCAGTCCTGACCATGGAGCAAATCACCATGTCCCCAAGTTCCAATTTCATCACCTGCGCCGGTCTGGAGGTTCACTACACCGAGTGGGGCGCGTCTGACGCGCCTGTGGTGGTGGCGTGGCACGGCCTGGCTCGCACTGGGCGAGATATGGACGAACTGGCCGAGCACTTGAGCCCGCACTACCGTGTCATTTGCCCGGATGTGATTGGCCGTGGCCTGAGCCAATGGAGCAAGCGGCCCGAGCAGGAATACTGCCTTGCTTTTTACGCACGCCTTGCGGCTCAACTGTTTGAACAACTGGGCATTGACAGTGCGCACTGGGTAGGTACCTCCATGGGCGGTGCCATTGGCACGGTGTGCGCCTCGGGCTTGTTTGAGCCATCCATGCCGAAGCGCATCCGCAGTCTCACGCTCAATGACAATGCCCCTGCCCTGGCGCAACGGGCCATTGCCCGCATCCGTGAGTACGCCGGCAGCCCGCCAGCCTTTGATACCGTGCGGGAGCTCGAAGCTTTTTTCCGCCAGGTTTACAAACCCTATGGCTGGATGAGTGATGCACAGTGGCGACGCCTGACCGAGACCTCCACCCGCCGCCTGCCGGATGGTCGCGTCACGCCACACTACGACCCCGCCATGGTGCAGCAGTTCATCAGCCATCCAACGGACTACGACATCTGGCCCCACTACGATGCCTTGAGTGTTCCCGTGCTGTGCCTGCATGGCGTGGAGTCAGACCTGGTGCTCGACGAGACCATTGCCACCATGCGCCAACGGGGTCCCGGGGCAGCAGGCCGTCTGCAGGTCATGGAAGTGCCCAACTGCGGCCATGCACCGGCACTGAACGTGCCTGAGCAACTTGATTGCGTTACGGCGTTTATTGCCGCGTCGACGGTCGCTGTTTAGCCCGCTGCAGGAAAAGCTGGTACTGCGCATCCGGCACCAGCAGCCCTCCGGTGGTCCACACCACATGGTTGGCACCGGGACACGCCAGCGCGTTGCCCAGCAAATGCCGAGGCCCGCTGAACCCGGCAGCTGCCGAGGGTTCGATGCGCATGCCCTCTGTGGCCATCAGCATTGCAAGGTGGTCGAACAGTGTTTGGTCCCCCACAGTGAAAACCCCTGCCAGCAGCGGGCGCATCACATCTGCCGCCAGTTGCGAGGCACGTGGCACGGCCAGTCCGTCGGCCTCGGTCTGGTTGGTCAGTCCAAAGTCATAGACGGACTGGCTGCTGCCAATAGGCGACAGCATCTGAACCAGAAAGCAGGGGGACTGCACCGGTTCGGCAAAAAAGCAATGGACGTGCCCGCCAAAAAGTTGGTGCAGGCCCCAGGCTATGCCGGCCGGCGCACCGCCCACACCGCAGGGCAGGTAGACAATCAACGGGTGCTGCGCGTCAACCGTCATGCTTTGTGACTGCAACTGGTCGCGCAAGTGCAAGGCAGCGGCGCTGTAGCCCATGAAGAGCGAGAGCGAACGTTCGTCGTCCACAAAGT
>CAIYDK010000284.1 GCA_903924955.1 uncultured beta proteobacterium | reverse complement strand
GTCAACATGGCGCTGATCATCAAGTTCATGGCCAACTACTTCTTCAACCCCAAGGCTTACCCTGAAGTGCCGCGCCGCGACGACGGCTCCAATGACGATTTTCTGTTTGACCAGGGACCGACCAAGGGCTTGGGCAGCATCCAGTTCCACGATTACCACCCGGCCCATGACAGCTACGACCTGCCCAACCTCCGCGTTTTCAAGGAGCAAATTGCGCTGTTCAAAGAGATGGCGATGAAGGCACCGCCCAGCAAAGAGCAGGCCAAGGACATCGACTTTTTGCTGACCGCAGGCGAGATGTTCACGCTGGTGGTGTACGGCCAACTCGTTCTGGAAAACGCCAAGATCTACGGCATGGATGAAGCACTGATCGACCAGATATTTGACTTCATGGTGCGCGATTTCTCCAAGTTTGCGCTGCAGCTGTATTCCAAGCCCAGTAGCTCGGAAGGGCAAATGGCGCAGTGCCTGCAGATGATCAAGAAGCCGGTGGTCGATGCCACGCGTTACGAGGCGGTCTGGACCCAGTATGTACAGGCCATGAAGGGGCAATACACCATGCCACGCTGAGGATTTGCGTCACTTATTCCCTTGCGTGACTTCAATGACATGACTGGCGCGGCGGAACTTCAGCACCCGGGTTGCAATCAGTGTTTCGGCCAGAAAACACATCAAGGCCATCAGAAAGCACGACACCCCGGTGAGGAACAGCACGGTAGCCAGGCGAAAAATCTGGATCTCGGTGGTCTCGCCAAGAAACAGGGCCATGATAGTCAGGCCAATCAAAATGGCGCAGAAAGTCAGCAGGGCAATGCAGAAGTTGACCAGGCGGCCACGGGTGCGCAGTTGCCCCAGTTCAGTAAATTCCGCTGCCATCGGATTTTCATCTGGACTGGCATCAATGCGCGTTTCCAGTACCCGGGCCCGGTCGATGATGCGGGCCAGGCGACCCGCCACGGTGCCAATCATGGCCGCTACAGCGGTCAACAGAAACACCGGTGCCACGGCTAATTGAATGCCGTGGGTGACGGTGTCGAGGTCACTTGCGAAAAACATGGGGCGCTTCAGCCTATTCGCTCACCGGCACGCAACTACAGAATAGATTGCGGTCACCGTAGACGTTGTCAACGCGTCCAATCGGTGGCCAGTATTTAACCGACTTCAGCGTGGCCACCGGGAAAGCGCCCACCTCGCGGCTATAGGGGCGGTCCCACTCGGCGCCCAGCAGGCTGGCCGCAGTGTGCGGGGCGTGTTTGAGCGGGTTGTTGTCCTGCGGCCACTCACCGCGTTCAACCTTGGCCACTTCGCCGCGGATAGCAATCATGGCGTCGATGAATCGGTCCAGTTCGGCCAGGGTTTCGCTCTCGGTGGGCTCCACCATCAGCGTGTTGGGAACGGGAAAGGAGAGGGTGGGCGCATGGAAGCCGTAGTCCATCAGGCGCTTGGCCACGTCTTCCGCCATGACACCGCACGTGTCTTTGAGCGGACGCAGGTCCAGAATGCATTCGTGCGCCACATGGCCGTTGGCACTGGCGTAGAGCGTGGGGTAGAAGTCTTTCAGCCGTGCGCTGATGTAGTTGGCCGCCAGGATGGCCGCCTCGGTGGCGTGTTGCAGGCCGTCCGGGCCCATCATGCGGCAGTACATCCAGCTGATCGGCAGCACCGCGGCGTTGCCGAGCGGGGCAGCACTGACCGCACCCGTGCCCGCCACGCCGCCCGTGGCGTGTCCGGGCAGGAAGGGAACCAGGTCTTCGACCACGCAAACGGGGCCAACGCCGGGCCCGCCGCCGCCGTGGGGGATGCAGAACGTCTTGTGCAGGTTCAGGTGGCTCACATCGCCGCCAAACTCGCCGGGGGCAGCGGTGCCGACCAGCGCGTTCATGTTGGCGCCGTCTACGTAGACACGGCCACCATGGCTGTGCACGAGGGCGCACAGCTCTTTCACGCTGGTTTCAAACACGCCGTGGGTGCTGGGGTAGGTGATCATCACCGCTGCCAGATTGGCGCTGTGCTGCTCGCACTTGGCCTGCAGGTCGGCCATGTCGACGTTGCCGTTCTCGTCGCACTTGGTGACCACCACCGTCAGGCCGACCATCATCGCGCTGGCCGGATTGGTGCCGTGCGCGCTGCTGGGGATCAGGCAGATGTTGCGGTGGCTCTGGCCTTTGGAGGCGTGGTAGGCCTTGATGACCAATAGACCCGCATACTCGCCCTGGCTGCCGGCATTGGGCTGCAGGCTGATGCCTGCGTAGCCCGTGGCGGCGCACAACCAGGCGCGCAGTTGCGCGTCCAGTTCGGCATAGCCTGCGCGCTGGTCGGCGGGGCAGAAGGGGTGGATGTCGGCGAACGCGGGCCAGGTGATCGGGATCATCTCGCTGGTGGCGTTGAGCTTCATGGTGCAGCTGCCCAGCGGAATCATGCTGCGGTCCAGCGCCAGATCCTTGTCGCTCAGCATGCGGATGTAGCGCAGCATGCCGGTCTCGGAGTGGTAGGTATTGAACACCGGGTGCGTCAGGAAGGGGCTGCTGCGGCGCAGGGCTGCGGGGATCAGCATCTCGGTGTTGGCTTCGAGCGCTTCCACCGTGGGCAGGGCCTGGCCGTCTTTGGCGAAGAAGGACCAGACCAGTGCCAAGTCGTCCCGCGTGGTGGTCTCGTCGAGTGACACGCAGACGTAATTGTTCCAGGCAATTCTGACGTTAGCCCCCGCCGATACTGCGCGAGCAGCTATGCTTTTGGTAGCATCATCGGTTTTGAGGCACAGCGTGTCAAAGGCCGTTGCGTGGTGCATGGTGGTCACGCCCATTTGCGCCAGACCCTTGGCCAGGATAGCGGTGAAGGTGGCGACCCGCTGCGCTATGCGCTTGAGACCTTCAGGTCCGTGGTAGACGGCATACATGCTGGCGACTACCGCCGGCAGGACTTGTGCGGTGCAGATGTTGGAGGTGGCTTTTTCGCGGCGGATGTGCTGTTCGCGCGTCTGCAACGCCAGGCGGTAGGCCGGGTTTCCGTGGGTGTCGACGCTGACCCCTACCAGGCGGCCGGGCATGGAGCGTTTGTACTCGTCGCGGCAGGCCATGTAGGCGGCGTGCGGGCCACCGTTGCACAGGGGCATGCCAAAGCGCTGGGTGGTGCCGATGGCAATGTCGGCGCCCATTTCGCCCGGGGGCACCAGCAGGGTCAGGGCCAAAAGGTCGGCAGCCAGAATGAAGGCGGCATTCTTGGTGTGGATGAAGTCGGCGTCCTGCTTCCAGTCGGCCAGCCAGCCGCTGCTGGCAGGGTACTGGTTCAGGGCAGCAAAGTAGTCGTCGCCGGCAATGGCAGCGTGCCACTCTTCGGTTGACTTGATGACCTTGACCGTGATGCCCAGCGGTGCGGCGCGGGTCTGAATGACCTCAATGGTCTGCGGATGGCAGTCACCACTGACGATAAACACGTTGCCTTTGGCCTTGACCGAGCGTTTGGCCAGCGTCATGGCCTCGGCGGCGGCGGTGGCTTCGTCCAGCATGGAGGCGTTCGCCATGGGCATGCCGGTCAGGTCGCAGACCATGGTCTGGAAGTTGACCAGCGCTTCCATGCGGCCCTGGGAAATCTCGGCCTGGTAGGGCGTGTAGGCGGTGTACCAGGCGGGGTTTTCCAGAATGTTGCGCAGGATCACGCCGGGCGTGTGGGTGCCGTAGTAGCCCTGGCCGATGAAGCTTTTGAAGATCTTGTTCTTGTC
>CAIYDK010000283.1 GCA_903924955.1 uncultured beta proteobacterium | reverse complement strand
GCAAAGCCAATCAGGATATTCTTGGCGTACTCGGGTTGCAACTCGAAGAAATCACCGTCATCAACGGTCTTCAAGATGAGTTCTTTCATATCATAAGGTTTGTTTGGGTTGTCTGGCACCAGAGTGTCTAGGCTGTGCTCCATACGCCCTGCTGGATCTCCGCTTTGGCGCACCGGCGCTTTTTCGCGATTATTCAGGGGCAGGTAGTTGTACAGGCGGCGCAGCATCAGAAGCGCTTCCACATCGTTCTCGAATGCCAGGTCGGCCACGCCGCTCTTGGTGGTGTGGCTAATGGCCCCACCCAGCTCTTCGGCCGTCACATCCTCATGCGTCACGGTTTTCACCACTTCAGGGCCGGTCACGAACATGTAAGAACTGTCTTTGACCATGAAGATGAAGTCGGTCATGGCCGGGCTGTACACCGCGCCACCCGCGCAGGGGCCCATGATCATGCTGATTTGCGGAATCACGCCGCTGGCCATCACGTTGCGCTGGAACACGTCGGCGTAGCCGCCCAAGCTGGCAACGCCTTCCTGGATGCGAGCGCCACCCGAGTCGTTCAGGCCAATCACCGGTGCGCCGACCTTCATGGCCTGGTCCATCACCTTGCAGATTTTCTCCGCATGGGCTTCCGACAAGGCACCACCAAACACGGTGAAGTCCTGGCTGAACACAAACACCAGGCGGCCGTTGATCATGCCGTAGCCGGTCACCACACCATCACCGGGAATTTTCTGGTCCTGCATGCCGAAGTCCACGCAGCGGTGCTCGACAAACATGTCCCACTCTTCAAAGGTGCCCTCGTCGAGCAGCAGTTCCAGCCGCTCACGGGCAGTGAGCTTGCCTTTTTTGTGTTGTGCAGCAATGCGTTTTTCGCCGCCGCCCTGGCGCGCGAGTTCGCGCTTGGCCTCTAGCTGTTCAAGGATGTCGTGCATGGTTTCCTTCTTTCAGGTCAGTGATTTGGGTTGTCTTCAATTGCTACTACTTTGATAGCTGCTTACGCAGTATTTTCAAGGGCTGCAAGCAGATTTCGTGCAGCTGTTGAGGCTGCCAACCGGCCTGCCTCCACGGCGCGGGTCATTTCCGGCAGGCGGGCGCGCACCACCGGGTTCTGTCGGAACGACTGCTTCAATCCGGTCTCAATGCGCTCCCACATCCAGGCCAGCGCCTGGTGTTGACGCCGCTCGGCCAGCTTGCCATTGGCCTGGCACAGTGTCTGAAACTCAGTCACGGACGCCCAAAAGGTGTCGACGCCCGTGCCATGCAAGGCGCTGATCTGCATGACCTTGGGGTGCCAGTCGGTGGCAGCGTGGCCATCGTGGCCGTGGCTTCCATGCCTGCCCAACAGCCGCAGACTGGAAGCAATCTGGGCTCTGGCGCGCATGGCTG
Organism: uncultured beta proteobacterium; assembly: GCA_903924955.1. Taxonomy (GTDB): domain Bacteria; phylum Pseudomonadota; class Gammaproteobacteria; order Burkholderiales; family Burkholderiaceae_C; genus Allorhodoferax. The sequence continues at coordinate 2,117 of CAIYDK010000283.1, read as the reverse complement.
CGTCTGGGTCGATATCCGCTTTGTTGATGACCACCAGATCGGCCAGTTCCATCACCCCTTTTTTGATAGCCTGCAGGTCATCGCCGGCATTGGGCAATTGCAACAGCACAAACATGTCGGTCATACCTTGTACAGCCGTCTCGCTCTGTCCCACACCGACGGTTTCCACAATCACGATGTCATAACCGGCCGCCTCGCAGACCAGCATGGCCTCGCGCGTTTTTTCGGCCACACCGCCCAAGGTACCGCTACTCGGGCTGGGTCGGATGTAGGCCTCTTCACGCATCGACAGGTGTTCCATGCGGGTCTTGTCGCCCAAAATCGAGCCGCCTGACACGGAGCTGGATGGGTCAATGGTGAGCACCGCCACGCGATGGCCCAGGCCAATCAAGTACAGACCGAGAGCCTCGATAAACGTCGACTTGCCCACGCCCGGAACGCCACTAATACCCAGGCGCAGAGACTTGCCCGTTCGGGGCAACAGGGCTGTCAGCAAAGCGTCGGCCTGCGCGCGGTGGTCGGCGCGGGTCGATTCAAGCAAGGTGATGGCCTTGGCGACAGCTCGGCGCTGGGCCATGCCGGTTGTGCCGACCACAGCATCCAACAGCAATTCGCTCTGGGGGGTCATTGCAGGCGCCTTGTTCATGGAATCTGCGCCCTGGCATCTTCACTGGGGTCGAAACGTGACAAACCCGCAAACGCACCGCCTGTGCGCCAGGCTGGCGGCGCCTCTACGGTCGCCCAGTATTCATCAATACCCGCAATGCGGCCATCATCGACCCGAAAGAACGAAGTCGCGAAGAAGCGCTGCGGTGGATGGTCAACCCGAGCCAGCGACATGACGCGCCCGTCCTGCAGATGTTCCACTTCCAGCAGGTGAATGGTCCAGCCCTCAGGGTACTGCTTGTTGACGTCAATCAGCGCATCGGCACCGCAGAACCGTTCGCCGCTCGTCCACCACACGGCTTCCAGATCGTCAAACAATAGGGCCCGTGCTGCTGCCCATTCACGCGCCTGTAAGGCGGCCCAAAACTGTCTCACGGCCCGCACGCTTGGCGTAGCGGGCATACGCAGGTAGTCGTTATCCCACTCACCCTCGCCCACTTTGGCAAAACCCCAACGCAGGTAGAAACGGTTGGAATCGCTGTCCTTTAATGCGCACAGTTCGACTGGCAACAACTCGGCATCTGCCTGGTCACACACCCAGTGCATGACCTTGGCGCCAATCCCAAGGTTCTGCCACGGTGGGTCAATATAAAAATGGTCAAGTCGCAACGCATGCGACAACCGCTTGAGTACGATAAAACCGACACGCTGGCCCTGCGCCTCAATATGGTGGGTGCTCTCTGGCACAAAGCCCTCGGCCAATCGCGCACGCGCACGTTCCTCGTCATAACGCCCCAGCTGCGTGAGGCTCTCACGCATGGCACGTAGCCGAAGCGCCAAAAGAGCCTCAAAGTCACTGGCCACTACTGGCGCCAGTGCCCACGCAGCGGAAGCGGTTTGCTTCACCCCAGCGCTTTCTGAATCTGGTCCAGTACTTCGCGAGCCGACACCGGAATCGGCGTGCCCGGGCCGAAGATGCCCTTGACGCCTGCCGCATACAGCATGTCGTAGTCCTGGCGCGGAATCACGCCACCCACAAACACCACGATGTCGTCCGCGCCCTGCTTCTTCAGTTCGGCAATGATGGCCGGCACCAGTGTCTTGTGACCGGCAGCGAGCGTGGAGACACCCACAGCGTGCACATCGTTCTCAATCGCCTGGCGGGCACATTCCTCGGGGGTCTGGAACAGCGGGCCCATGTCCACGTCAAAGCCCAGGTCGGCAAAGGCGGTGGCCACCACTTTGGCGCCACGGTCATGGCCGTCCTGTCCCAGTTTGCTGATCATGACGCGGGGGCGGCGGCCCTGTGCTTCGGCAAAGGCGGCAATGTCTTTCTTGAGCTGGTTCCAGTATTCCATGGTGTCCCCCTCGGCCGAGTCGTAGGCAGCGGCATACACGCCGCTGACCTTTTGCGTATCGGCACGGTGGCGGCCAAAGGCTTTTTCCATGGCGTCGCTGACCTCGCCCACGGTCGCCCGCAGACGAATGGCCTTGATGGACAGGTCCAGCAG
>CAIYDK010000282.1 GCA_903924955.1 uncultured beta proteobacterium | reverse complement strand
ATCTCGCCGTGATACAGCACTGCTGACTGTCCAGGTGTGGCGGCCCACTGGGGTTGTTCGAACTGCAGGGAAAAGTGTTGCAGATTAACGCTCTGTAGCTGGCATGTAGCGTCACTTTGGCGGTAACGGGTCTTGGCTGACAGCGATGAAATGACCGGCTCGGCACCAGCAACCCAACTGGCGTTTTGCGCTGTCAAAAAAGTAGATTGCAGCCAGGGGTGGTCATGCCCCTGCACCACCCAGAGGGTGTTGGTTTGCATGTCCTTGCGCGCGACGAACCAGGGTGCGTGCTCGCCGCCGCCCTTTTGAGCGCCTTTGGCCTTGATGCCGCCAATGCCCAGGCCCTGACGCTGCCCCAGCGTGTAAAAGCTCAGGCCAACGTGCTCCCCAATCGCCCGCCCCCGCGCGTCGCTGATAGGTCCTGGTTCCTTGGCAATGTAGCGATTCAGAAAGTCCCGGAAAGGTCGTTCCCCTATGAAGCAAATGCCGGTGGAGTCCTTTTTTTTCGCGTTAGGAAGTCCAATGTCCTGAGCAATCTGGCGCACCTGCGTCTTGTGCAGTTCCCCGATGGGAAACAGGGTCTTGGAGAGCTGCGCCTGGTTGAGTCGATGCAAAAAGTAGCTTTGATCCTTGGAGGGATCAAGCCCTTTGAGTAGTTCGTGCAATTCCGTAGCAGGGTTTTGTCGTACGCGTGCGTAGTGCCCGGTTGCGATTTTTTCGGCACCAAGACGCATGGCATGGTCCAAAAATGCCTTGAACTTGATCTCCGCATTGCACAGGATGTCCGGGTTGGGCGTGCGCCCGGCCTGGTATTCGACCAAAAACTCGGCGAACACCCGGTCTTTGTATTCAGCAGCAAAATTGACGTGCTCAATCTCAATGCCCAGTACGTCGGCAACGGCGGCTGCATCGACAAAATCGATGTTTGATGTGCAGTAACCGGGCTCGTCATTGCCAACTCCCGCCGGACGGTCATCGTCCTCCCAGTTTTTCATGAAAATTCCGATGACCTCGTGCCCTTGTTGTTTCAACAGGTGTGCGGTCACCGCCGAATCGACGCCACCACTAAGGCCTACCACCACACGTTGTTTGCTCATGGCCTGATTTTACGGATGCGCCGTAACACCCACCCGGGGTGATGTGAATTTGGGTGTCCGGCCTCTATATTGAGGCAGTTTGACAAACATCATGCTTGCTCCCTGTCAGAACTGGGGTATTTTCAGTTAAGCTTTCCGGTGGCTTACGCAGCGCCGGCATGACTGGTGCCGCGTTGAGTGTGGTCTCTTGAAATAACTAAGCTGAGGAGTCGCTTCATGGAAACTGGTGTAACGGCAGGAAAGGCGCAGCGCATTGGCGTTCCGCGAGAGATTTTTCCCCTGGAAAAACGTGTAGCGACGGTCCCAGAGGTGGTGGAAAAGCTCATCAAGCTGGGTTTCAAGGTGGCTATTGAGTCTGGCGCTGGCGATTTGGCCAATTTCAGTGACGATTCCTACCGTGCTGTGGGCGCGGAAGTCATCGAGGGGGCTGCCGCACTGTGGGCTGCCTCCGATATCGTGTTCAAGGTGCGCGCCCCAAGCCCCGAGGAAGTGGGTTTGCTGCGCGAAGGTGGAACGCTGATCAGCTTTATCTGGCCGGCACAAAACCCCGACTTGATGCAGCAACTCACTGCCAAAAATGCGACCGTGCTCGCTATCGACGCGCTGCCACGAATGCTGAGTCGGGCCCAGAAGATGGACGCATTAACCTCCATGGCCGGCGTCACCGGCTACCGCGCCGTCATTGAAGCGGCCAATGCGTTTGGACGCTTTTTTAACGGCCAGATCACGGCTGCGGGCAAGGTTCCTCCGGCCAAGGTATTCATTGCCGGTGCCGGTGTGGCCGGCCTGGCTGCCATCGGCACCGCTGCAGGCCTCGGTGCCATTGTGCGTGCCAACGACACCCGTGCCGAGGTGGCCGACCAGGTCACGTCATTGGGTGGCGAATTCGTGAAGGTCGATTACGAGGAGGAAGGCGGCGGTGGCGGCGGTGGCGGCTACGCCAAGGTCATGAGCGAAGGTTTTCAGCAAGCCCAGCGCGAGATGTACGCCAAGCAGGCCAAGGAATCGGACATCATCATCACCACAGCGCTGATCCCGGGCAAGCCTGCACCCAAGCTCATCACGGCGGACATGGTCAAGAGCATGAAGCCCGGCAGCGTCATTGTTGATATGGCAGCCGAGCAGGGTGGCAACTGCGAACTGACCGTGCCGGGAGAGGCGGTAGTTAGGCATGGCGTGACCATCGTCGGCTACACCGATCTGGCCTCACGACTTGCGAAGCAATCTTCGACGCTTTACTCCACCAACCTGTTTCGCCTATCCGAGGAACTTTGCAAGACCAAGGACGGCATCATCAACGTCAACATGGAAGACGATGCCATCCGTGGTCTGACCGTGACCAAGGGAGGCAGCATCACCTGGCCGGCACCGGCCCCCAAACTACCTGCAGCCGCAACTGCGCCTGCAAAACCCGCAGCAGCGCCTGTGGCGAAGAAGGGCGGGCATGGACATGGTGGCGGTGACAGCGAGCCCATGGCGGGCAGCAAACTGGCCATCTTTTTTGGCGTTGCAGCAGCGTTGTTCTGGCTGATAGGAGCGAGCGCTCCGCCGGCATTTTTGGGTCACTTCACGGTCTTTGTGCTGGCCTGCTTCGTAGGGTACATGGTGGTCTGGAACGTCAAGCCAGCGCTGCACACGCCCTTGATGAGCGTAACCAACGCCATTAGCAGCATCATTGCAATCGGTGCTCTAGTCCAGATTTCACCGATTGCCGGCGCCGCAAGTCGCCCCGACAGTCTGATCACCTGGGTGGCGGGTGCCGGCATTGTGCTCACCGCAATCAATATGTTTGGCGGCTTTGCCGTCACCCAGCGCATGCTTGCCATGTTTCGCAAATAAAGGAGGCAATTCATGTTTTCAACAGAACTGGCAACCGTCTCCTATATCGGAGCGACGATTCTTTTCATTCTGAGCCTGGGGGGATTGTCCAACCAGCAAACCGCCCTGCGCGGGAACCTCTACGGCATGATCGGTATGACCATTGCCGTGCTGGCCACCGTCTTCGGGCCACAAGTTACGGGCGCTGGCATCCCGTGGATCATCGGTGCCATGCTCATTGGTGGCAGCATTGGCTTGTACGCCGCCCGCACGGTGCAGATGACACAAATGCCCGAGCTGGTGGCACTGATGCACAGTATGGTTGGCTTGGCTGCCATGCTGGTGGGCTTCTCCACCTTCATTGACCCAGAAGCTTCCAAAGGCTTCGTTGGAGCGGCCAAGTCCATCCATGAAATGGAAATCTACATCGGCATCCTGATCGGGGCCGTTACGTTCTCTGGCTCCATCGTTGCGTTTGGAAAGTTGTCAGGACGTATCGGCGGTAACCCCCTTTTGCTGCCGGGACGCCACTGGTTGAATTTGGCGGGCCTGTTGGTCGTGATCTGGTTTGGCCGCGAGTTCATGAACGCCCACACCATCGCCGACGGCATGATGCCGCTGATGGTGATGACGGTGATCGCCTTGCTGTTTGGTATCCACATGGTGATGGCCATCGGTGGTGCCGACATGCCGGTGGTGGTGTCCATGCTCAACAGCTACTCCGGCTGGGCCGCTGCCGCCACGGGCTTCATGCTCTCCAACGATCTGCTGATCGTGACCGGGGCCTTGGTGGGTTCCAGCGGCGCTATTCTGTCCTACATCATGTGCAAGGCCATGGCACGCAGCTTCATCAGCGTGATCGCCGGTGGTTTCGGTACGGCCAGCGCAGCTCCCGCACCTGCTGGCGGCCCGGCGCAACCCGCTGGCGAGGTCTTTCCGATCCTGGCATTGGAAACCGCCGAGTTGATGCGTGAAGCCAAGAGCGTGATCATTGTTCCTGGCTATGGCATGGCAGTAGCACAAGCGCAGCATACGGTTTATGAGATCACCAAGTTACTTCGCGCAAAAGGTGTCAACGTTCGCTTTGGCATTCACCCGGTGGCGGGACGCATGCCCGGGCACATGAATGTGCTGCTGGCTGAAGCCAAGGTGCCGTATGACATTGTTTTCGAAATGGACGAACTCAACGACGACTTTCCGAAGACTGACTTGGTCATGGTGATTGGTGCCAATGACATCGTGAACCCTGGTGCGCAAGACGATCCGAATAGTCCGATTGCCGGTATGCCCGTTCTGGAGGTCTGGAAAGCCAAGACCTCTATTGTCATGAAGCGCAGTATGGCCTCGGGTTATGCGGGCGTTGACAACCCGCTGTTCTACAAAGAGAACAACCGTATGCTGTTTGGTGACGCGAAGAAGATGCTGGATGAAGTGCTGACCGCGCTGAAGGCCTGACGTTCTTTTCGACTAGGGAAAACACCAAGGAAGTCTGGGGTGCTTTCCTTGGGCGTTCAAAGGCAGAATAGTCGGTTACATCAACGTTGGGATAGGCAAGCATGACAGACCGCATTTGGCTCGATAGTTACCCCAAAGGCGTAGCCGCCGATATCGATGTTTCGGCTTACGTGTCGCTGGTTGCGCTGATGGAGGAAAGCTTTAAGAAGTACGCCAATCGGGTGGCCTACAACTTCATGGGCAAGGATGTAACTTATGCCCAGACAGACAGTTTGAGTCAGGCGTTTGCAGCCTATTTGCAAAGCTTGGGCTTGGCTAAAGGCGACCGGGTCGCCATCATGATGCCCAATGTGCCGCAATACCCGGTGGTCGTAGCCGGCATTTTGCGCGCAGGCTATATCGTTGTGAATGTCAATCCGCTGTACACCCCGCGTGAGTTGCAGCACCAATTGAAGGACTCGGGCGCCAAGGCCATCGTCATTATTGAGAACTTCGCGACCACGCTGGAAAAGTGTATTTCGGCCACCCCGGTCAAACATGTTGTGCTGTGTTCCATGGGCGATCAGTTGGGATTGCTCAAGGGAACGTTGGTCAACTACGTCGTGCGCAACGTCAAGAAAATGGTGCCCGCCTACAGCTTGCCCGAAGCGGTGCGATTCAATGCCGCCATCGCGTCGGGAACCAAGGCACCATTCAATAAGCCGGAAATCAAGGCCGATGATGTTGCGGTGCTGCAGTACACCGGTGGCACTACGGGCGTGTCGAAGGGTGCCGTGCTGTTGCACCGCAACGTGGTTGCCAATGTCTTGCAATCGGAAGTCTGGAATGGCCCTGTGATGGGCAAGATTCCGGCGAACGAACAGCCGACAGGGGTTTGCGCATTGCCTCTGTACCATATTTTTGCGTTCACGGTGGGCATGATGCTGTCCCTGCGCATGGGAGGCAAACTGATCCTGATTCCCAATCCGCGCGATATACCCGGCATGCTCAAGGAACTCAGCAAGCACGTCATCCACTCCTTCCCGGCAGTGAATACCCTGTTTAATGGGCTGGCGAATCACCCTGATTTCAACACTGTCAACTGGAGTCACCTTAAAGTGTCGGTCGGAGGCGGAACCGCTGTGCAAAGCGGTGTGGCGAAGTTGTGGTTTGAGAAGACCGGTTGCCCCATTTGTGAAGGCTATGGTTTGAGCGAGACTTCGCCCTCGGCGAGTTGCAACGTGGTCACCGCCACCGAGTACACCGGAACGATTGGAATCCCATTGCCCAACACGTACATGAAGTTGCTGGACGACGATGGCAATGAAGTGGCGGCGGGTCACTCGGGAGAAATTGCCATCAAAGGCCCGCAGGTGATGGCGGGTTACTGGCAGCGTCCTGATGAGACTGCCAAGGTAATGACGCCCGACGGGTACTTCAAGACGGGCGATGTGGGCGTAGTCGATGAGCGTGGATTCTTCAAAATTGTGGATCGCAAGAAAGACATGATTTTGGTCAGTGGCTTCAACGTTTTTCCCACAGAACTGGAGGATGTTGTCGCCCAGATGCCCGGTGTCATGGAGTGTGCCTGTGTTGGCGTAGCTGATGCCAAGTCGGGTGAGGCGGTCAAGTTGGTCATCGTCAAGAAAGATCCGAACCTGAGTGACGCGGATGTGCGCGCTTTCTGCAAGGAAAACCTCACAGGCTACAAGCAGCCCAAAGTGATCGAGTTTCGGGCTGAATTACCCAAGACGCCGGTGGGCAAAATTCTGCGTCGTGAGCTGCGCGACAAGTAGCAGTCGCCCATGAAACGCAAGTAGCTTTTTGCCCGAGCGATCTACGAGTGGCGATTGACAACCAATGGAATCGCGTCAATCAGCAGCGTGGTGACCTTCTTGGCGTTGCTGCTGAATACGTTCAAAATTGCGTCCCAACTAACGGGCGCTTCATCGGTCTTCCAGCAGTCGTAGTCCGTGCTCATGGCTACTGCCGCGTAAGGTATGCCGGCTTCATTTGATAAGGCCGCTTCGGTGGCAATCGACATGTTGATAACGTCGGCTCCCCAGGCTCGGAACATGCGTGATTCCGCACGCGTCGAGAAGCGCGGCCCCTCGATCGTGATCACGGTTCCACTTGGGTGAAAGGGAATGCCGTGCCGCTCGCACAGGCTGATCAAAATATTGCGCAGGTTGGAGTCAAACGGGTCTGCCATCGGCGTGTGCACCGGTTGGTGCGGCGCAAATGTCTCATGAAAACTCATGGCTCGCTGTTTGGTGAAGTCAATGAACTGGTCAAGAATGACCAAATCGCCCCGACCGATGTCTTCACGCAATGAGCCAACCGCCGTGGTGGCCAGAATGTGCGTGCAACCAGAGTCTTTCAATGCCTGGACATTGGCTCGGTAGTTGACGTGGGTTGGCGTGATGGTGTGTTCCCGGCCATGGCGACCGAGCAGGACAACGTCGACACCGGCGATGGTTCCCTGCTTGAGAGGAGTGGAGGGGGCGCCCCAGCGAGTGGCTACCGTCCGGTCGACCGCATTGACCAGAATATCCGGGTTGTCCAGGCCACTTCCACCGATGATTCCAATTTTTGTCATGCTATCAGGGACCTTTCCAATTCCGTGAGTAAGAGCCTGTGCGTGGTGGCGACGTCTGCACCGTAGGCGACGATACCCTCGTCGTGTCCGGCCATCGCAAAGAGCACGGGAAGCGTAGGCTGGGCCAAGACGATTTGGGATACTTCACGGGCCATCGCCGGAGTGCCGTAAGGGATATTCGCAGGTGTCGTCAAGCGATTGTTGGTTAGCCAGTAGTCAAACAGATGTCGATTGTGGACGTGCACCACGCATTGCACCAGCGGGTTAGCCAAGTAGATGGCGCCGTGGGTCATCGCCTCGGACGAGGCGGGTAGCGGACCCCGCGATTGCACATGGTTGCGGTCAACAGAAAAATTCTCAACCAGGCAATACTGCCCACCGTGCAATATGCGAGAGCCGCCAGTGGCACTGGCCGTGATGATGAACTGCTCACTGGTAGCACGAACACTCAGGTTACCGTAGCCCACCCCGTCGGGATAGACGCCGATCAGGCCCAGATCAAAAAGATCGGTTCTGGATTGATTCAGAGACTCAAGTTGCGCAGTCTCAGGGACGGAGCCATCGCGCCGGTCACTGCGGTACTTGATGTAGCCATCATCCATCTGTGCACCCGCTCAGCGCCGCTCTGGAAACAGCGACAGGATACCGTTCTCGGTGGCATCGCAAAGCCCGCGCTCGCAGATCAATTGCGTGATCAGTCGAGCGGGCGTTACATCAAAACCCCAATTTCGAGCGGGCGTTGCCTGCGGGCAGATGCGTACCGACGCAATGTCTCCACTCTCGGTTAGGCCCGTCATGTAGCGGACCTCGGCACCATCGCGCTCCTCTATAGGGATGTTCGCAACCCCGTCGCGCAACGCAAAGTCGAATGTGGATGAGGGCAGCGCAACGTACATCGGAATACGGTTGTCATGGGCAGCCAGGGCCTTAAGATAGGTGCCGATTTTGTTGGCGACATCGCCGTTGCGGGTCACTCGGTCAGCGCCCGTGATCACCATGTCAACCAGCCCGTGCTGCATCAGATGGCCACCGGCGTTGTCTGCAATCAGTGTGTGCGGCACGCCGTGCTGGCTCAACTCCCAAGCGGTCAGGCTTGCGCCCTGGTTGCGTGGTCGGGTCTCGTCGACCCACACATGCACAGGAATTCCGGCGTCATGCGCAGCGTAGATGGGGGCGGTGGCAGACCCCATGTCAACAAATGCCAGCCATCCCGCATTGCAATGGGTCAAAATGTTGACAGTTTGGCCCGGCTTGCGGGCACTGATGGCAGAAATAACGGGCATTGCGTGGACGCCAATCCGCCGACAATAGTCGGCGTCCTCGTCCGCAATGGCAATCGCTTCTTGTCGCGCCACGCTGCACCGTTCGCTGTGCGATTCGACGGCTCCAATGACGCCCAGCATTCTGTCAACAGCCCAGGCCAGATTGGCAGCGGTCGGACGAGTGGCCTTGAGTGCGTTGCCAGCCCGTCGCAAAGTATCCTGAAAACCGGTTTCAGACGATTCCAGACTAGCCAAATACATGCCGTAGGCAGCACTTGCCCCGATGAGACCGGCGCCGCGCACAGTCATGTCGCGAATCGCCCTGCAAACGTCTTCGACGCTGGCGAGGTCATTGATCTCAAAAATATGGGGAAGCTTCACCTGATTGATAACCTGCACGATGTGATCATCGCCCGGCTTCAACCAGATCGTCCGATAAGGATGCCCATTGACGTTCATTGGCAGGCTCGTGTCTACAGTGGGGTCACTTCAACCAGCCACGTCGCCGGAAATACCACATCGGCACCAGTGCACTGGCAACCATGAGCACCAACGCATACGGGTATCCCCATGCCTGGGCCAGCTCGGGCATATGCTGAAAGTTCATGCCGTAGATACTCGCAATCAGCGTGGGCGGAAGCAGCGCTACACTGGCCACCGAAAAAATCTTGATGATCTTGTTCTGGTTGATGTTGATAAAACCGACCGTGGCGTCCATTAAGAAGTTGATCTTGTCGAACAGGAATGCTGTGTGGGAGTCCAGTGAGTCAATGTCGCGCAGAATCTGGCGAGCTTCTTCAAACTGTTCACCGTTGAGCATTTTGCTTCGCATCATGAAACTCACGGCGCGGCGAGTGTCCATGACGTTGCGTCGAATTCGCCCATTCATATCTTCGTGGCGGGCGATGGCCCCCAGTACTTCACTTGCCAGCGCATCCGTCACATCACCGGACAGAACCTTGGTACTGACCTTCTCCAGCTCATCGTAAATGCCTTCCAGCGTGTCGGCGGAATATTCCGCATCCGCATCGAATAGTTTGAGCAATACTTCCTTGGCGTCCTCGATCAGTCCGGGGGCTCGGCGCGCACGCATGCGTAGCAACCGGAAAACTGGCACATCTTCATCGTGGATCGAAAACAGCACACCTTTACTCTTGAGTTCGTCGTTGACCTGGTTCAGGATAAAGGCCACCCGTACGGTGCGAGGTTCATCATCATCGGCTACCAAAAAGTCGCTGCGGATGTGTAATTCCCCGTTGTCCTCTTCGTAAAAGCGCGCCGACTCCTCAATGTCCTCATCCATGGCGTCTTCAGGAATAGACAGGCCATAGTGCTGCTTGACCCAGCGTTTCTCCTCAACCGTCGGCGATTCGAGGTCAACCCAGATTGGTTGGAACTGCGAGAGCTCCTCCAGCGACTCGATCTCTTCCTGGAAGAGGCGTCCGTTGGCAAGCGTGAAAATATTGAGCATGGCGATTCAATCGGGTCAGATTTCAATTTCTCATTGCGAAAGCTTGCGGGTAATTGGAATTTGACCCCAAAAGATCAGGATGACCGCCGATTTGGGCAGTAGTTAAAAGAACGCTTTCCAAAAGTGGCTTTCATGAAATTATCGCACTGGAGGGCGGACCCGCGCGCGTCGCCTTGGCGGACCGTCCAATAACAATATGTTGCAGTGCGGTAGTAAAAAGGCATTGCAATTCTGTAGGTTCGGGCGCATAGTAATTTCACGGCAACCAAAAAAATCTTGGTAATTTTTGGTTTCTGTTCTTGCCATCTTGGATCGCAAGATTTTTAACCCGAGAGCAATTGGAGGCTATTTATGAATTTGACGATCAGCGGTCACCATCTTGAAGTTACCCCGGCCCTGCGTAGTTATGTCACGACCAAGCTAGATCGAATCATGCGGCATTTTGACCAGGTGGTTGATGTCAAGGTGCTCCTCACCGTAGAGAAGCAGAAGGAAAAAGAGCGACGGCAGCGTGCCGAGTGCAATATCCATGTCAAAGGCAGTGATATGTTTGCAGAGAGTTCTCACGAAGATCTGTACGCCGCCGTCGATGAGTTGGTCGACAAGTTGGACCGTCAGGTGGTTCGCCACAAAGATCGCCTGCAGGACCATCACCATGATGCGCCCAAGCGTCTGATGTAGCCCAACATAGGCATTGCCTGTCGAGAGCCGCCCGCATTCGGGCGGTTTTTTTGTGCATAATCGCTCCACACTATGAACCGACTAGCCAGTATCCTGACGCCAGCACAAGTGCTGGCGCAAGTAGAAGTTACCAGCAAAAAGCGGGCCTTCGAAGAAGCGGGTTTGCTATTTGAGAATCTGCATGGTCTCAGTCGTGCTTTGGTGACCGATAGCCTGTTTTCGCGTGAGCGATTGGGCTCCACGGGTTTGGGTCATGGCGTGGCCATTCCGCACGGGCGAATCAAGGGCCTGAAGGCCCCCATGGCGGCCGTGTTCCAGTTGATCAATCCCATTGGATTCGACGCACCCGACGACCAGGTTGTTGGGTTGCTGATTTTCTTGCTGGTTCCCGAAGCTGCAACGCAAAAACATCTTGAGATTTTGTCAGAGATCGCTGAGCTGCTCAGTGATGCTGATTTGCGTGAAAAGTTGGTTGCCAGCACCGAGTCCGCCCAGTTATATAGCCTGATTGCTGGATGGCAATCGACCCAATTGGCCTGATGCGGGCTACAACCACCCAGTTGCTGTGAAACCAACCGTTGTCAGCGCTGACGTATTGTTCGAGGAGTTTCGCTCCCGATTGCATTGGGAATGGGTGGCAGGCTTGGGGGCATCGGAGAGGCGCTTTGATGAAGTAGCGGTTCGAGCCGCCCGTTCGGGCGCTGATCTGGTCGGCTATCTCAACTACATCCACCCCTATCGCGTGCAAATATTGGGCGAGCGTGAAATCGCCTACATCACCAACGCCACGGGCGATGACTGCGCCCGCCGAATAGCCCGTATTGTGACTCTGGAGCCTCCGGTGTTGGTGCTGGCGGATGCGCAAGTAGCCCCGCAGGCGTTGCTTTCGATGTGTGAGCGGGCGCAAATTCCGATGTTCGCCACACAGGAGCCATCCTCGTTTGTGATTGACGTGCTTCGGGCTTATCTGTCCAAGCACTTCGCCGACCGATCTTCCATGCACGGTGTCTTCATGGACATTCTGGGTCTGGGCGTGCTCATCACCGGTGAGTCGGGATTGGGCAAGAGCGAGTTGGGCCTTGAGTTGATTTCGCGCGGCAACGGTTTGGTGGCAGACGACGCCGTGGACCTGTTTCGCATCAACCAAACGACGATTGAAGGGCGCTGCCCGGAACTGCTGCAAAACCTGCTCGAAGTGCGCGGTATCGGATTGCTGGATATTCGGGGCATCTTTGGTGAGACTGCGGTGCGTCGCAAAATGCGCCTCAAACTCATCGTGCATCTGGTGCGGCGTGAGACGCTGGAGCGGGAGTATGAGCGCATCCCCTATGAACCGTTGACCCAGGACATATTGGGTATTCCGGTTCGCAAGGTGGTTATTCAGGTGGTGGCGGGTCGCAATATCGCGGTGCTGGTTGAGGCTGCGGTGCGCAACACAATTCTGCAACTGCGGGGCATCGACACCTACCAGGAGTTTGTCGAAAGGCACCGCAAGGCCATGGAGCAAGGGAGCTGACGTCCTGTACTACGAGAGCCCCGCGCATTCCTGTTGGGCATTGGACCGATTGGGGCAGTTGTCTTTGGTACAGGTTGCGTACAGACTCAAGGCGTGGTCAGAGATGCTAAACCCCTTGGCCTTGGCCACGGCATTCTGCCGTTTTTCGATTTCTGCGTCGTAAAACTCTTCTACTTTTCCACAGTCCAGGCATACCAGGTGGTCATGGTGCTGGCCTTCGTTGAGCTCATAAACCGATTTGCCGCCCTCAAACTGGCTGCGGCTCAGGATGCTGGCCTGCTCAAACTGCATTAGCACGCGGTAAACGGTGGCCAGGCCGACGTCGGCGCGCTCTTGCAGCAGCACCCGAAACACGTCCTCAGCCGACATGTGGCGCTGGCCGCCGCGCTGGAACACT
>CAIYDK010000281.1 GCA_903924955.1 uncultured beta proteobacterium | reverse complement strand
TCCACGGTGGTCGCCATCAGCGCCAGTTTGGCCTGGGTCAATTGAAAATCTGCCAGGGTCTGGGTGAACATCTTGCGGGTGGTGGCGCGCAGCAAGCCTTCATCCAGCGCACGGCGGGCAAAACCCAGTGCTGCTGCGGCCACCGAGGTGCGAAACACGTCCAGCGTGCGCATGGCCACCTTGAAACCCTCGCCTGCTGCGCCAATGCGCTTTGACAGGGGAATGCGACAGTTTTGAAAACTCAAGGTGCCCAGCGGGTGCGGTGCCATGACGTGAATGCGTTCGCTCACCGTGAAGCCCGGCGCATCGGCGTCCACAATGAAGGCGCTGATGCCACGCGAACCCGGTGCCTCACCGCTGCGCGCAAACACCACGTAAAAGTCGGCAATGCCGCCATTCGAAATCCAGGTCTTGGTGCCGTTAAGCACCACGCTGTCGCCTTCGATGCGCGCACTGCACTGCATGGCCGCCACGTCCGAGCCGGCGTCGGGCTCACTCAAGGCAAAGGCGGCAATCGCCTGGCCGGCCGCGACCCGCGGCAAATAGGCCTGCTTTTGCTGTGCCGTGCCGGCCAGGCTGATGGCACCGGAACCCAGCCCCTGCATGGCAAAAGCAAAGTCGGCCAGGCCGCTGTGGCGCGCCAGCGTTTCGCGGATCAGGCAAATGCTGCGGGTGTCCATGCTTTCGCGCACGCCACCGTATTCGGTGCCACCCACCGCGTGGCGCAACCAGCCACCGGCGCCCAACTGGCGCACCAGGGCGATGCACTCGGCATCCACATCGGGGCTGTGCGCATGCGCGATGTGTTCGATGCACCAGGCATCCAGGGATTTGGCGAGCTCTGCATGGTGCGGCTCAAAAAAGGGCCAGTTCAGGTAGTTGGTATCACTCATGGTGCGGTGTCCTTAGTTGCCCTGAAATACAGGCTTTTGTTTGGCGACGAAGGCGTTGTAGGCACGGCGGAAGTCTTCGGTCAGCATGCACAGTGCCTGCGCCTGTGCTTCGGCTTCAATGGCCTGCTCAATCGTCATGCTCCACTCCTGGTGCAGCATGGTTTTGGTAATGCCGTTGGCAAAGGTCGGGCCGGCAGCAATGTCGCAGGCCCAGGCCTGCGCGTCCGCCAGCAGCGTCTCAGGCGCGCTCAGGCGGTTGAGGAAGCCGGCGCGTTCCGCTTCTTCGCCGCCCACCGAGCGGCCGCTGTACAGCCAGTCACTGGCGCGGCCCTGGCCGATGATGCGCGGCAAGATGGCGCAAGCGCCCATGTCACAACCCGCCAGACCGACGCGGTTGAACAGAAAAGCCGTTTTGCTGCGTGCCGTGCCAATACGCAGGTCGGACGCCATGGCGGTAATGGCACCCGCGCCAGCGCAGATGCCGTCAATGGCGGCGATGATGGGCTGCGGGCAAGCGCGCATCGTCTTGACCAGATCACCGGTCATGCGGGTGAACATCAGCAACTCGGGCGCTGCCAGTTGCACCAGCGGGCCGATGATTTCGTGCACGTCACCGCCCGAGCAAAAGTTACTGCCAGCACCGGTGACCACCACGACTTTGACATCGCTGGCATATTTCAACTGACCGAACAGGTCGCGCAACTCGGCGTAGGACGCGAAGGTAAGGGGGTTCTTCCGCTCAGGGCGGTTGAGTGTGATGGTCGCTACTCCTTCAACACAGTCCCACTGAAAATGTGTGGCTTGGTAGGCGGCCAACGACTTGCGGTTGGACGCCAAAAGCGCGGGGTCGATTGAGGTGGAAATATGGGTATTCATGGTGATCAATCCTTGATTCAGTCTGTTGTGGATGGCGGCAAAGCCTCGGTCTGCGAATTCAGAACGTGAACGCGCAGACCACCGAGTTGCCGGTACATCTGAGCCAGTGTGGGTGCGTCAAGACAACCGAACAGCTCCAACACCCACTGCTCGTGCTCCTTGGCCATAACTTCAAACTGCTCCCGGCCTTTGGGCGTCATATTCAGTATCCAGGACCGTCGGTCTGTCTGACTGCTGGACCGTACGACCAGTCCGTCGCGTTCCAACTCGTCAGTGATCGCAGTGACATTGGCACCACTCACCATCAAGTGGCTGGAGAGGTCTTTCATGCGCAGCCCCTCGGGCTCTCGGTAGAGCTGAGCCAGATAGTCAAAACGCGGCAGACTGGTGTCAAAGCGCACGCGCAGACGGCGGCGGATTTCGCTCTCCACCTGCGTAGTGCAGGCCAGCATGCGTAACCACAGCTTGAGGGCCGCATGGTCGCCCTTGGCGCTGCGGGCCTCATAGCCCAATTCGTCAGCGGCTTGCAGTGCGTCGGCGCTGGCATCCTTCTGGGGGTTTGGACTTTTAATCATTTCGGCGTCCAGCCACCGTGGAATAAGCGCGAGCAGCTACAAAATATATAGCAATCATGGCATCTCCTCATTGCATGACCTCGCCACCGCACACGGCGATGGCTTGTCCCGTGATGCTGGCCGCACCCAACCCCGCGAGCCAGAGCACTGTGTCGGCGACCTCCTCGGGCTGAACCAGGCGCTTCATCGGGTTGCCCTTGGCCAACTCGGCGCGGGCGTCCAATTCCGTGCGCCCGGTCTTGGTCATGATGTTGGCGACAGCGTCCTTGACGATGTCGGTTTCGGTATAGCCCGGACAGACGGCATTGACCGTGATGCCCTTGGTCGCCAACTCCAGCGCCAGGGCGCGGGTCAACCCCAAAACACCGTGCTTGGCAGCGACGTAGGCTGACACATACGCGTAGCCCACCAAAGCGGCGGTGCTGGCGACATTGATGACACGCCCGGATTTGGCGCTCAGCATATCGGGGATCGCCGCTTGCGTGCAGTGAAAAACCCCCATGAGGTTGACCGCTATCATGCGCTCGAACAGGGCGGCATCGGTCTTCAAGAACGGAGCACTCTCCGCCTGCCCGGCGTTGTTCACCAGCACGGCGACGGGGCCGAACGCGGCGCGTGCCGCGTCCATGCCTTGGTCCACCGAGGCGCGGTCGGCCACATCCATCGTGACCGGATGGCAGACGCCTTCGCCACCCAGTGACGCGGCGAATCCAGCCAGCCGGCTGGCATCGCGCCCCGTGATGGTGACGCGATAACCGGCCGCCACGAGACGGGTTGCGACCGCGGCACCGATGCCACGGCCGCCGCCCGTAACGACTGCGTGAGGGCCGGCACTTTTCATGCGTTCAGCGCCAGCTGTCCGGCACGCTCCAGGTTGCGCTCAAGCTGTATCTTTCCGCCGACGTACTGCTTGGGCCACGCGACATCGGTGTAGCCCTGCTCGGCCGCTGCATGCAGCGTCCATGCCGGATCTGCCAGATGCGGGCGGGCCAGCGCACACAAATCGGCGCGTCCGGCGGCAATGATGGTGTTGACGTGATCGGCCTCGTAAATGTTACCAACGGTGATGGTGGGTACGTGCAGTTCGTTGCGAATTTTGTCGGAGAACGGAACCTGGAACATGCGGCCATAGACCGGCTTCTCGTCTTTGCTGACCTGGCCGGAAGAGACGTGAATGATGTCTGCGCCCGCGTCCTTGAACAAGCGGGAGACCTCGGCCGCGTCGTTCGGAGTGGTTCCGCCCGGCACCCAGTCGTGTGCCGAGATGCGCACCGACATCGGCTTGTTGGCGGGCCAGACTGCGCGCATGGCGCTGAACACTTCGAGCGGATAGCGGCAGCGGTTTTCCAGGCTGCCACCGTACGCATCACTGCGCTGGTTGGTGAGTGGTGAGATAAACGAAGAAAGCAGATAGCCATGCGCTGCATGGAACTCGATCATGTCAAAACCGGCGCTTTCGGCGCGCAGGGTGGCGGCAACGAAGTCGGCCTTGACCCGGTCCATGTCGGCGCGTGTCATTTCGCGTGGCACTTGCGAAGCACCCGCAACATAAGGCAATGCCGACGGCGCAATCAGCGGCCAGTTGCCCTCAGCCAGTGGCTGGTCGATGCCGTCCCAGGCCAGTTTGGTGGAGCCTTTGCGACCGGCGTGGCCAATTTGCATCGCCATCTTGGCGGTGCTGTTGGCATGCACAAAGCCAACGATGCGCTTCCAGGCATTGGTTTGCTCGTCATTCCAGATGCCTGTGCAGCCAGGCGTGATGCGTGCGTCAGCCGAGATGCAGGTCATCTCCGTCACGACGAGCGCTGCGCCACCCAGCCCGCGTGCCGTGTAATGCTGGAAGTGGAAATCATCCGGCAATCCATCGGTTGCCGAATAGGTGCACATGGGCGACACCACAACGCGGTTGGCGAGCGTCATGCCACGCAGTTTGAAGGGTGTGAACATCGGCGGAATCGGCTTGGCGGGCAGACCGCACTGCTGGGCAAACCAGGTATCCACACTTTCGACGTATTTCGGGTCGCGCAGCTTCTGGTTGGCGTGACCGACGCGCTGACTGGAGGTCAGCAGCGAGAACGCGAGTTGCTCGGGCTCCATGTGAACGTAGCGCTCGATGTCTTCGAACCAGGTCATGCGGTTGCGCGCCGCACTTTGCAACTTGAGCGCCTCGATTTCGCGCTCGGCCTGGTAGCGCGCCAGACGCTCGGGAACGGTTCCTTCTGAACTATTGAGCACCTTGGCCAGCGATATGGCATCTTCCATCGCCAGTTTGGTGCCCGAGCCAATGGCAAAGTGGGCCGTGTGTGCGGCATCACCAATGAGCACAATATTGTCCTTGTGCCAGCGCTCGCACAGCACCCGATTGAACTTGATCCACATGGCCGAGCCGCGCAGATGGCGGGCATTGGAGATCAGCTTATTGCCGTCGAGCAGGTCGGCAAACAGGTTCTCGCAAAAGGCGATGGATTGATCGGCTTCAAATTTATCGATGCCAGCCTTGAGCCAGGTGGTCTCGGGCGTTTCCACAATGAAGGTGGACATTTCGTCGTTGAACCGGTAGGCGTGCAGGTTGAACCAGCCGAACTCGGTTTGCTTGAAGGCGAAGGTGAAGGCATCGAGCTTTTTTTGGGTACCCAGCCAGATGAAGCGGTTGGTGCGCAGATCGATGCGCGGGTTGAAATGCGCCTCATGCTTGGCGCGCGTGGTGGAGAACACGCCATCGGCGCCGACGACCAGGTCGTATTCCTTGGCGTAGATATCGGGGTCGGTGATCTCTTGTTCCCACAGCATGTTGACACCGAGTTCAGCGGCGCGTTTCTGAAAGATCTGGAGCATTTTGAGGCGTGCAATGCCACAAAACCCGTGACCGCCGGAGGTGATCTTACGGTCCTTGAAGTGCACGTCGATATCGTCCCAGTGGTGGAAATTGGCTTCAATTTCGTTGACAACCTGCACATCCGCCTCGCGAAAACCGTCCATGGTCTTGTCGGAGAAAACGATGCCCCAGCCAAAGGTGTTGTCGGCGGCGTTACGGTCAATCACGGTGATGTCGTGCGCCGGGTTGGCCTTCTTCATCAAAATTGCGAAATACAAACCAGCGGGGCCTCCGCCTAAACATGCGATACGCATTGCGTAACTCCTCCAAGTGGGTTGCCAAAATTTACGCCCTGTTTGGCGGTTCCGGTACTTTACCTGTAAATAGTTTACTTGTGAAGTAGTTGCGCGATCAATTGTTATTAGGTGTTTACCCGTGTGCAGCCCTTATCAGCGGCGGCGGCATCCAGACTTTGCGGCTGTTGCCGGATGGTTAGGGGATGTATAAAGCGAAAGGCGCATTGCAAACAATAGTCGCCAAGTCAATCTGAGGAAATGAATATGAAGCATTGGTTCACCCGCCTGACCGCATCTCTGGCTTTGGGCCTGCTGGCGTTAGCCGCGCGGGCTGATACCTGGCCTTCGCATCCCATCAAGTTTGTCGTGCCGTTCGGCCCCGGTGGCGCCAACGATTTGGTGGCACGGGCCGTTGCCGAAGGCGTTGCGAAGCAATTGGGGCAAGCCGTTGTGGTGGAAAACAAACCCGGTGCGGGTTCGGTTCTGGGGGCCGATGCGGTTGCCAAGTCAGCCCCTGATGGATATACCTTCTTGACTCCGGCGGCCGGTGTTATCACCAATGCCATGATCAAGGGCAAGATGCCCTACAAGGACGACGATTTAGTGCCGGTGGCCATGATGGCGGTCAGCCCGTCCATCATCGTCGTTCCAATGGACTCACCGATCAGGGACCTCAAAGGTCTCGTGGCGGCCTCCAAAACGGGTGTTGGGTTGAACTTTTCCACAGCAGGTACGGGAAGCACGCCGCATTTTGTGGCCGAAATGCTGCGCCATGAAGCTGGCGCCAAACTGCAGATCATTCCCTACAAGAGCGGGTCTGAGGGCGTGTTCGCCGTGATGGGCAAACAGGTGGATGCGACGTCTGAGGCTAGTGTGGTTGTTCTGCCGCAGCTCAAGGGTGCCAAACTGCGCGCCATTGCGTCGACCTGGAGCAGTCGCATCGCGGAGTTGCCGGATTTGCCAACCGCAAAAGAACAAGGCTTCTCCGGCGTGCTGATTGGTCACTGGTCTGGCGTATTCGCACCCAAGGGCACCCCCGATGAAATTTTGGACAAGATGAATCGCGCAGTGGACGCTGCACTCAAGACACCCGAGTTGCGCGCACGCCTGATTCCGCAGGGCATTGACCCTGTGGGCGGTTCACGCGCCGACTTCGCCAGGTTCATCGCCGCCGAGAAGGCGCGACTGGCGCCCATTGCCCGCAGTGCGGATATGAAGGAGGACTGACGGGGTGGCCGCATTCAAGATGAAATCCGCCGTGGTCTTGAGTCTCAAGTGGGCTGCAATGGCCGTCGTGCTGGCGTTGGTTGCGTGTTCATCTGCTCCACCGATTCATGACCCGGTTGCGCGGATGCCGTTGGGCGAGGTGCCGTCGCGACTGACACTGGAGCAGGCTCACGATGTGACGATCTATGCCATCAGTCTGGTGGGCACACCCTACCGCCATGGGGGCAATACGCCAGAAGCAGGCTTTGACTGTAGCGGACTCATCGGCCATGTGTACAAAACACGGGGCGCCGTGGCCATGCCCCGCACCGTGGCTCGCTTACAAGATGCGGGGCAGTCCGTGCCACTGGACAGCGTTCGTAGTGGTGACTTGGTGTTATTCGGCCAGCGCGGCGAAGCCACACACGCCGGCATTTATGTGGGCGACAACCGGTTTGTGCACGCGCCGTCTACCGGTGGTGAAGTTCGGTTGGAAAGCCTATCGTCCAAATATTGGGCCGCCCAACACGTTGCGTTCAGGCGCCCATGAAATCAGGCTTTCACGACAAACGCACCGCGCAGTGCGTCGGTATCAAAGCCCTGTGAATTTCCGTTCTGCGTGGCAAACCGGTAGAGCGCTGCGGCGTAGATGCCAGACAGGGCGCCTTGCACCAGAAATGACAGTAGCACGGCGCCAATGGTCAGGACCAGGCTCAATACAATCAGGATGGCGCTTCCGCCCGCTGCGGCAGTGACGATCAGTGCTACACCCAGCGTCACGACGAAGACCTGAATCAGGGAAAACGCAACACCCAAACCGGCTTGACCCACCAGGTTTTCGCCCCAGGTGCGCTTCAAAATCAGGGTGCTTTCTTTCACAGCCTCCACAGGACCCACGTCACGCGCCACCAAAACCGGCACGACCAGATAGGTCGCCACTGTCCAGCCTGCGCCCAGCAGGCCGACAATGATGCGGCCCAAAAATCCAACCCGCTCGGCGACGGCGCGTAACAGCACACCCACCGTGGCCGCGATGGCCGCGTAACCCAGGATGGACGTCCACTTGGAGGCCGCTAGACGCAAGCCGTCCGAGAGCGTGGGTGTGCCACCGTCCAACCTGATCATGGCAGCACCCACCAGAGCGGCATTGAAGAAAAAGATGACGAAGTACTGCGTGAGATAGAACAAAAAACCAATGGCGTAAAACGTGCTGCTGCTGGCAGCAGAGGTTTGACCGGACCGGCTGCCGAAAACGACCCACCCCATAACGGGTATGGCAAAGGAGGCCAGAACCGCCAACATCGCCATGGAAGATACCAGCGGAAACAGAAGCAACTTGCGGTCCTGCTTCAACACGGCAGCACTGGCCTTGACGAGTTGCCAGCTGCGGGTCAGACGTTCAAACATGGGTGGATTCTCCGGATTAATGGTCGGCAACTGGTCCCTGCCGGTTGAATTGAGAGCGCCGCATTAACAGGAGCAGCGGCAGCGCTGCCAGCATCATCACACCAAACGCCAGAAATAGGTGTTCAAAGGCAAGCATGGCGGCCTGTTTGCGCAGCATGCCGTCGAGCAGCATCAAAGCCTTTTGATGCGAGACCGCCTCGCTGTGGCCGTGCGAACGCATCAGCTGTTCCAACTGCGCCAAGCGATGGGTTGCGGCGTCGGTGAACTGGCTGATATGGTGAAGCATTTCGCCCCGGTTACTTTCCTGAAATTGCGAAAACAGGGTGGCCGAACTGGCAATGCCAACCGAGCCGCCCAGCTGGCGCAATAGGGCGTACAGGCCGCTAGCGGGCGCAATTTGTTGGGGAGGCAAGTCGCCCAGCGCGAGGTTATTGAGCGGAATAAACACCATGCCCAAGCCCACGCCCCGCAGCACCATGGGCCAGAAAAAGTCGTCGGCGCCGGACTGTACGGTGAATAGTGAGTGCGACCACATCGAGTACGCAAAGATCAAACCGCCCATCACCACCAGCAGGCGGAGATCGACCTTGAGCTTGGGGATCATCTTGCCGACGATGGCCATGGTTACGCCGGATGCAATGGCGCCTGGTAACACGGCCATGCCGGTGTCCCATGCGGTAAAGCCAATCAGCGTTTGTGCATAGACCGGGAACACGAATACCACGCTGAACAGTGCGGCACCCACCACGAAGCCAAACACCAGCGAAACGGCGAACTGACCATTCTTCAGAATACGCAGGTCAACGATGGGGTGTGGGTGGCGCAGCTCGTTCCACACGAACAACGCCATGGCACTGACACTGGTCATGGCATAGGCAATGATCTCGCGAGAGGCCCACCAGTCGAGCTTGCCGCCACGTTCCAGCATGGTTTGCAGGCACCCGATGCTGATGGTTAGCAACAGCAGGCCGGCAAAGTCCACCTCTTCGGCTCGGCTGCCAAACTTTTGTTCCGGCACGTACATCAGTGCCAGAAGCAGGGCAATGGCTCCCAGTGGAATGTTGATATAGAAAATCCACGGCCATGAAGCGGCGTCGGTGATGTAGCCGCCCAGTGTGGGTCCGAGCATGGGGCCGGTCATGATGCCCAGACCAAAAATCGCCATGCCGGTACCCGCTTCTTCGGGCGGAAAGGTTTCGAACAGAGTGGCCTGCGCGGTGGATATCAATCCGCCACCACCGAGCCCCTGCACGATGCGCCAGAACACCAGTCCACCCAGCGTGTCGGCATTGCCGCACATGAACGACGAAAATACAAACAGCATGATGGACAGCGCAAAATAGTTGCGCCGCCCGAACCAGTTGGCCAGCCAGCTGGAAATGGGAAGCACGATCACGTTGGCCACCACATAGCCGGTGGAGACCCAGGTAATCTCATCTAGCGTGGCGCCCAACGACCCCATCATGTGGGGTACTGCCACGTTGACGATGCTGGTGTCCACCAACTCCAGAACCGAGGCCAGCGTCACCGTCATCGCAATCAGGATGCGGGCGCGGTAGATTTCCTCGGGCGTCTGGACCCGCCGCAGCGAGGGGGCAATCGGTTTCACGCCAACCTCACCGGGTGGTGATGACCACGGTCACGCTCATGCCAGGGCGAAGCAGGCGCGTGGCGTCTTCCGATTGCTGGATGCGGATGCGCACCGGGACGCGCTGGATCACCTTGGTGAAGTTACCGGTGGCGTTGTCGGGCGGTAGCAAGGCAAAGCGCGCGCCGGTGGCCGGGCTGATGGACTCCACCTGGCCTTGAACGGCAATACCGGGGTATGCATCAACTTCTACAGTGGCCACCGCGCCCAGCTTGATGTCTTTGAGCTCGGTCTCTTTCAAATTTGCGGTGACCCACAGGTCGGACAGAGGCACTACGGACAGCAGGGGCTGGCCTGCTTGCACCAGTTGGCCTGGCTCCACATTCTTGGCAGCGACCACGCCGCCGGCGGGGGCGACGACGCGGGTATCGGCTAACTGGTTGGCAGCCAGGTCGCGCGCGGCGCGGGCGGCTTCGACCTTGGCCTGGGCGGCAGTCAGGGCCGCGCTGCTGGCGGTGATTTGCTCAGAAGCGGAGTTGGCGCTTTGTTTGCTGGTTTCCACCTGAGCCAGTGCCGCACGGGCAGCGGCCTGCGCGGCGTCCAGCGCCTGTGGGGAGAGCATTTTCTGGGCGACAAGGTCGCGCGTGCGTTCCAGGTCTTTCTGCGCCTTGTCGGCATTAGCCAGTGACTGTTCTATCGTAGAGCGGGCGGCAGCAGCAGTGGCGCGCGCGGCAGACACTTGGGCGCCTGCCTGGCCAGCGTGCTGGTTGCTTCCGGCGCCAGCCACGGCCAGCGCAAGGTCGGCTTCGGCTTGTGCCAGCTTGGTGCGGTAGTCACGGTCGTCAATGCGCGCCAGCAAGTCGCCTGCTTTTACCGCTTGGTGCTCCTTGACTGCCACTTCCACCACAAAGCCGCCCACGCGGGGCAATACCGGCACGATGTGAGAGTCCACTTGTGCGTTGTCGGTCGTGATGTGGGATTGTCCCCAGTACCACTTCCAGCCCATCCAGCCGCCAATGGCCAACAGGGTGATCAGCATGATGAGGCGGGCGCGGTTGGGTTTGCTCGCCGGCGCCGTGTCGGGCGCAATTTTGGCTTGTACGGAAGAAGAATCTGGGCTGGTGTCGCTCATGGCGGGTCTTTATGCGTTTTGGGGTGGCGGTCTTATTTGCTGACCAATTGGTCATTATTATAGGTTTCTGACCAACGCCACCTCCACCAAGCAGTCATAGAAGGTGGGGCCAGCGCCCATGTCGGTCAGCTTCTGGCTGGTGAGCTCGTTGACATTGGTGCCGGCCAGTCCCAGCTTTCGCCACCAAACACCGAGTCCGTGGACTACGCCCGGTCGCGCACGCTTGGAGACAACCGCTCTGCAGAGGTACTCACCGCGGGGGTTGAATACCCGAACCACGTCTCCCGCCTGAATGGCGCGGGCAAGCGCGTCGTGCGCATGCATCTCCAGAATGGGCTCGCCCTCAATAGCGCGCAGGCTCTTCACATTGACAAAGGTGGAATTCAGGAAATTGCGTGCAGGGGGTGAAATCATGGCCAGCGGATACTGTGCTGAACTGCCAGCCGCCTCGTGGTTGGGTACATGGTTGGGCAATCCGTCCTGCCCCTGGGCTTGCAGTCGCGCACTGAAAAACTCGCAGCGGCCTGACGGTGTTGGGAAGTCGCCGAGTGCAAACGGTGCGTCCGCCATGGGCAGCGTCGCAAAGCCTTGCAGCAGCAACCGGTCAAAGTCGATAGCCGGCCCATAAGCCGTGCGGCACAGGCGCTCGTCGCTCTCGGTAAAACAGGGATCGAGAAAACCAGTGTCGTCAGGGGCCATGTGGGCTGCCAACTCGCGGAAAATCTGCGTGTTGGGTTTGGACTCTCCGGCTGGGGCAATAGCAGGGCGGTTGAGCAGCACGTCGGTGTGGCCGTAGCTCAGGTGCACATCCCAGTGCTCCAGCTGCGTGGTGGCGGGCAGGATGTAGTCGGCGTAATCGGCGGTGTCGGTCTGGAAGTGCTCTAGCACCACGGTGAAAAGATCCTCCCTCGCAAAACCGGCCACAACCTTGCTGGAGTCTGGTGCCACGGCAACGGGATTGCTGTTGTAGACCACTACCGCCTCGATGGCGGGGCCAAACTCGGGCGAGGCCCCACGCAGCAGATCGTCGCCAATCGTCACCATGTTGATGGTGCGCGGTGTGCGCCCGGCCAGCAGGTCCGGGCGTTGCAGCGCCTGCCGGTTCACAGGAAACAGGCCGGAACTGGACAGCAGCACACCACCTGCCCGGTGCCGCCATGCGCCAATCAGCGCGGGCAGGCAGGCAATGGCCCGCACCGCGTTGCCACCGCCCTTGACCCGTTGTAGCCCATAGTTCATGCGGATGGCTGCGGGCTCGCCACGCTGCATACAGTGGCCATAGTCCCGCGCCAGTGCGGTGATTTGCTCCACCGAAATACCACACACCTCTGCTGCACGCTCGGGCGGCCACTGCATCGCCCTATTCCGAAGTGCCTCCCAGCCCAGGGTGTACAGGGCGATGTAGTCGTGGTCCAGCCAGTCGTTGGCGATCAGCTCGTGCACCATTGACAGCGCAAGCGCGGCGTCGGTGCCGGGCAGCAGGGCAATGTGTTCATGGCATTTTTCTGCCGTTTCGCTTTTGCGTGGGTCAATGCAAATCAGCTTGGCACCATTGCGCTTGGCCACCTGGGCGTAACGCCAAAAGTGCAGGTTGCTGGTAATCGAATTGCTGCCCCAGATGATGATTAGTTTCGACTCGGCAAAAAACTCCACCCGCATGCCCACCTTGCCGCCCAGCGTCTGCACCAGTCCTTCGCCACCCGCTGTGGAGCAGATGGTGCGGTTCAACAAAGAGGCGCCCAATTGGTGAAAGAAGCGTGCAGCAATGCTTTCGCTCTGCACCAGCCCCATGGTGCCAGCGTAGCTGTAGGGCAGGATGGCTTGGGCCGCTTCAGGGCCGCGTGCCGCAATAGTCTTCAAACGGCCTGCGATATCGACCAGTGCCGATTCCCAGCTGACTCGCTCAAACTGCCCGGAACCCTTGGGCCCGCTGCGCTTGAGCGGATGCAGGATGCGCTCGGGGTGGTAGGTTCGCTCGGTGTAGCGCGACACTTTGGCGCAAAGGGCTCCATCGGTATGGGGGTGTTCCGGGTTACCGTGGACTTTGGTGGCAACGCCGTCCTGCACTGTGGTGATCAGGGAGCAGGTGTCGGGGCAGTCGTGTGGGCAGGCACCGATGACGTTCACCGGGCCAGCTACGGGAATAGGGAAATTTGAATCACGCATGGGGGTCATGGTAAAGCCAGTGGCGTAATAATGCCCCATTGCCCAACGGAATGACTGGCCCCACCCATGAAATTGATTGACGAACTGGTATCTGCTAGCCCCTCCATTGCCGCCATTCGGCGCGACATCCACGCGCACCCCGAACTGTGTTTTGAAGAAATGCGTACGGCAGATGTCGTGGCGGCCCAACTGGCGCAGTGGGGCATTGCGGTGCATCGGGGCATGGGCACAACCGGTGTGGTGGGCATCGTCAAGGCGGGCACTTCTGATCGCGCGATTGCCTTGCGCGCTGATATGGACGCCCTTCCCATGCAGGAGTTCAATACCTTCGCCCATGCCAGTCAGCACGCCGGCAAGATGCACGCCTGCGGTCACGATGGTCACACCGCCATGCTGCTGGCAGCAGCGCAGCATTTCTCCACCCAGCGCAACTTTGACGGCACCGTTTACCTGATCTTTCAGCCGGCCGAAGAGGGTGGCGGCGGCGCCCGCGAAATGATCAAGGACGGCCTGTTCCAGAAGTTCCCGGTAGAAGCCGTGTTTGGTATGCACAACTGGCCGGGTTCCGAGGTTGGCCACTTTGCCGTCAGTCCAGGCCCGGTCATGGCGTCGAGCAACGAATTCAAAATCACCATTCGCGGCAAGGGCGGCCACGCCGCCATGCCGCACATCGCACTGGACCCGGTGCCAGTGGCCTGTCAGATGGTGCAGGCGTTTCAAACCATCATCAGTCGTAACAAGAAGCCAATTGATGCCGGTGTTATCTCGGTCACCATGATTCACGCGGGCGAGGCTACGAACGTGATTCCCGATAGCTGTGAACTGCGGGGTACCGTGCGCACCTTCAGCATCGAAGTGCTGGACATGATCGAGCAGCGCATGGGTGAAATTGCCAGCCACACGGCAGCAGCGTTCGGCATGGAGTGCAGTTTTGATTTTGTGCGCAACTACCCGCCCACCATCAACTCAGCCAAAGAGGCGGAGTTTGCCCGCAAGGTGATGGCCAGCATTGTGGGTGAGGAGCGCGTGCAAGACCAGGAGCCCACCATGGGCGCGGAGGATTTTGCCTACATGTTGATGGCCAAGCCTGGCTGCTATGCGTTCATTGCCAACGGGGACGGTGCGCACCGCGAGATGGGCCATGGCGGCGGACCATGCATGCTGCACAACCCCAGCTACGACTTCAATGACGCGCTGATTCCACTGGGGGCGACCTATTGGGTTCGATTGACAGAAGCCTGGTTGGCGCCAAAGGGTAACGGCTGAAGGACGGCCCGCTGCAATGCAAGTCGGCTCGCGCGTGGTACTTTAGTATGATGCAGGTCCAAGTGGAAAAGGGAGTGAACCAGTGACTGACTGGAACGAATTGAATTCCCGTGAAAAATCGCGGGAACTGCCACATGCAGTCAAGCGCCAAATGGCCCCTGGCATGGTACGTTATGTGTTTGTCCACGACGAACTGGAAGTGGACAACCCCACGGTTGATTCATCTGGACGCTACTTTGTTTCCCCCCGCGAATACGGTTTCTCCATACGCGGCTTTAAGGGTGGCAAGACCGCTTGGGCGCGTGATTTTTCGAGTGGCACCATGCTGGTGGTCAATGCCGAAGGGCTGTCACACGTTTTGTCCCCCAAAATCCCTGCACGCATTTTGTTTGTTGCCGATGACGGCGCCGTGCTTCAAGATACCGGTCTGACAGATCACACACCAACCCGTGTTCCCGACTTGACCACCGTGCGA
This sequence comes from uncultured beta proteobacterium, assembly GCA_903924955.1. Taxonomy (GTDB): domain Bacteria; phylum Pseudomonadota; class Gammaproteobacteria; order Burkholderiales; family Burkholderiaceae_C; genus Allorhodoferax. Next base: position 5,159 of record CAIYDK010000281.1, on the reverse strand, counting down.
TTGACGATCAATGCCACCTTTGATCTGCATGGCGAAAGCCCCGAAGCGGCTCGCACCTTGCTGATGCGAATGGTTGACCGAGCTGTGTTGAACGGCCCGCGCCAGGGCGAGTCCGATGCCGTGGTTGTGGACCATATGTTCGAGTCCAGTGCCGTCGTCGCAACTGGAGACGGCAGCGACCGCCGACGCTCCAACGACACGGATTTTTCTCAGCTGCTCGATATCTGAGCAGTACAAGCGCTCTCTGCGCTCAGGCCGGAAACCGCACCGCTGCGAGTTGCAGCAAACCGTCAAAAATCAGGTTGTCCACCAGGTCAAACGGCACCGACATGCTGGGCGCCATCTTCCACCCCGCGCCACCCGTCATCACGCACAGGGGTTCGGCTCCGCAATGTGCACGCACATGCTGCACCATGCGCTCCACGGCACCCGCAATGGCGTAGGTTCCCCCGCTGGTCAGTGCATCGCTGGTGTTGGTGGGGAACTCGCGCACCTCGCCGGTTGGCACGTGCAAGCCCGCCGTGCCGGACTCCAGTGCGCGCAGCATGATGCCGTGGCCCGGCAATATCAGTCCACCCAAAAACTTGCCACCGGCGTCCAGCGCTTCAACCGTGACTGCGGTGCCGACCATCACGACCACCATGGGTCGCGGCGCGCCCTGGGCCAGCATGCGGTGGTAGGCGCCAATCATGGCAACCCAGCGGTCAGAACCCAATCGGGTGGGGAAGTCGTAGCCATTGCGTAGCCCGGCCTCCGCTTCGCTGGCCACGACCCACTGGGGTGACACATCCCACAGCTCCATCTGTTCCTGCAACCGCCGCTTCACGGCATCGGCCGCCACAGCACAACCCAAAATATGCGCCGGCGCGGCCAGACCGTGCCAGGCACCATCGGACAGCTTCTCGATGTTCTCCAGAAACTCGGCGCCCTGCGCCAATAGCGGGGCGTCGGGTCGGGGTGAAGCGTATTGCGCCCACTTCAGACGTGTGTTGCCGATATCCAATGCAAGAAAAGTCATGCGGCATTATCCTTGGCGCCAGGGCAGGCCCTGCAGTCGCCAGCCGCCTTTTTTGCCACGTTGTGCATGGGAATCGGGGTCGCCTTCAAAGCCTTCCAGAATGTTATAGGCCTCCAGCCCCAGCTCGGTTGCGCGTTTGGCGGCCGCCACTGAGCGCACACCGCTGCGGCATAGCAGCACCAATTTCTTCCCCTTGGGTCCGGCTTCCATGATTTCCTCGTCAAAGGCCGGATTCATGGCCATACCGGGCCACTGCTTCCAGGCCAGTGCCACCGCGCCTGGCACAAAACCCACCCACTCGCGCTCGGCATCGGTGCGCACGTCCACCAGAACGGCCTGTCCAGACTGCCACCAGGCACAGGCCAGCGCCGGAGAGACGTCTCCGGCATAGCCCGGCGCCGGGCGTACGGTGTGGGCATCCATGCCGTCGGCATCGTGTCGCACACCTGAAGTCAGGTTCGCCGGCACGGCTTCGTCAATGCGTCTGGGCCTGGGCAGGTTGAGCGCCGCCATGATGTCCTTGAACGCGTCCACTGACTTGCCCGCCACGCGAGGGTTACCCATGCGTTCGGCCCCAATGGTGGTGTGCGTGCGTCCCTGGTAGTCGTGGCCTGGCCATACTGTTGTCGAGTCCGCCAGTTTGAACAGCACTTGCGTTAATGAGTGGTACATATCCTCGGCGCTGCCCGATTGAAAATCGGTGCGACCGCAGCCGTTGACGAGCAGCGAGTCGCCGGTCAAGACATGGTCGCGCCAGAGAAAGCTCATGCTGCCGGCGGTATGCCCGGGTGTGTGCAACGCCTTGAGTACCTCGCTGCCAAAGCGCAGTTCATCGCCGTCGACCAGTTGCATGGCGGCCGTGGTGATACCGCAAGCCTGTGGCGCCGCGGTTTGGGCGCCGGTATGCTCAGCCAGCAGTCCTGCGCTGGTAATGTGGTCGGCGTGGGCGTGTGTCTCTACCGTCCACAGCAGCTTGAGTCCGTATTGGCGCAGGGTGGCCAGATCGCGCTCCAACTGCTCGTCCACCGGGTCGATGATGACGGCTTCGCGCGTGGCCTCGTCGAACATGACATAGGTGTAGGTGCTGGATGCGGGGTCAAAAAGCTGTATCGGTTGCATGGAAATTTATCTCCGATGGGGTAGGGCAGCGCAGTTGCGCCGATGGAATGCACTTTAATGGATTTGAAAGCGACTTTGTGCGCTTGAAATCCCTCCAGCGTAAGTCCTGGTTGGGAGAAATGGTTTACAGTTGACGTTTACGTAAACGTCAACCATGCCACAGATAGGCTTGGTGATTTAGGAGCGCCCCATGACCGACCTGTCCGCTGAATTCAAAGCCCTTGCCAACTATCGCCCAACCAACAAAGTGCGCTTTGTTACGGCGGCCAGTCTGTTTGACGGGCACGATGCAGCCATCAACATCATGCGGCGCATTTTGCAGAGCATGGGGGCCGAAGTCATCCACCTGGGACACAACCGCAGTGTGGACGAAGTAGTGACCGCTGCCCTGCAGGAAGACGCGCAGGGCATCGCCATCAGCTCCTACCAGGGGGGGCATGTCGAATACTTCAAGTACATGGTGGACCTGCTCAAGGCCCGCGGTGGCGCCCATATTCGGGTGTTTGGTGGTGGTGGTGGCGTGATTGTGCCCAGCGAGATTGCAGAGCTGCAGGGTTATGGCGTGACCCGTATCTACAGCCCCGAAGACGGTCAGCGCATGGGACTGGCCGGCATGATTGGCGAGATGGTGATGCGCTGCGACCAGGACCTGACTGGTTTCGCCCCCGCTGATCTGGACGCCATTGGTGGACACACCATACAGTCTTGGCGTGCGTTGGCCCAGCTCATTACCGGGCTGGAGTCTTTAGGAGAGAAACACCCGCTAAGCCCCGTCCTGCGTGCGCAGGCTGCTACAAAAAAGATACCAGTCCTGGGAATCACGGGCACCGGCGGTGCAGGAAAGTCTTCTCTCACCGACGAGCTGATTCGCCGCCTGCGCCTGGACTTGGGCGACGCGATGCGTTTGGCGGTCATTTCCATTGACCCTTCGCGCAGAAAAAGCGGAGGCGCTTTGTTGGGCGACCGCATCCGCATGAATGCGATTGGCCCATGGCAAAACGGCGAGCGCGTCTTCATGCGCTCATTGGCCACCCGCGACTTCGGCTCCGAGATCAGCCAGGCCTTGCCCGATGTGATCGCCGCCTGCAAGGTGGCCGGATTTGACGCCATCGTGGTCGAGACCTCCGGCATTGGCCAGGGCGACGCAGCCATCGTGCCGCTCGTGGACATCCCCATGTACGTGATGACGCCCGAGTTTGGCGCCGCCAGCCAGCTCGAAAAAATCGACATGCTGGACTTTGCCGAGTTTGTGGCCATCAACAAGTTTGACCGCAAGGGCGCCAGCGATGCGCTGCGCGACGTGGCCAAGCAGGTGCAGCGCAACAAGGAAGCCTGGACCGTGCCGCCAGACCAGATGCCGGTGTTTGGCACCATGGCCGCACGCTTCAATGACGATGGCGTGACCGCGCTGTACCAAGCCCTGCTGCCACGCTTGCAGGAACTGGGCTTGCCGGTCACTGAGGGTGGCTTGCTGCCCAAGGTCCATGTGCGCCACAGCAGCAACCAGACGCCGGTGGTGCCCGCAGCCCGTACCCGCTATCTGGCCGAAATTACCGACACCGTGCGCGGCTACAAGCTGCAGGCGCGGGCACAGGCCCGGTTGGCGCGCGAGATCCAGCAACTCAGCGAGACGGCGCGTATGTTGCTGGACGACGATGCCACACGAGATGGTGCCAAGAACACCGTGCTGCGCCTGGCAAGTGAGCGCACCGAGCGCCAGGACCCGGCCGCCAAAAAGCTGGTGGCCCAGTGGCCCGAGATGCAGCGTGCCTATGCCGGAGACGAGTATGTGGTCAAAATCCGCGACAAGGAATTGCGCACCGCACTCACCACCAAGTCGCTCAGCGGCACCACCATCCGCAAGGTGGCCCTGCCCACCTATGAGGACCATGGCGAAATACTGAAGTGGCTGATGCTGGACAACGTGCCCGGCAGCTACCCCTACACCGCCGGCACCTTCGCCTTCAAGCGCGAGGGCGAGGACCCCACCCGCATGTTCGCCGGCGAGGGCGATGCCTTTCGCACCAACCGCCGCTTCAAACTGCTCTCCAGCGGCATGGCCGCCAAACGATTGTCCACCGCGTTTGACTCGGTCACGCTGTACGGCAACGACCCTGACCCGCGCCCGGACATCTACGGCAAAGTCGGCAACAGTGGTGTGAGCATTGCCACGCTGGATGATTTGAAAGTGCTGTACGGCGGGTTTGATTTGTGCAACCCGGCCACCAGCGTGTCCATGACCATCAACGGTCCGGCACCCAGCATTTTGGCCATGTTCATGAACGCGGCCATTGACCAGAATCTGGAGAAGTTCCAGGCCGACAACGGCCGCCAGCCCACTGACACTGAAAGTCTCAAGATCCGCGAATGGGTGCTGGCCAATGTGCGCGGCACGGTGCAGGCCGACATCCTGAAGGAAGACCAGGGCCAGAACACCTGCATCTTCTCGACCGAGTTTTCACTGAAGGTAATGGGCGACATTGCCGAGTATTTTGTGCACCACAACGTGCGCAATTTCTACAGCGTGTCCATCAGCGGTTACCACATTGCCGAAGCCGGGGCCAACCCCATCAGCCAACTGGCTTTCACCTTGTCGAACGGCTTTACGCTGGTCGAAGCCTACCTGGCACGCGGCATGCACATCGACGACTTCGCGCCCAACCTGAGCTTCTTCTTCAGTAACGGCATGGACCCCGAGTACACGGTCATGGGCCGGGTGGCACGGCGCATCTGGGCCGTGGCCATGAAGGAGAAGTATGGCGCCAACGAGCGCAGCCAGAAGCTCAAGTACCACATCCAGACCAGTGGGCGCAGTCTGCACGCGCAGGAGATCCAGTTCAACGATATTCGCACCACGCTGCAAGCGCTGATTGCCATTTACGACAACTGCAACAGCCTGCACACCAATGCGTTTGACGAGGCCATCACCACGCCGACCGAAGATTCGGTGCGCCGCGCCATGGCGATCCAGCTCATCATCAACCGCGAATGGGGCCTGGCCAAGAATGAGAACCCGGGGCAG
>CAIYDK010000280.1 GCA_903924955.1 uncultured beta proteobacterium | reverse complement strand
TCACAGCCCCAATGATTCAAATATGCCGTCCATGCGCTGTTGAACCTCGGCGTCCATGGTGATAGTGCGGCCCCATTCACGCTGCGTCTCGCCGGGCCATTTATTGGTGGCGTCCAGCCCCATCTTGCTGCCCAGGCCACTAACGGGCGAAGCAAAGTCCAGGTAGTCGATGGGCGTGTTTTCCACCATCATAGTGTCGCGCACAGGGTCGACGCGGGTGGTCAGCGCCCAGATGACTTCCTTCCAGTCGCGCACGTTGACATCGTCATCCACCACGACGATGAACTTGGTGTACATAAACTGGCGCAGGTGGCTCCACACGCCCATCATCACGCGCCGGGCGTGGCCAGGGTAAGCCTTTTTGATCTGCACCAGCGCCATGCGGTAGCTGCAACCCTCGGGTGGCAGATAGAAATCGGTGATCTCGGGAAACTGGCGTTGCAATAGCGGCACGAACAACTCGTTCAGCGCCATGCCCAGCACCGCCGGTTCATCAGGCGGTTTGCCGGTGTACGTCGAATGGTAAATCGGGCCCTTGCGCATCGTGATGCGGTCGATGGTGAACACCGGGAACTGCGCCTGCTCGTTGTAGTAGCCAGTGTGATCGCCGTAGGGACCTTCCAGCGCGTGCTGATAACCACTGGCGTGGTGTGCATCGGGGTAAATGTGCCCTTCGAGCACGATTTCGGCGCTGGCGGGCACTCGCAACTCACTTCCAAGTGCCTTGACCAGTTCGGTGCGCGCGCCTCGCAACAACCCGGCAAACTGATATTCCGACAGACTGTCCGGCACCGGCGTTACCGCGCCCAGGATCGTTGCCGGATCGGCACCGATGGCTACCACCACCGGATAAGGCTGACCCGGATGTGCAACCCCATGCTCACGAAAATCGAGCGCGCCGCCGCGATGCGCCAACCAGCGCATGATGACCTGATTGCGGCCAATCACCTGTTGACGGTAGATGCCCAGGTTTTGGCGCACCTTGTTGGGGCCTTGCGTAATCACCAAACCCCAAGTGATGAGGGGCGCTACATCGCCCGGCCAGCAGTGCTGGATCGGCAGGCGAGCCAAATCAACGTCATTACCCTCCCACACCACCTCCTGACACGGGGCCGAGCGTAATTCTTTGGGCGCCATGTTCCACAGGGTCTTGAGCAGGCTGCGCATGCCCACCATTTCCTTGAAGCCCTTGGGCGCCTCCGGCTCTTTCAGCGAGGCCAGCAACTCGCCAAAGGGGCGCAGACCTTTCAACTCCGACACGCCCATGGCTCGCGCCACGCGCTCGGGTGTGCCAAACAGGTTCCCCAGCACCGGCATGCTGTGGCCGCTAACGTTTTCAAACAGGATGGCCGGGCCGCTGGCGCGCAGCACACGGTCGCACAGAGCGGTCATTTCCAGATACGGCGACACCGGCTGGACAATGCGGCGCAGTTCGCCAGCCTGCTCCAGTTGGTTGATGAAATCGCGCAAGTCGTGGTAGCTCATTCTTCGCCCTGCCCGTTCCAGCGCGCAGCCAGTGTGTGCGGCACGTCCAGCAGATCGAGTGCGCGGGCCACGCTGAAGTCCACGATGTCATCCACGCTCCGTGGACGCAGGTAAAAAGCGGGCATGGGCGGGCAAACGATGGCGCCAGCTTCCGTGACGCTGACCAGATTTCGCAAATGGATCAGGCTCAGCGGCGACTCACGCACCATCAGCACCAGTCGACGCCGTTCCTTGAGAACGACATCGGCCGCTCGGGTGAGCAAGTTATCCGAAAGGCCATGCGCGATAGCGGCCAGCGTGCGCATGGAGCATGGTGCCACCACCATGCCACTGCATTGAAAGGAGCCGCTGGCTATGGCAGCGCCCACATCGGAAATGTCGTGAACATGGTGTGCCAGCGCTTCGATAGCGGCGCGTTGCAGGCCGTGCTCCTCTTGGACATTGCGCCATCCTGCGCCAGACACTACCAAATGCGACTCGACACCCGCTGTCTGTTGCAACACCTGCAACAGTCGCACGCCATATACCGCGCCACTGGCACCGGAAATGGCGACGATGATGCGTTGAGGCATGCCTGCGCGCTGCCCGATCACATTTTTCCGACGGGATGCTGGCCAGGTGGCGTTGCGCGTTTGACGGGTAGAAAGCGGGCCAGCACCTTGTCCGGTGTCCACTGCTGCAAATCAAGCACAGGTAACTCGAGCGCGTCGATGGCATTCTTTACCACCAGACCCAACTCGGTATCGCCTTCCATCGACAAGCGTCGGTTGAAGAACAGCGTATCCGGGTCTTCCTGGCGTTGGGCCAGTCGCAAAAAATCCTGGGCATTTGCGCTGATGGTCAGGTCGGTTACCTCCTGCCTCCTGGAGGCGACAAAACGCACACCGGTGCAAGTGAAGTCAAACGTCAGTCGTGCGTCCGTCACATGGATTCGCAATTTCTTGCCCAGCAGGTATTGGCGTACATCGGCCGGCAACTGCTTGGCCAGCACCTGGTTGAGTGCCGTCACCAAGAGAAAAGAGCCAGGATAAACCGGCAAGCGCGACAGGATGGACCCAATAGGCTGGGGCAACACAAAGGCGGGAGATGAAGGGTTCATGGCAGTCCAGACCTCAGGCAACAAACAATAAAACGGTGAAGAAGTGGCAACTACTACCCCCCAGCACAAACAGATGCCACAGGCCGTGGCCATGGCGAATGCGTTGGTCGGCAACATAGAAGATGATGCCCACGGTGTAAAACAATCCACCGGCGGCCAGCCAGGCAAATCCGATGGGGGTGAGCGCGTCCCACAAAGGCGATACTGCCACCAGCGCGAGCCATCCCATCAGCAGATAAATCACCAGTGACAGCACACGGGCACCCTTGGCGAACCAGATTTCTTGCAGGATCCCAACGGCTGCGAGTGTCCAGACCGCCCCCAGCAACGACCAGCCCCAGGCCCCACGCAAGGACACCAGCGCAAACGGCGTGTAGCTTCCGGCAATGAGCAGGTAAATGGAACAATGGTCAAACTTCTGCAGAATGACTTTGGCGCGGCCGCGAACGCTGTGGTACAGGGTACTGGCAACGTACAGGGCGATCAACATGGCGCCGTAAATGCTGAAGCTGACAATCTTCCAGGGGTCACCCAGCTGCGCAGCGGGCACGATCAACAACACCGAACCGAGAACGGCCAGGGCAGCACCAACCAGATGGCTGATGCTGTTGAAACGCTCGCCGTAGTACATGCGTGCTCAGGCGGGCACAGCCAAGTCGGCGCAATCCACCTGGTCAAGGCCGGGTCGGCCATGCCAGTAACCGTTGCAGCCGCGATCGGGCATCAGGGGCTGCAGGCGCGCCAGTGCTTCCTGGCGTGACAGCTTCTGCTTGCGCGCAGCGTCAAATACGGCAATAACAGCGGCCATGTCCTGCGATTGCGGGCTCAACCGCACTACGTCCACGCCCAGACCTTGCATATCGTCCAGCGCATCCACCAGGTTGTAAACCCGGGCCGACTGCGTTTGCGTGCCGTTCAACACCAGAAATTCCTCGTGCTCCCGCGTCTGGAGCATCAGGCCGTCCGGGTGGTCCAGACAACTGAAACGGCAATCGTCTTTGGGCAGATTTCGGTGGCGTGCCGTAAAGCATCGCGCCGAGAACGCAAGCGGCATACGGCCGTACGCAAACACTTCGGTCTGCATGCCTTCAGGCATCCCCTGCAGGATGACGGCCAGGTCGGCGCGCTTCATCTCCAGCGGAATGACCCACCGGGTAGCACCCAGTCCGGCCATCCACTTCAGCGTAGGCAGGTTGTAGATATTGAGGTGCGGTCCGGCAACAAACGGTACTTTCCCAGCCAGACATTGCACTGCACCCATATCGTTGGCTTCCACCAGAAAATCGCCGTTGCCGGTGATCTTGTGCATGGTGCCAACCTCCGCACCCGACTCCAGCAGTACTTGCGTCGACAGCACGACTTCCTTGCCAGCAAGCCGCAGGCGCTTGGCGATGTCGAGCCAATCGGACAGGCGCAGTTCATGGCGGCGGGAGCAGACTGCTTCGCCCAGATAGACCACATCTACGGCGGTCGGGCCAATAGCGTCGTAAAAATTAAAAGTGGCTTCGCGCGACCAGTAGTACAGCAACGGACCCAACGACAGTTTCATGGTAGTGAATTTCTTTATTTCCAGGGGCGATGGTACGCCCCCAAAGTGTGCTGCTGGCCTTCGGCCACTTTGTCCAGCCCGCTCATCCAGGCGGGCTTGGGTGCGTAACGGTGCGGATTGGCCATGCAATGGTCCATGGCTTCGCGCCAAACCTTTGTCACCTGGGCTACGTAGGCCGGGCTGCGCTGGCGGCCTTCGATCTTGATGGCGCGCACACCCATCTTATGGAGCTGTGGCAACAATTCCAGCGTATTGAGGCTGGTGGGCTCTTCGATAGCGTAGTAGTTTTCATCCTCACCCACGTCAAAGCGGCCCTTGCACAGCGTGGGATAACCCGCGTTTTCACCGGGAGCATAGCGGTCAATCAGTACGCCATTCAAGCGCGACTCACGACCCTGAGGGGTTTCCTGCCAGCGCACGGCCTTGGGCGGCGAACACACGCCATGGGTATTGGGCGACTCGCCGGTGACGTAACTGGACAGCGCACAGCGCCCCTCCACCATCACACACAGACTGCCAAAACCGAACACTTCGATCTCCACCGGGGTCTTCTCGATGACCTGCTGCACCTGGGTCAGCGACAACACGCGCGGTAGCACGGCGCGCACCACGCCAAACTGCTCGCGGTAGAAATTAATAGCATCAAAATTGGTGGCTGACCCCTGCACGGAAAGATGCAGACGCAACCTGGGGTGGTGGTTGGCTGCGTATTGCATCAGGCCAGGGTCGGCCAGAATCACCGCATCCACGCCCAGATCAACTGCCTTGTCCACGGCGGTTTGCCACAGCGAGGGGTTGGACGCCTGTGGGTAAGTATTGAGCGCCATGAAAACCTTGCAGCCCCGGGCATGGGCGTATGCAATGCCGCTGGCAATGGCTGCTTCGTCAAAATTCAGACCAGCAAAATTGCGCGCATTGGTAGCATCGCGAAGGCCGAGATAGACGCAACTGGCGCCGTTGTCCACAGCGGCCTTCAGCGCCGGCAGGCTACCTGCAGGGCACACCAACTCCATAGGCGGTTGTGCAGTTTCTGCAGCGCGACTTGTCTGGGAAATGTCGGCGATTGGGTTAGTAGATTCCATTCGTGTAAAACCTGTGATGCGGACCTCAGAATGAGACCATCGCAGTGCGGTGAACGATACGCCGCACCCGCGCAGTGGATATTGATCCTAGTCAACCAAGGGTCACAATGCCATACAAAATCAGTCGGACAATTATTCGCATGTCGCTTGCCATCGCCAGACTGTCCCGCGCTATCAGCGGTTCATCCCGACAAAGGACCGTCCATCGACTCGACCTTGACCGGATACCGGCTGATGCAGTAAACTAATAACCAATCAGTCATTAATAATATGCC
>CAIYDK010000279.1 GCA_903924955.1 uncultured beta proteobacterium | reverse complement strand
TCTCATTCCTTATGACATTGGCCATCAGGTCGTCGAACCTCGGCGACAAATGAGTCAAGGCCCGCGAGATGACATCCAAGTGCCGCAACAGATCATCAATCATCACAAACTGATGGCCGGACGATTTAACCTTGCGCAACATGGCCTGCCGAAGATTTTTCGCGACCGGTTCGAGTGCCTCACCAACAAAGGTGACCCGTGACGGCAACTCGCTGATCGCGTCGTTGGAGTGCGGTGAAGACAAAACCATGATTCCCTTTTGAATAGCCTTCGAACCATTTGACGACCAAGCCCAGGATCAGCACAAGTGGCAGCAAGATGATAACCACCAAACACAAAGGCCCGAACAGGTCATTTACAGAATGATCGCACCCGCGAGGCTCACGACATGATCCTGCCACGCTGTACGGTTGACCAGTTTTTTGGCGCGACTTGTCCGCCTCCGAGGGCTCACCTGGTGAGCTTGGCTCGGGCGACCATCCCGTGGTCATAATGGAAAGCAACTTCAATGAGAAGAGATGGAGTGCACCCAATGAGCGAAGTCGCGCGTCTGTATCGCTACAAGAGTCTGATGACTGGCCGCGGTGCTGTTTCTACCGCCCACCTGATGACCAAGCTTGAGATTTCTCACGCAACGTTCAAGCGGGACATCGCCAAGCTGCGTGATCAACTTCACGTTCCCATCGTCTTTGATCGTGAGTTGGGTCGTTACCGCCTGGAACAGGGCCATACCGACAGTGAGTTGCCGGGTTTGTGGTTTTCGCAGGACGAACTGCTCGCACTCCTGACGATTCAACAAATGCTCAGCCAGTTGGAACCTGGCTTGCTAGGACTCAAGCTCAAGCCGCTGCAGCAACGTCTGGCCGGCATGTTGCAAAAGCAGGGCTTCAGCGAGGAAGATATTGCACGTCGTATTCGCTTACTTCACGCCGGAAAACGCAAGGTTGTGCTCAAGTCGTTTCAGGCGGTTGCGGCAGGCACGCTGGCACGCAAGCAACTGCGCATCAACCACCTGAACCGGCAAAACGGCCACACACTTGAACGCATCGTTTCGCCCCAGCAACTCGTGTACTACCGCGACAACTGGTATCTGGACGGATGGTGTCACCTGCGCAATGACCTGCGCAGCTTTGCTGTGGATGCCATTGCCCACTGCGACTTACTGGCCGAATCGGCGCACGACGTTGACCCGGACCAGTTGCGGCGCGTCATGCAATCGAGTTATGGCATTTTTTCGGGCACACCCAAGGCATGGGCCGAACTCAGGTTCTCAGCCCAACGTTCCCGATGGGTTGCAGGCGAAAGGTGGCACCCGGATCAGCGCTCGCACCACGATGCCAGTGGACGCTATGTGCTGGAGGTACCGTACTCCGATGACCGAGAGCTGATAGGTGACATCTTGCGTTTCGGTCCCGACGTAGAAGTTCTTGGGCCGCCGGACCTGCGCGCCCGAGTTCGCAAAGCGCTGCACGAGGCGGCTGGGCATTATGTTTAAGCCGGCTCACCAGACCAGCCCTGCATCGCCCTTATTGGCAAATGCAGGCCACACCAGCTGGTCGTCGTTGGCCAAAGCGATGGCCTGACTGTCCTTGTCCCAGCCTTCGCGTAGGTTGCGTTTAACGGGCCGGATCTCAATCACGCCGTTCTTCACCTGCAAGTCAGCCGTACCTTCAATACCGACTTGTAAAAGAATCAGTTTGGGAATCAGGACGCCCTGGGACTTTCCCATTTTTTGAATCGCGACATGCATGGTTTTGCTTCAAGAAGAGTGGGCACGATGTTAGCGTGCCACATGGATTGCCACGCTGCG
>CAIYDK010000278.1 GCA_903924955.1 uncultured beta proteobacterium | reverse complement strand
TGTACAGCATAAATCTGTTGCTGAAGAGGCGTTCAGCAGTCCTGTTGCATGGTTGGAATTGGAACCCAGCAACCTGCTGGTCAAAGTCTGTAAGGAATACTTTGCGCGGCCAGAAAAGCTATTGGGCGCCTGGGTGCGGACTCTTGCGATCGCCGCCAGCGGAACAGCAGCCCGTGGCGTCCTGGTGGGCCGCGATGGGGTGGTGGAAATTCCCCCCTTTCCACAAGAGAAGGCAGTGGACACGCTCAAAGGCCTGCTGCAGCTTTGGAATGATGGCATGAGCTCGCCACTCCCATTGCCGCCCAAGACTGCCCTGGCTTTCGTGGCGGACAAAGATGCAGCCACGCAATACGAAGGCGGGCACATGAGCCGTGGTGACATCCAAGACACATGCCTGGCGCGGGTGTATCCGGACTATGACTCACTGGTGGCAGATGGCCGCTTTGACGCACTGGCTAAGGCCGTCTACTTACCGCTATTGGAATGGGTAAATCAGCAGGTCAAAGCCGCGGTGCACGCAACGCAAGAGGAAAGCGCTGAGGTGGCAGTATGAACAACACGACCCAGAAAAGTGGCACCGTTGTATCCCCTGATTTGGACGCAAGTCTGGTCCTCCAGGCAGAAAGCTTCGATCTGTGGGGCAGTCGCCTTATCGAAGCAAGCGCCGGTACCGGCAAGACGTGGACTATTGCTGCACTGTACCTGCGCCTGGTGCTGGGCCATGGTGCAGAACACGGCTTTGGCCGTCCTTTGCGGCCCTCGGAAATTCTGGTGATGACGTTCACCCGGGCTGCAACGCGCGAGTTGTCGGACCGGATCCGGGAGCGGTTGCTCGTGGCAGCGCAGAGGTTCCGGGGACAACGGCCCTCCGACCCTAATGACCCGTTCCTGGAATCGTTGATGTCGTCCTACCCCCTTGGGCAAGCGCGCGACCATGCAGCTTGGCTTCTGTCCTTGGCTGCAGAGAGCATGGACGACGCCTCGGTCCACACCATCGACGCCTGGTGCCAGCGCATGCTCAAGGAACATGCGTTCGACAGTGGTTGCCTGTTTGACGAGGAATTGGTAGCCGATGAAGATGCTATGCGGCTGCAAGCTGCCCACGACTATTGGCGTCAGAACTGCTATCCATTAAAACTGGAGTCTCTGGAAAAAGTTCTTGAAGTCTGGTCCAGCCTGGACGGGCTCGTGGAGGACATGAAGGCCATCCTCGGCCAGGACATACCAGCGGATGCGGGGAGGGGCACGCTGGAAGAGGCACTTGCCAAGGCAGAAGAAGAACGACTGGATGCGCTGGGCAAACTCAAGAGTGGTTGGGAAGACCGTGCAAATGCCATGCAGGACTGGCTCATCAGTCAACTGCCCGCCAAGGCCAATGGATGGTCCACCTTGCGACAAGGCGACGTTGAAAAGTGGCTGGGGATACTCAAAGAATGGGCGAAGGACTCAGGTGACGGCTCGCTCAAAGATGCCATGGGCAAGACAGCGTGGGAACGTCTTACGCCAGAAGGATTGCAAAAAGTACGCATTGCCGGCGCCCCGATGATTGCGTTTCCAAAAGAGTTCTCTGAGTTTTGCGCCCTGCAGTTCGCCCTCGAAAAACTCCCGACAGTCGCAGCGGCATTGCGCAAACACGCCGCCGCCAATATTGCAAAACGCTTGCTATTGTTGAAACGTCAAAGCGGCAGCTTCGGTTTTGCAGACATGCTCACGCGACTGAACACGGCACTGCGCAGCGCCAACGGTGCTCGACTGCGTGAACGAATTCTGGCGCAATACCCGGTGGTCCTGATTGACGAGTTTCAAGACACTTCGCCACTACAGTACGACATCTTCAACCAGATCTACCAGACGCAATCCAACGACAAGCAAAGTGCCCTGCTGCTGATTGGTGACCCCAAGCAGTCGATTTACGGATTTCGGGGTGCGGATATCTATAGTTATATGAAAGCGCGCAAGGCGACGACCGGGCGGCACTACGTGCTGGAGACAAATTTCCGCTCGACGCAACCCCTGATCGATGTCGTCAACCATTGGTTTGAACACGCTGATGGTGCGCGTCCTGAGGGCGCGTTCATGTATCGCCAAGGGGAAGTCAACCCGCTTCCCTTTGTCAAAGTGCGGGCTAACGGGCGCAAGGAAGGGCTCATCACATCCATCGGCCCAGTACCCGCCATGACTCTGGTGCATGACCTGGAGATCCGCAACTCGGAAGGTTCCCGCAAAGTCTTTGCCGCACGCTGTGCCGAGCAGATCGTCACCTGGCTCAACGATTCGCAAGCAGGCTTTGTGGGAGCCGACCGGCCATTCAAGCCGCTACGTCCTGCAGATATAGCTGTTCTGGTGCGTACCGGCAAGGAAGCCGATGCCGTGCGGCAGGAGCTTGCACGGCGTTCCATTGCGTCCGTGTACCTCTCAGACAAAGACTCGGTGTTTGAAAGTGTTGTGGCCCATGATCTGGTGCATTGGTTGCGAGCTGTCGCAGCACCGCAGGACGTGCGTAGGGTGCGTGCCGGGCTGGCAACCGGCACCATTGGGCTCAGTCTTGACGAGTTAGGCTGGTTAGCCAGTAATGACGATGCCTTCGATGCTCGCTGTGCGCAGCTGCGCCAATTGCGAACGGTTTGGCAAACGCAAGGTGTGCTGGCCATGTTGCGCCAGACCTTGCACCAACTCGGGCTAGCTTGCATCTGGCTGGAAGATCTGGATGGTGAGCGCAAGTTGACCAACTTTCTGCATCTGGCCGAGTTGCTGCAAACCGCCAGCAGCACGTTGGACGGCGAGCAGGCTTTGATCCGTTGGTTGCAGACAGAAATCAGCGAGGGCGGTGCACAGGGCGATGAGCAGGTCGTTCGCCTGGAAAGTGATGCGGATCTGGTCAAGGTCATCACCATCCACAAGAGCAAGGGTCTGGAATACTCCGTGGTCTGTCTGCCTTACGCCACCAGCTTTCGCAAGAAAGACAGCAGATTCACCTCATTCGTCAATCTGGCTGATGAGGAGGGCAACCGCCATTTGAGTTTGGACTTTGACAAAACAGAGCTTGCATTGGCCGACCGCGACCGATTGCGGGAAGACTTGCGCCTGCTCTACGTTGCATTGACACGCGCCCGTCATGCGTTATGGGTGGGCTTCTCCGCTCTGAAGACGGGAAACAGCGAAGCATGTATCTCGCACAACAGCGGCGCTGGTTACCTTTTGGGAGGCACGAGCCCGATCGACGCCCCTGGCTGGCTGGAGCCGCTCGAACAGTTCGCGGCTGGTGACAAGAACATTGTGCTCACAGCCTCAGAAGCGGACACGCCTTGCACTTCACTATCACTTGGCACTGCTGTGATTGCCTTGCAAAAAAGACTTGACTACACGGCAGAGTTTGAGCGCCACTGGAAGATTGGGAGCTTCTCCCAACTGACCCGGGATCTCTCGACAACGCCATCAGGCTCCGAACTGTCCTTGCTACAGACTCCACGCCCAGCCGATGATGAGCCCGATGCGACGCAGGCATCAGGCGCACAACTGTCGTCTAAAGGTACCCCTGCGTCCAGCCAGCATGCCTGGCACAAGTTCCCCAAGGGGGCCGAAGCGGGTAACTTCTTGCATGATCAACTGGAATGGCTGACTCCTGAAGGTTTTGCATTGCCAGGTAATGAGGCGCTGACACAGCGCCTGCAGCGTCGCTGTGAACGTTCCGGTCGGGGTAAACACGCGCAAGTTGTAGTGGACTGGTTGTCCGAAGTCGTTCAAACCCGGCTGCCCGGACCCGACGCGACGCTGATGGATCTGGTGCATGTGCTGCCGGAAATGGAGTTCTGGCTTCCTGCAGACCACATAGAAGCCAAGGCAATGGACGCGCATTGCCGCGCGCACGTGCTTGCAGGCGTAGATCGTCCTGCACTGGCTGAGCGCCAACTCCACGGCATGCTGATGGGCTTTGCAGACCTGGTCTTTGAGAGCGAGGGCAAATACTGGGTGCTGGATTACAAGTCCAACTACCTCGGTGAGGACGACGCTGCCTACAGCAGCGATGCACTTTCGCACGCCATGGCGCACCACCGGTACGACGTGCAGGCAGCCATCTATATGCTCGCACTGCACCGATTGCTCAAACTTCGACTCGGCGCTAACTACGACCCCGAGCAGCATCTTGGGGGAGCGGTGTACCTGTTCCTGCGTGGCATCAAGGGACCGCAAAGTGGTGTCTGTTTGATTCCGGCAAGCATCGCACTGATGGATGCACTGGGTGCCATGCTGTGCGAAGAGGAGGCACAGGTATGAACACCCTCATTGATACAGACGCACTTGGTGAAGCCCCCATGATCGAATCCGCAACTACACCTTCTGCTGCCGCCCTGGCAGTCCTTCATGCCTGGGCCGACAAGGGCTGGCTGCGTCGGCTGGACAGCGCCATGGCCACTTTTATGCAGGAGCTGGATGGGTCTGCATCACCTGTCCTGCTGGTTTGCACGGCGGTTCTCGCACAGATGGAAGGGCGGGGGCACACGTGTCTGCCGCTGCGCTTGCTGGTAACCAACCCGGATGATGTACTCGCTTGGCCGCCGCTTGCACAAGCTGAAGTGCAAGTGCTTTGGAGCGGTTTGCCCAGGGGGCTGGATGAATGGCTTAGTGCATTGCGTGCGAGCCCCCTGGTTCGGTCTTTTGACGACCCCAGTGACCTCGGGCAGCCCCTGGTTCTGAGCGGTACCGATGGCGAGCCATTGCTGTACCTGCGCCGCTACTGGCTGCACGAGCAACAGGTTGCACATGCAATCCTTCAGCGCTGTGCGTCCAGCCAGGAAGTGGACGAGTCATTGGCCTCCAAATGGCTGGGGCGGTTGTTCGACGCAGATGACAAGCCTCCAACGGATGGCAAAGAAGTGGATTGGCAAAAGATTGCCTGTGCGGTTGCCCTGCGCGCGAGCCTGACAGTTATCACAGGGGGTCCAGGCACGGGCAAGACCTATACGGCGGCCCGGCTACTTGCATTGTTGTTTGCAATGAGCGATGCGCCTGAGCGCCTTCGCGTGGCGTTGGCAGCGCCTACGGGAAAAGCTGCCGCCCGACTGCGTCAATCGATTGACTTCTCACTTCAAGAGCTGAGCGCGCGTCTGGGCGACGACCTGGACCTAGGCTCCCTGACGATGCGCATGGGCGCGGCCAGAACTTTGCATTCTCTGTTGGGCGCTCGTGTCGATACGCGTGAGTTCCGGTTCAATGCCACCAACCTGCTGGACGTCGATATTCTGATCGTGGACGAGGCATCCATGATCCACCTGGAAATGATGTCCGCATTGCTGCAGGCGCTACCCGCAGGGGCCAAGTTGATATTGCTCGGCGACAAGGACCAGCTTGCTTCAGTAGAGGCGGGCGCAGTACTGGGCGACCTGTGTCGCGATGCAATAGCCGGAAACTACAACGTTGAAACGGCACGTTATGCCAAGGCTACAGCCTCCCAGGTTCTGCCAAGTGAGTTTGTCGCCGATAGCACCCATCCAACCCCTTTGTCACAGCAGACGGTCATGTTGCGAACAAGTCGTCGCTTTGGCGGGCTCATAGGTCAACTGGCACTGGCGGTCAATGCGGGCCATTGCGATAGGGCGCACAACCTGATTACAGACGACACCACAGGCGTGCTGCAGTCAACGATGCAACCGACCGTGGCGACGGTTTTGGAGCTTGGCGTCCAGGGTCGCACGGGGGCCACTGCCTGTTATGCCGACTACTTGCGGCTTGTCAATGCACGATCCAAAGCAGACTTGGAAAAGAATGACGACCACGAGGCCTGGGTGAAGCGTGTTTTATTGGCCTTTGATCGCTTCCGCATTCTGTGTGCGGTGCACGAAGGGGATTGGGGCACGCGCAGTTTGAACCAGTCAGTGCAACGCGCTTTGGAACGTGCCGGGCTACTGAACCCCCGAGGCGAGTGGTATGTCGGACGCCCGGTCATGGTTACCCGTAACGACCCGGCACTGGGAGTATTCAACGGGGACGTGGGTGTAACTTTACAAGGTCCGCCGGGATCGGCGGGGTTGCGTGTTTACTTCCTGGACGGTGAAAAACTGCGCTCGGTAGGTGTAAGTCGACTGGCACACATAGAAACAGCATTCGCGATGACCGTTCACAAGAGCCAAGGATCGGAGTTTTTACACACGGCATTGGTTCTTCCTCAGGGAGGTGGAAAGGTTCTGACCAGGGAATTGGTCTACACCGGTATCACGCGAGCCCGCGAATACTTTACCTTAATTGAGGCCCATCCAGGTTTACTGCGGCTAGCGATTGACACAACGTCAAAAAGAGCAAGCGGACTACAAATAAGCTTGTCAACTGGTCTTGCCTGAAATGTCCGTGTGGCGGTCTCAATCAAATAAATTGTCCATTTCATTCTGGGAAAGACGGCCGCCGCTATCAGCAGAAACAGTGGCGTCGACCTCAGCAGGGCGATGAGCGTCAAAGTGCGTGTCACTTTCGTTGAGGCTGGACGCAATTTCGGTATGGGGTGGAAGCTCAACCAGTTCAAGGTGGCTCGGGTCTACTCGAAACAGACGAATTTCAAGATTGGGGCCATCCGCCGGAAAATAAACCGTTGGTTTGCTAACGACAGAGCTATCCGTTTGCGTGATGCCAATGCGCCCCGCTAAACCTTGCCTATCGCGCGGTGTCAAAATGGACAAACGCTTTTGCGTGAAACGCACTTTTGCAGCCAGTGGAAATTCAATGTTCATACGGCGTTATTGTGGACAACCAGCGGTCTCAATATTTCAAGCAAATGTATTCACTTTTGTCCCGACTGAACCAATGGTCGCCAAGGGCGGTTGAGGCAGCGTTTGTAATAATGTCATCGCTGTGGTGGCCTGCATATCCAGAGCCTTTTTCAACACCAAAATGTTCACGCTGTCGGCAGTATCACTCTGAGCGGCAGATGCCGCTGCCTGTACCGAAGACATACTGGTAATGTTCATGGGGGCGCTTTCTAGACGGCTTCAATCGTATCTTTTTATCGACGGGAAACGGTTGAACTTGAGTGCTGATTGTCAGTATCGATATGTGGGTTCAAGTGCCAGCACCCCAATGCGCCTCAAAATCAAACGAAAGCTGGCGGTGTTGCTTGATCGACAGCAGGTGTATATTTTCGTCAATCTGCACGTGCAGCACCAAATAGTTGCTCGTGACGTATTCACTTAGGCTAGCTGAACTGCCCAGGGCTAAAGCCAGCTTGGACTTCAACGCACCAATGGCGTTTGTTGCCTCCACCGACCCAATGGTTCGGTGTAGAAATGGCCGACCCATGCCTGGACACCATTCGAGATCCTGAATCACGGTGTCGAGCAGTCCATCCGGTGCAAGGACGGCAAGTGCATTTTTATGTGACGACCTCAGGTCTTACAAGTTGCCGGCTAACAGGCGGCGCATCACTGTGTCCTTGAAGCTGTGCGCATCGGCCAGTCCGAGTCGCTCTTGGTACGGCTGTGGCATTTCCTTGCCACCCCAAAAACTCTTGAGGGCCAGTGACAACAGTTCAGTCGGATGCTCAGATGCATGTTTGAGTTTCTTGAGAGCTCTAACGATGTGCAATTCTTCCTTGGTCAGATCGGTCCCAAATGGGAAGTCTGGCAGCAAGCCAGCTTCCGCCCAGGGGCGGAGCTTTTCGATGAGTGCTTGTGGAAGGTTTTTGCGATATCGCTCGGGAACCTCATAATGCGCATCCAACTTGCCATGGGCCTTGGCTTGCTTGACCAGATCGTCCTGGAAGCGCGAGTCGGCTACCGCGATCAGACGCTTAATGACTTCACTATCGGGCTGGCCACGGAGTTCGGCTACGCCGTATTCGGTGATGACGATGTCGCGTAGGTGGCGGGGAATGGTGACGTGGCCGTAGTTCCACACGATGCTGCTCTTGAGTCCGTCCTTATTGTCGTGGGTGGAGCGCAGCATCATGATGAGTCGTGCATCAGTCAGGGCGTGCGACATTGCAACAAAGTTGTATTGCCCGCCAACCCCGCTGACAACCTGTCCTGACTCTAGTGCATCACTGGCTGCTGCACCCAGGAGGGTCACAATCATGGTGGTATTCATAAAGCGGGCATTGCGTCGCTGGGCGCGTTTGAGGTCTTCCTGACCATAGAGCTGATTGATGAAGTCGATGCGCGTCATATCGATCTTGGCCAGCTCATGCGGCGGCATGGTTCGCAGGCGCTCATAAAAATCACGCGGTCCCAGGAAGAAGCCACCTGTCATAAAGATGCCACCCAGTAGACGGGTGCCCAGCATGTGCTGGCAGACAAAGTCGAAGGCAGCGTCCTCGTGAAGGTTGGCGCTACATTGCAGCTCGCCCATAGCAAGGAGTTCACCTACCTGGGTTACATCGGCACGCACGACGCCAAAACGTTGTAAGTACGCGAGGTCTTCTGCTCCGACCGGGGAACGCACGCGACCCGAGTCCAATAAGGCCCTAAGGGTTTGTGGTGTGACCGTTGCGTCGCTGATAACCCCCTTGTTGAGCAGCTGTTGAAGCACAACGTCGCTGAATACTTCGCGGCGAATGATGCCTGCCTCAATGAGCTTGAGAAAGCCGTTTACAAACATCTCTGAGCAGCCGTACAGGCCGGTGTCAAAGCGACTGAAGTCGCGTCCAGCCAATCCGTCTGGGCACAAGGATTCCAGAATTCGCCGGTATTCGGTGCTGTGGCGGTCGCGCACGATCAGAGCTTGACCAATGGCATCACCCAGTGACCCGATGCCGATCTGTAGCGTGCCTCCGTCGGTGACAAGGCTCGATGCATGCAGGCCGATCGAGTAATCAGTAAGACTCACTTTGTTATTGGGAGGGGCAAAAACTGCGTGCGTGCCTGCCAGGTCCGTAACCAAAATATCAAAGAAGGCCGGTTTCACTTCGGCTGTATTGGGCATGAACGGCATCTGATTGTTGATAACGCCCACGGCTGTGAATTTTTTGCCGGATTCTCGGAACATCTCCATCACTTCCATTACAACATCCGGGTTGCTGGACAGACTCAGCCGCAATCCGTTGCTGTCTTCCTTGCACGCCACGGCCTGCGCCATCACATTCATTCCTTGCGAAACCATGTCTCGCGCGATATGCGTGTAGTTGGTGGACATGTAGTTTTGCTGGGCGACTTCATTGCCGAGGTAGTCACCGGTTTTCATGAAAACTTCGCAGACCTCAATGTTGGCGGGCAGTCCCCCGCCACGCAGGTCCTTGACGTATTCCAGGTCGGGATAGTCTTCGAAAACCCTCTCTACTAGCGGTGCCAGAAAATGCCGCTCCAGTTCGCTTTTCCCTACCGGCTTTTCCAGCGAGAGCGCGGTGATGATCTTTAAACGACGGGCAGGGTTGGCCTTTACACGGCGGTAGAGTACGTTGACAAACGGGTTGGGCTTGCCAACGCCGAGCGGAATGCCCAACACGATGTCACCCGGAGTTGTGTCCAGCACATGGTCGACGGCGGCGTCGATGGAATCGATCATCAGGGGTGTTGGCATGGATTGTCTCCAGGTATTGAATTTGGATTGCAGTGAACGGGGTGACTTTAGTGGGGCTGGTTTTTGCTGACATTGCCATATATCAATTCCGTTGGGAGTTAGGGTGGGTTCCCTGATTGGCCGCTTAAACTCGGGCAGACGCCCATCATTTCGTGCAGTGACCTCTACATCAAGCCCCAACCTCCAACCGCTGGCCGAGCGCTTGCGCCCCAGGCGCCTGAGGGAGGTCGTCGGGCAGCAACATGTGCTGGGGGAAGGTATGGCATTGAGACTGGCGTTTGAGTCGGGCCAGCCCCATAGTTGCATCCTATGGGGGCCTCCTGGGGTTGGAAAGACCACCATCGCGCGGTTGATGGCTGACGCGTTTGACGCGCAATTCATTTCAATCAGTGCTGTCCTGGGGGGCGTTAAGGACATTCGGGAGGCAGTGGAGCAGGCGCAAGTGGCACTGGCGCACGGGCGGCGGACCATCGTGTTTGTGGACGAGGTGCACCGGTTCAACAAAAGTCAGCAGGATGCATTTTTGGCGCATGTGGAAAGCGGCCTGTTTACCTTCATTGGTGCGACAACCGAGAACCCGTCCTTTGAGGTGAATGCCGCGCTTCTCTCGCGTGCAGCGGTTTATGTACTGCAACCTCTCACAGAGCAGGACCTTAAGCAAATTGTGAGCGCAGCCCTCGTCGAATGTGCGTTGCCCGCTATTGAAAGCATAGCGATTGATCGTTTGATCGCGTACGCGGACGGTGATGCAAGGCGCCTCCTGAACACGCTGGAGACCCTGGCTGTGGCTGCCAGACAAGAGCGCCTGGAGCAGATCACAGACTTGTGGCTCATCAAGGTCCTGGGTGAGCGCATGCGGCGCTATGACAAAGGGGGTGATCAGTTCTACGACTCCATCAGCGCGCTGCACAAGTCGGTGCGTGGTTCGGACCCCGATGCGGCGCTGTATTGGCTGGTGCGCGTGCTCGATGGTGGAGCGGATCCGCGTTACCTGGCACGGCGTCTCATTCGCATGGCCAGCGAAGATGTTGGTCTTGCCGACCCCAGAGCATTGCGGTTGTCGCTGGACGCAGCCGATGTGTACGAGCGCATGGGTAGCCCAGAGGGTGAACTGGCCCTGGCGCAGTGCGCGGTTTATCTGGCCGTGGCACCCAAATCCAATGCCGTTTACCAGGCGTTCAATGAGGCCCGGGCACTGGTCAAGAAGGAGGGTACCCGGCCTGTTCCGATGCACTTGCGCAATGCACCGACCCAATTGATGAAATCGCTGGACTATGGCAAGGGGTACCGGTACGCGCACGATGAGCGTGACGGATTTGCGGCGGGTGAGCGCTATTTGCCCGATGGCATGGCCGCACCGTGTTTTTACCGTCCGGTAGAGCGCGGGCTTGAAATCCGGATCGCGGAAAAGATGCGGCAAATGAAAGCGCTCAATGTAGCGAATCGCCCCGTCCCGGATGCTTCGTCCTGATGTGCGGGCTTGTCGGGGAAACTGCGGCACACTATTAGCTGCGCTAACTTTCGAAAGATTCCGCTGATGTGACACCGTGGCTAGGGGTAAACCCAAATGCAGGGCGAGCCCCCAGAAGCCAGCCCTTGACTACAATTCGCTTCACTTGCCGTACGCCCTAGTTATGGTGGCAAGCTCTTTGCTAATGATCAGGTATGGCCCTCTAGGCTGCATCTTCAGA
The DNA here is from genome assembly GCA_903924955.1 of uncultured beta proteobacterium. Classification (GTDB taxonomy): domain Bacteria; phylum Pseudomonadota; class Gammaproteobacteria; order Burkholderiales; family Burkholderiaceae_C; genus Allorhodoferax. Next base: position 29,848 of record CAIYDK010000278.1, on the reverse strand, counting down.
CTTTCAAATGGCTGCGCAACCGAGGGATGATTTGGACGTCGGCCAAAAATTCGGAGAACCTTATGGATATTTTGTTACAGCAGATCATCAACGGTCTGGTGTTGGGTAGCATGTACGCGCTCATTGCGCTGGGCTACACCATGGTGTACGGAATCATCAACCTCATCAATTTTGCCCACGGTGAAGTGATGATGGTGGGGGCGTTGACCAGTTGGACCATCATTGGTCTGATGCAGGAGTCCATGCCCGGAACTCCCGGGTACATTGTTTTGTTGATTGCGCTGGTGATTGCGTGCATCGTGGCAGCGGCGCTGAATTTCACGATTGAAAAGGTCGCATACCGACCCTTGCGCAATAGCCCCAAACTGGCGCCGCTGATTACCGCTATCGGCATGTCAATCCTGTTGCAGACGCTTGCGATGATCATCTGGAAGCCTAACTTCAAGTCTTATCCGACCTTGTTGTCCAACACGCCCATCGAAATTGGTGGTGCGGTGATCTCGCCAACCCAAGTCATGATTCTCGGATTCACGGCAGTTTCACTGGGCCTCCTGATGTGGCTGGTGAATTACACCAAATTGGGGCGTGCGATGCGTGCAACCGCTGAAAATCCGCGCGTGGCCGGTCTGATGGGCGTGAAGCCTGACGTGGTGATCTCTGCTACGTTCATTATTGGTGCCGTCCTGGCCGCCATTGCAGGTGTCATGTACGCGTCCAATTACGGAACTGCGCAGCACGCCATGGGTTTTTTGCCAGGGTTAAAGGCATTTACAGCAGCCGTGTTTGGAGGCATCGGCAATTTGGCTGGTGCCGTGGTTGGTGCGATTTTGCTGGGCCTGATCGAGTCGATCGGTGCGGGCTATATCGGCGCCCTTACGGGGGGTGTGCTGGGTAGTCACTATTCCGACATTTTTGCGTTCATTGTCCTGATCATTGTGCTGACGCTGCGGCCTTCTGGCTTGCTGGGTGAGCGGGTGGCAGATCGCGCTTGAGGAGCACACGCAAATGAAGAATCAAAAAATATTTACCTTCTTGGCCGCAGCCGTTGGCCTGTTGGTCCTACCTCTATTGCTGCAAAGTTTTGGCAATGCCTGGGTGCGCATTGCGGACATGGCGCTGCTGTTCGTGCTACTGTCACTGGGGCTGAACATTGTGGTTGGCTATGCTGGCTTGCTCGATTTGGGCTATGTCGCATTTTTCGCCATTGGTGCGTACATGTTTGGGCTGATGGCATCACCACAACTCACCGATACCTTCCCTGCTATTGCCGAAATGTTCCCTTCCGGTTTGCATACGCCGCTGTGGATCGTGATTCCGATGGCTGCCGGGTTGGCGGGTCTTTTTGGTGTGCTGCTGGGTGCGCCGACATTGCGATTGCGGGGTGACTATCTGGCCATCGTGACGCTGGGATTTGGTGAAATTATTCGCGTGTTTTTGAATAACTTGGACCAACCCGTCAACATCACCAATGGACCCAAGGGCATTAGCCAGATTGATTCATTGCATTTCTTTGGCTTGGATCTGGGTAAAAAAGTTGTAGTAGCGGGCTTTGAGGTCGCGTCGGTATCCTTGTACTACTACCTGTTCTTGGCCCTGGTCGTTGTCAGCGTCGTCATTTGCCACCGGTTGGAGTTGTCCCGTGTCGGACGTGCCTGGATGGCGATTCGCGAGGACGAAATCGCTGCCAAAGCCATGGGCATTAATACCCGCAACCTGAAGCTGTTGGCCTTCGGCATGGGTGCTACGTTTGGTGGCGTATCTGGCGCCATGTTCGCGGCATTTCAGGGCTTCATCTCGCCAGAGTCGTTCAGCTTGATGGAGTCTGTGATGATTGTGGCGATGGTTGTGCTCGGAGGTGTGGGCCATTTACCTGGCGTCATTCTGGGAGCGGTTCTGCTGTCGGCACTGCCCGAGGTGTTGCGCTACATTGCGGGCCCGCTGCAGGATATGACTGGCGGGCGACTCGATGCTTCCATTCTGCGTCAACTGTTGATTGCATTGGCCATGATTAGCGTCATGCTGTTGCGTCCGCGTGGTCTGTGGCCTTCGCCCGAGCACGGCAAATCCTTGCAAAACGTGAAGAGCTGAACGGAGCCACCATGACAGATACAGTACTTAACGTCTCCGGCGTTTCCAAGCGATTTGGCGGCCTGCAGGCCCTGAGCGATGTTGGAATCAACATCAAGCGTGGGCAGGTCTACGGCTTGATCGGCCCCAACGGCGCTGGTAAAACCACTTTTTTCAATGTGTTGACAGGTCTTTACACCCCGGACAGCGGTAGTTTCGAGCTGGCGGGAAAAACCTACCAGCCAACGGCGGTGCACGCGGTCGCCAAGGCAGGTATTGCGCGGACTTTTCAGAATATTCGCCTCTTTGCCGAGATGACGGCGCTGGAAAATGTCATGGTCGGGCGACATATCCGTACCCATTCTGGCCTGCTTGGTGCAGTTTTCCGGACCGCGAGTTTCAAGGCCGAGGAGGCCGCTATCGCCGCCCGTTCGCAGGAGTTACTGGACTACGTTGGCATTGGTAAATTCGCTGACTATAAAGCCCGCACGCTGAGCTACGGAGACCAACGCCGCCTGGAAATTGCGCGGGCACTGGCGACGGATCCGCAGTTGATTGCGTTGGACGAACCAGCAGCCGGTATGAATGCTACCGAGAAAGTAATGCTGCGCGAATTGATTGACCGTATTCGCAAGGACAACCGCACCATTTTGTTGATCGAACATGACGTCAAACTGGTCATGGGCTTGTGTGACCGCGTGACCGTGCTGGACTATGGCAAGCAGATTGCCGAAGGGACGCCTGCGGACGTGCAGCGCAATGAAAAAGTGATTGAAGCGTATCTGGGCACTAGCGGCCACTAGGCGGCTTCAGGAGAATAAGACAATGACAAAACAGACTTTGCTCAAAGTGACCGGTTTAAAGGTTTCCTACGGGGGAATACAGGCCGTCAAGGGCGTTGATTTTGAGGTCCACGAAGGCGAACTGGTGTCGCTGATCGGCTCCAATGGAGCAGGTAAAACCACCACCATGAAGGCGATTACCGGCACGCTGCCCATCAATGCGGGCGACATTGAATACCTGGGCAAGAGCATTCGGGGTCAGGGCCCGTGGGACCTGGTCAAGCAAGGTTTGGCCATGGTGCCAGAAGGTCGTGGCGTATTCACGCGCATGACCATCATCGAGAACCTGCAGATGGGTGCCTACATTCGTGATGATAAGGATGGCATTGCGTCTGACATGGAAAAGATGTTTACCATTTTTCCACGCCTGCGCGAACGCAAAGACCAGTTGGCGGGAACCATGTCGGGTGGCGAGCAGCAAATGTTGGCGATGGGACGTGCGCTGATGAGCCGCCCCAAAGTACTGTTGCTGGATGAACCTTCAATGGGATTGTCTCCCATCATGGTGGACAAGATTTTTGAAGTGGTGCGTGATGTCTACGCGCAAGGCGTCACTGTGCTGTTAGTTGAACAAAATGCCAGCAGGGCGCTTGCTATCGCCAACCGCGGTTACGTTATGGAGTCCGGTATCGTCACCATGTCAGGCGACGCTGCGCAAATGCTCAACGACCCACGCGTGCGGGCCGCTTATCTGGGCGAATAAACGTTCAATGTGCCTTATCGGCTTCTGAGGTAAAGGAGTCGGCAAAGAACTCCTCCGGGGGTAATTGGGCCAACGACGAGAAGTCTGCCCTGGCCGACTCGACGACGATGGGCGCTCCGCACACGTAAACCTGATGACCGCAGAGGTCAGGATGGTCTTGAAGTACGGCGCGGTGTACAAAACCAGTGCGACCTGTCCAGGCGTCTTGCGCCGTGGCATCAGATACCACTGGAACGTAGTGCAGATTGGGCAGACTTTTGAGCTGCTCCTGTACCCAGTCATGCATGTACAAATCTTCCGGTCGTCTGGCGCCCCAATACAGCGTGACGGGTCGATTCACTCCTTTGTGCTGCATATGCTCGATCAGCGCTTTGATGGGGGCAAAGCCAGTGCCCGATGCCACGAGAATAATGGGCTTGCTGGAGTCCTCGCGAAGGAAGAAGGAGCCAAACGGGCCTTCTATGCGCAAAATTTCCTTCTCCTTCATGTCGCCAAACACATGGTCTGTGAACTTGCCACCCACCATATGCCGAATGTGAAGTTCAATGTTTGGGCCCAGATGCGGTGCGTTGGCCATGGAATAGCTGCGCCGTGACCCGTCTCGCAAAATGAACTCAATGTATTGTCCGGCGCGGTAACCGAAGGTGTCGTTGGCTGGCAGTTGCAACTGTAACGCCATGACATCGGGTGATTTCTTTATCAAGGACGTCACCCGTGTTGGCAACTTCTTAATGGGCATGGCACCGATCTCAGTAACCTGGCGGGATTCGAGGACCAGGTCTGACTGGGGTACGGCGCAGCAAGTCAGTATCAGGTTGGAGTTCGCTTCGTCTGCACTGAGGGCCTTGCTCTGGTGAACTCCGTGAACAACCGACCCAGATAGCAGTTTGCATTTGCAAGACCCGCAGGCTCCGTCTTTGCAGCCATACGGGAGCCCTATTCCCTGGCGAATCCCTGCGGTCAGCACCGCTTCGCCCGCATCGACATGGAATGTGCGCCCGCTGGGCTGCACCAGAACTGAAAAAAGTGGGCTGGCAATTTCGCTTGACGTCATCTTGTAGGTATCCTCGGAACTCTTGCATTTGTATCAAACCACGATTTTGCCCTCAAACCTGACTCCCCTTGGATCCCTGCCCGCGCGTTTTCGTCGGGAACGTGTTTTGATCGTCGGCTGTGGCGATGTGGGCTTGCGGGTGGCAGGTCAATTACGCAATCGTGTTCGGTTGCTGGCGCTCACGTCCGATTCCCTTCGAGTAGGGGAATTGCGATCCAAGGGGATTACACCGCTACTTGGCAACTTGGACCAGCGCACATCATTGACGCGGCTTGCCGGCATCGCTAGCCGTGTAGTACACCTTGCGCCTCCGCCATCGGAAGGTTGGGTTGACTCGCGTACCGAGGCATTGATGTGTGCATTGCGTTTGCGTCAGAAGCCTGCATGTGTTGTGTATGGGTCAACGAGCGGCGTGTACGGTAATTGCGACGGGGATTGGGTTAACGAGACGCGTGTCGTTAACGCCCATACGCCACGCGCGCATCGGCGCGTGGATGCAGAATCGCGGATTCGATTTTGGGGGCGTTCAACGGCGACACGTGTCAGTATTCTTCGGATTCCAGGAATCTACGCACAAGACCGGGAAGGTGGAACGCCCCGAGCAAGACTCGTGAAAGCGACACCGGTATTGCAGCAGCAGGACGATGTTTTTACGAACCATATACAAGCTGACGATCTGGCTCGCGCGTGTTGTCTTGCCTTATGGCGTGGCGCACCCCAGCGGGTCTACAACGTCAATGACGACAGCAGCATGAAAATGGGCGACTACTTTGACCTTGCTGCGGACTTGTATGGTTTGCCGCGTCCCCCACGTATTGCACGTGCGGGAGCAACTGAACAATTGCCGTTGATGCTGCTGAGTTTCATGAGTGAGTCCCGTCGTATGGACAACACCAGAATGAAGCAGGAATTGCGTCTGCGACTGCGTTTTCCGACCGTGCTCAGTGGCCTGGCCTCGCTGGAGGATTCGGGTTCGTGAACGGGCTAAACCTGATCTGGGTGCTCTATTCGAAATGCATTGAAGGTAGCCAGGTTGTCCAGTAGCAGGTCAACCAGTATGGGTTCAAACTGGGTGCCACGACCCACGCGGATCGCCTCCGTCACCATGTTTTCCGACCAAGGTTCTTTGAAACTTCGACGCGAGCCAAGAGCATCGAACACATCGGCGAGTGCCGTAATGCGTCCGGAAACAGGAATGGCACTTCCGGCGAGTCCGCTCGGGTAGCCGGTGCCATCCCAACGCTCGTGGTGAGACAAGGCAATCTCTGCCCCCAATTTCATGAGTGGGCGATTGGATCGTTGCAGTATCTCCAGCCCAAATTGGGCATGTTGTTGCATCAGCGCCCACTCATCCGCGTCCAATTTACCCGGCTTTCTCAAAATGTTATCTGGTATGGCAACCTTGCCAATATCGTGCAGCGGTGAAGCCGTCTTGATCAGCATGACCTGGGCTTCCGGCAACCCGTAGAGGCGCGCCAATAGTTCACATATCAGGGCAACCCGCTTGACATGTGCACCGGTGTCTTTGCTACGGGCTTCGACAGCATCCGCTAGCGTGTAGACCAGTTCCTTCTGGGTTTCCCGCAGTTCCTCTTGCAGGTTAATATTTTCAAAGGTTATTGCGACACTCTGGGTGTAAATTTCAAGGAGTTGGCGGTCCATCTTCTCCAATTCGGCAGCATGCTTCAGGTAGAGCAGGTTGCATCCACCGTTCTTGGACGCAGTGTAGAGAACGTAGGCATCTTCAAAATGCTGGGCCGCTTTTTGTTCGAGTACTTGATCGAATCGTTGTGAAACGATTTCGGGCAGATCAGTGAACCGGGTGTCTGTGCTGTACTGCACGAAATCACCAGTAGCCGCAATTGTTTTTGATTCGTGTTCGCCGTTTCCCGGATTGGGCAGGACGATGCAGTACAGGGCAGAACGGTCCAGGTTTAGTAGTGAGGTAAGTTGGTCCAGCACGGCCGTTGCGAAGACGGTTAGGGACTCGGCACTTTGCACCATGGCTGTAGCACCCAGTACTCTTGCCAGGCCATCACGCTGGTATTCAATGATGCACAGGTCGCGGTACGCACGCAATTTACTGTAAAGCAAAGTACGCAGTTTTTGTATCGTCAGGTCTGTTTTCTCTTTGTAGTCGTCGATATCGTATTCGCGAATAACTCGGTCTTCTGGGGCCTGGCCGGGTTGTCCGGTGCGCATGACCAGTCGTGTGCGGTGATTTCCCAGCGTATTGCGCACGTAATGCACAAGATCCAGTCCGGCGTGGTCTGTTTCCATCACGACGTCGACGATAGCCAACGCAATGTCGTCCCTGCTTTGAAACACTTCGCGCCCGGCCTGCCCGGTGCTTGCACTGATGAGTTCCAGTTGGCTTCCCTGAAATTCAAATCCCTTTAGTGCCAGACGGGTTACAGCATGAACTTCCGCATCATCATCCACCAACAGAATGCACCATGGTTTCTTGGCAGCCTTTTTGGCGTTGTCGGCGGTGGGTTCCTCTTCGTCGGCAAAAATCAAGTCCATCGTGTAGTCCTGGGGTGTACCAAAAAGTTGTGTACTGCAAAAGATTTTACGCAGGTACCCCCGGATCGCTATCCCGATGAAGTCCCGACATACGGAGATGGGTAAAAACGGATCAATATTTTCCAGATAAACCAGCTGCACAGCAACGTAATCGGACTGGCCCACAGGACGTCACTGAGCCAGTGTGCACCGTCAGCCATGCGGGAAAAGCCAATGACCAGGCCGGCAGTCACCCCAGTAATGGCCCACATGCGTTGGCGGCGCCGGTGGACCAGCATCATTGAAACAAAGAAAAACCCGCAAGCCACATGTCCGCTGACAAATGAACAGTTGTTGTTGCACTGATCGGTCATCACCGCGGCACGGGTAAATTGCTGCGTTCCACCAAAAGGCTGTACCTGGTAGGGGCGCGCACGCTGCCAGTTGTCCTTGAACCCGTTGTTGACCAGTAAACCCGGCCCCAGAGCACCCGCCAACACCACAAAGGCCAACGGCAGGCGCCATCTTTTGCCCCATGGCCGCAGATTGACCAATAGCCAACCCAACAGTGCTACTACAACCATCGTGCGAAACGCGGCAGGAATGTACAGATTGATCCACTCCACCCACCACCACTTTGCAGCGCCAATTGGCGCGGCTTGCCCAATAAACAACGCTGCAGCACCTAGATCCATTGCTGTCCATGCCGTCGGTAGTAACGCCAGTGCGACAAATCCACCCAATATCCACCAGAACAGCGCGGGGGTTTGCTGCCAGGATGGAGTTTGACTTAAATGGTTTTGCATGGACGTGGGGAGTGGCGGCATTGTCTGCGAAAATCGGCCACAGGTATTATCTTGGCTTCAATTTCAGGGATAGAACACTCCATGACCATTCTTGTCACCGGCGGTGCCGGATTTATTGGTTCGAACTACGTGCTGGATTGGCTTGCACAGTCGCAAGAGACCGTGGTCAACCTGGATAAGCTGAGCTACGCTGGCAATTTGCAAAACCTGGCCAGTTTGAAAGATGATCCCCGGCACGTCTTTGTGAAGGGTGACATTGGTGACGCCGGGCTGGTACCGGAATTGCTGGCGCGACACCAACCGCGCGCGGTGGTGAATTTTGCTGCCGAATCGCATGTTGACCGCTCCATTCATGGGCCCGGCGAGTTTGTGCAGAACAATATTGTTGGAACCTACCAGTTGCTCGAATCGGTGCGCAGCTATTGGAGTGCCTTGCCAATGGTGCAGAAGGAAGACTTCCGTTTTCTCCATGTATCAACGGACGAGGTGTACGGTTCGCTGTCAAAGGGGGACCCGGCCTTTACCGAGTCCCATACATATGAGCCCAACAGCCCCTACAGCGCGAGCAAGGCCGCCAGCGACCATTTGGTGCGTGCCTGGCACCACACCTATGGCCTGCCGGTGCTGACCACCAATTGCTCGAACAACTATGGCCCCTACCATTTTCCTGAGAAGCTCATTCCGCTAGTGATCGTCAATGCGTTGGCAGGCAAGACCCTGCCGGTATATGGGGACGGGCAGCAGATCCGTGATTGGCTGTACGTCAAGGACCATTGCAGTGCCATACGCCGTGTGCTGGAAGCCGGCAAGCTGGGCGATACCTACAACGTGGGCGGCTGGAACGAGAAGGCCAACCTGGACATCGTGCGTACCATTTGCGGGCTTCTCGACTCCTTGCAGCCGCGCGCCGACGGCAAGCCTTACGCAGACCAGATCGCCTTTGTGACCGACCGCCCGGGGCACGACCGCCGTTACGCCATCGATGCCAGAAAGATTGAACGTGATCTGGGCTGGAAGCCTGCCGAATCCTTCGACACCGGCATTGCCAAAACGGTGCAATGGTATTTATCTAATCAGGACTGGGTGGCTAACGTGCAAAGCGGCGGCTACCGCGACTGGGTGCAAACGCAATACGGCAACGCCGCAACCGTAGTATGAAGATACTTTTGCTGGGTACCGATGGTCAGGTCGGCTGGGAATTGCAGCGCAGCCTGGCCCCGCTGGGTGAGTTGTGGGTGATGGGGCTGGACCGCGCCACCAATCCCGGCGGCTTGAGCGGCGACTTCACGCAGTTGGACGCATTGGCCGAAACAGTGCGCACGGTGCGCCCCGACGTCATCGTCAACGCTGCCGCACACACCGCTGTGGACAAAGCCGAAAGCGAGCCCGATTTCGCGCGCCTATTGAACGCGCTGGCACCGGGGGTGTTGGCTGATGAGGCACAGCGCCTGGGCGCCTGGTTGGTGCATTACAGCACCGACTACGTATTCGACGGCAGCGGTACCGAGCCCTGGAAAGAAGGTGATGCAACCGGTCCGCTAAGTGTTTACGGTCGCACCAAACTCGAAGGCGAAAAGGCCGTTGCACGTTGCGAACGGCATCTCATTTTTCGTACCAGTTGGGTGTACGCTGCCCGCGGTGGCAACTTTGCCAAGACCATGTTGCGCTTAGCCAAGGAACGCGAGACGCTGCAAGTGATTAACGACCAGACGGGTGCGCCCACCGGGGCCGATTTGATCGCCGATGTAACCGCGCATGCTATTCGCAAGGTCCAACCATGCCAGGCAGCAGGGAATGCGGCCTTGGCTGGCATTTACCATCTGGTTGCAGGCGGCAGCACCAACTGGCATGCATATGCCAAATACGTGGTAGCCCTCGCCGAATGTGCGCAACCAGCTATAAAAATAGTAGCAAAAGAAATTGTGGCTGTGCCTACATCGGCCTTCCCCACACCGGCCAGGCGCCCCCACAATTCACGGCTGGACACCACCAAGCTGCAAACCACCTTCGACCTTTCCTTGCCGCAATGGCAGGAGGGCGTAAAACGCATGTTGAACGAGATTGACTATGGCCGCAACCAATAAACCCCATTCCACGTCCCGCAAGGGCATCATCCTGGCGGGCGGATCGGGCACCCGCCTGCACCCCGCTACGCTTGCGATGAGCAAACAGCTCTTGCCGGTGTATGACAAGCCGATGATTTACTACCCCCTGAGCACCCTGCTGCTGGCCGGTATTCGCGACATTTTGATCATCAGCACCCCGCAAGACACGCCCCGCTTTGTGCAGTTGTTGGGCGACGGCAGCCAGTGGGGTGTCAACTTGCAGTACGCCGTGCAACCCAGCCCCGACGGCTTGGCACAAGCCTTCATCATCGGCGACGCGTTCATCGGCAACAACGACAGTGCCCTGGTGCTGGGCGATAACATTTTTTATGGCCATGACCTGCAAATTTTGCTGAGCAACGCCGATGCACAGCAGCAAGGCGCAACGGTGTTTGCCTACCATGTGCAGGACCCGGAGCGTTACGGCGTGGTGGCGTTTGATGAAACAGGCAAGGCGCGCAGCATCGAGGAAAAGCCTGTCAAGCCACAAAGCAACTATGCGGTGACGGGGCTGTATTTTTACGACAAGCAGGTGGTGGACATTGCCAAGGCTGTCAAACCCAGTGCCCGTGGTGAACTGGAAATTACGGCCGTCAACCAGGCCTACCTCGATCTTGGGCAGCTTAACGTGCAGATCATGCAGCGTGGTTACGCCTGGCTCGATACCGGCACCCATGACAGTCTGCTGGAGGCGGGGCAGTTCATCGCCACGCTGGAACGCCGGCAGGGCTTGAAAATTGCATGTCTGGAAGAAATTGTCTGGCGCAATGGCTTTATTGGCAGCGAACAGCTGGCCAAACTGGCGCAACCCTTGGCCAAGAACGGTTACGGGCAGTATTTACTGGGCTTGCTGAAGGAGGGTACCCATCCATGAAGGTCACACCTACCGCGATTCCCGATGTGATGCTGATCGAGCCACGCGTCTTTGGAGACGCACGCGGTTTCTTCTTTGAAAGCTTCAATCAGCGCGCATTTGCTTCAACTACAGGTGTTGACACCCAATTTGTCCAGGACAACCATTCCCGCTCAGCGCATGGAGTCTTGCGTGGTTTGCATTACCAAATTCAACAACCGCAGGGCAAATTGGTTCGCGTGGTGGCTGGCGAAGTGTTTGATGTCGCAGTCGACATTCGTCGCTCCTCACCTACTTTTGGCAAGTGGGTCGGTGCGATGTTGTCAGAGCAAAACAAGGCGCAACTCTGGGTGCCACCCGGTTTTGCCCACGGGTTTGTGGTGATGTCCGACGCCGCAGAATTTTTGTACAAAACAACCGAATACTATGCACCGGAGCACGAGCAGTGCATTGCCTGGAACGATCCGTTTTTGAACATCACGTGGCCTGATCTGGGCGAGGCTCCCAAACTGTCGGCCAAGGATGCGGCTGGTGCACTCTGGGCAAACGCCAAGTTTTTTGATTGAAAGGTTCCCATGGCACCCAGCTATTCCGGTCTCAAGCTTTTCGCGCTGTTGCTGGCAGGCCTGCTGAGCGCCTGTGCGCTACCGACACGCGTCGAGGCGCCGGTTGCTTCGGCCCTGACTTCTGCGAGTCTTGCGGGCACCGAATGGGTAGCATTTGCCATTGACGGCGCCCCTGAGGTCACTCCTCCCAAGCCGAGACTCCGCTGGACCAGTGCAGACGAGGTTGCCGGAACGGGTGGATGCAATCCTTTTCGTGGACCAGCATCGGTCGCAGCAGGAGTGCTTCGACTAGGGCCTTTGGCTTCCACCGGGCGGGCGTGCTTGAGCATGCCCGGATCACAGGAGGATTTGTTCTTCAAAGCCCTGGAGTTGACCCGAAAGGCACGCTTGGATCGAGATCAACTGGTATTGATGGACGACGCCGGGAAAGTACTGGCCCGATTCTTGAAAACCAACTGAGTCCGCAAGGGTCGTGCAATATCCTGGCGACTAGCGATTGCCAGTCACCGTGGAAGGCCCCATTTCTTGCAATGGACCCAGCGGATTGGTGTTGACCTCAACCTCGTTGATAACGGGCTGGCCGCCCCACCCGCGATAGACCACCACATCGTTGACCAGCAATATCAGCGCGTTGAAGCGCCAACCCGTTGTTTCGGTCCTGCGTTTGAAGTTGACAAAATCTGCCCAAAAACCGCCTGTGCGGGCTTTTGAGATATGGGTCACATTGAGTTCCCAGCCCCGGCAGGCATCGCGTGCGTTTAGGCAGGTCACAATTCCGGGGTCCAGATCCTCCTTCCCCAGCACGCTGCCATTGACGACTCTGCGTACGATATCGGTATGCGTCAATATCAAGGTGTTGGGTTGTATCGCCGGGGTCAAACCCTTTTCGGCAAGGCTCGCGAGGTTGCTCTCCTTGGGTATCAGTGATTCGACCGCCAAGCGTGCTTCGTCAAAACTTTGAAATGTCGGGGATTCGGTTTGTGACCTTGGCAGCAGGGAAGAACAACCCGTTGCCATTAGAACTAATGAAAAAATTGATATGGTGCAAATGAACAACGGGCGAGCCATGGCGAGCAACCCACGCCGCATCGGATTATTTCTGATGGGCAAGGAGACACGAGGAAACTGAGTCACAGTCTGTCCACTGTGGTGCCGGGGGTAGGTGCCAAGTGCCAGCATTTTGCGTTTTTCTCCGTAGGTGCATTCCATGCGCCAGTATTGCCAATACCGTCAAAAGTACCGTCTTTATTCCGGTATGTCATGCTACCCCGCGAGAATGCGTAAGACAACAAAAAACCCGCCGTCCCAATGGGAGAGCGGGTTATTGAGTCTATTTGAAACCATTTGAGAGTATCAAATGGTGCCCGGGGCCGGAATCGAACCGGCACGCCTTGCGGCGCGGGATTTTGAGTCCCGTGCGTCTACCAATTCCACCACCCGGGCGACGCTGCAAATCAAGACCTAAATTATGGCACATTTAAGGGCATGAAATATCCAACTATTGAAGACGCGATCGGGAAAACGCCCATGGTGGCTTTGCAGCGCATTGGCGCCGTCGAAAATACTGCGCGCAACACCGTGGTATTGGGCAAACTGGAGGGCAACAACCCTGCCGGTTCGGTCAAGGACAGGCCCGCCCTGTCCATGATCCAGCGTGCCCAGGAGCGTGGCGAGATCAAACCCGGCGACACCCTTATCGAAGCGACATCGGGCAACACCGGCATTGCGCTGGCCATGGCTGCGGCCATCAAGGGCTACCGCATGGTGCTGATCATGCCGGAGGACTTGTCCATCGAGCGGGTGCAAACCATGAAGGCTTTTGGGGCCGAGTTGATTCTCACGCCCAAGAGTGGCGGCATGGAGTACGCGCGTGATCTGGCCGAGCAGATGAAGCGTGATGGCAAGGGCGTGGTGCTGGACCAGTTTGCCAATGCTGACAACCCGCGTATCCATTACGAGACCACCGGGCCCGAGATATGGGCCGATACGCACGGAAAAATCACCCACTTTGTCAGTGCCATGGGCACTACGGGCACGATCACTGGAGTTGCGAGATATTTGAAGGAAAAGAACCCGGCGGTGCGCATCATTGGTGCTCAACCGTCCGAAGGCTCACGCATACCGGGCATTCGCAAATGGCCCCAAGAGTACTTACCCAAAATATACGACCCCGCCAATGTGGATGAGTTGGTGTACGTCAGTCAGTCAGATGCGGAAGAAATGTGCCGCCGCCTGGCCCGCGAAGAAGGTATTTTCGGCGGGATTTCGGCCGCGGGTGCCTGCTGGGTTGCACAGGAGATTGCCAGCCGGGAGCAGGATGCAACGATTGTTTTCATCGTCTGCGACCGGGGCGACCGTTACCTCTCTACCGGAGTATTTCCCGCATGACAACGGCCTTTAAATTTTGTCCCCAATGCGCCGCACCACTGGCTCTCATTACGCTGGCGGAAGACGGGGGCGAAAAGGTGCGCCTTCGCTGTCCGGCCTGCGATTACACGCACTGGAACAATCCGGTGCCTGTGCTCGCCGCGGTGATTGAATACGACGGGCAGGTCCTGTTGGCGCGCAATGCGGCGTGGCCCGGCAAGATGTATGCGTTGATTACCGGCTTCATGGAAGCGGGTGAAACCCCGCAAGAGGGCATTGCCCGCGAGATTGCCGAGGAAACCAGTCTGACGACCGAGTCCCTCGACTTGATCGGTGTCTATGACTTTCAGCGTATGAATCAGGTCATCATCGCCTACCATGCGGTGTGTCACGGTGAAGTGCGTTTGTCACCTGAGTTGGTGGATTACCGCCTGTATGCGCCGCAGAATGTTAAATGCTGGCCCGCCGGGACGGGCTACGCGCTTGCTGATTGGCTAAAGTCGCGCGGTCACACGCCCAGTTTTATTGAATTTCCCAAGCGGGATTAGTCACGGGTGGCCCTGCGTGGGCTTTTTCACGAGTTTCAAGGAATCGATATGCAAGCCGACAAGGAAATAGATACCCGGGGCCTGAATTGCCCATTGCCCATTCTCAGGGCCAAGAAAGCGCTTGCCGAGATGGTGACCGGGCAAACCCTGAAAGTGGTGGCGACCGACCCCGGCTCCACACGCGACTTTCAGGCCTTTGCCAAGCAGACCGGCAATGAACTGGTCGCTCAGGAAACCGTTGGCGAAGAATACATCCACGTTCTGCGCAGGCGCTAGGTTGGTTTCAACGCCGGGCCGCCCCAAGGTGAAATGCGGCCCCCTCGGGGGGCAGTGAGCCACACACAGTGGGCGAACGTGGGGGCTATGAACCCAAACGGGCCAACTGCTCGCGCATCTTGGTCAGGGTGGCCGAAAAGTCATCCATGCGCTTGCGCTCCTGCTCCAGCACTGCTGCAGGGGCTTTGGCGACAAAGGCTTCATTGCCCAGCCTGGTCTGCGCCTTGCTGATCTGCTCTTCCAGACGCGTGACCTCCTTGCCCAGTCGCAACTTCTCGGCGGCCACATCCACTTCCATGTGCAGGCAGATGCGTG
The DNA here is from genome assembly GCA_903924955.1 of uncultured beta proteobacterium. Classification (GTDB taxonomy): domain Bacteria; phylum Pseudomonadota; class Gammaproteobacteria; order Burkholderiales; family Burkholderiaceae_C; genus Allorhodoferax. The sequence goes on along the minus strand of CAIYDK010000278.1, from coordinate 14,841 downwards.
CTTCGCCCACGACCGCCACAGGTGCTGCCTGTGCCGCAGCAGCCCACGCCCCCGGCTCGTCAAACAGCTTCACTTGGTTGAGTTTTGCCAGCGCTTGCAGTACCGGTGCTGATGTTTTCAAAAACAAGCTCTCGGTTGCTGTGTTGGCCACCACGTACAGTGGCAAACGGGTCGACGGTGACACGTTCATTTCGCCGCGCAGATTGCGGCAGGCATCTACCAGAAGCTTGAGCTTGGTCACATAGGCAATCGCCGCAGCATCAATGCGCTCCGGCTGACTCACCGGGTAGGCGGCGATGCTGATCGATGGACCTTGCCGTCCCGCAACCGGTGCCACTTTTTGCCACAGTTCTTCGGTGATGAAGGGTGTGATGGGGTGGGCCAGGCGCAGCAGAGTCTCCAGCGTGCGGATCAGGGTGCGGCGGGTGGCGCGCTGCTGGGCCGCGTTGCCGGTCTGAATCTGCACCTTGGCAATTTCCAGGTACCAGTCGCAGAACTCGTTCCAGGCAAAGTCGTAAATCGTGTTGGCCACGTTGTCCAGGCGGTAGTCGGCAAAACCCTGTGCCACCTCGGCCTCGGCTTTTTGCAGCAGCGAGACGATCCAGCGGTCCGGCGCGCTGAACTCCAGATAGCCACCAGCCTCGCAAGCCGCAGTGGCATGTTCGTCCAGCCCGCAATCGTTGCCTTCGCAGTTCATCAGCACAAAGCGGGTGGCGTTCCACAGTTTGTTGCAAAAGTTACGGTAGCCTTCGCAGCGCTTGCTGTCGAAGTTGATGCTGCGCCCCAGTGAGGCCAGCGATGCAAAGGTAAAGCGCAGGGCATCGGCTCCGAACGCGGGAATGCCCTCGGGGAATTCCTTTTCGGTGTTCTTGCGGACCTGGGGTGCCGTTTCGGGCTTGCGCAGGCCTTCTGAGCGTTTGGCTAGCAGGGGTTGCAGTTCAATGCCGTCGATCAGGTCCACCGGGTCCAGCACGTTGCCCTCGCTTTTGCTCATCTTCTTGCCCTGCGCGTCGCGCACCAGGCCGTGGATGTAGACATGCTTGAAGGGCACACGACCGGTGAAGTGCGTGGTCATCATGATCATGCGGGCGACCCAGAAGAAGATGATGTCGTATCCCGTCACCAGCACGGAGGAGGGCAGATACAGGTTGTAGTCTTCAGTGGCACTGTCACCCTGGTTGGGCCAACCCATGGTGCTGAAGGGTACGAGGGCAGATGAGTACCAGGTGTCAAGCACGTCCTCGTCGCGGCGCAGCGTCTTGCCAGGTGCCTGGGCCTGTGCCTCGGCCTCGTTGCGGGCCACATAGACCTTGCCGTCTTCGTCATACCAGGCCGGAATCTGGTGACCCCACCAGAGCTGGCGGCTGATGCACCAGTCGGTGATGTTGTTCATCCACTGGTTGTAGGTGTTTATCCAGTTCTCGGGTACAAATCGCACCTCGCCGCTTGCTACTGCATTGATAGCGCCTTGCGCAATGCTAGTGCCCGCTGGGCCAGGTTTTGTCATTGCGACAAACCATTGGTCCGTCAACATCGGTTCGATGACTTGGCCGGTGCGGGCGCAGCGCGGCACCATCAGCTTGTGTTTTTTTACTTCGACCAGCAGGCCCAGAGCATCCAAATCCTTGACGATCTGTTTTCGGGCGGCAAAGCGGTCCATGCCGATATAAGCGGCGGGTGCGTTGCTGTCTATCTTGGCGTCTAGCGTGAGAACGCAGATCATGGGTAGCTTGTGACGCTGGCCGACTGCGTAGTCGTTCTGGTCGTGTGCCGGTGTGACCTTGACCACACCGGTGCCGAAGGCTTTGTCCACGTAGTCGTCGGCAATCACGGGGATGGTGCGATCGCAAAGGGGCAGGGTGACGTGCTTGCCGATCAGGTGGGCATAGCGCTCGTCCTCGGGGTGAATCATGGCGGCCACGTCGCCCAGCATGGTCTCGGGGCGGGTGGTGGCGACCACCAGGCCTTCGACCAGCTCGCCATTGACCATTTGCGGGCCGTCGGCAAACGGGTATCGGATGTGCCACAGCGAGCCGTCTTCTTCTTCACTTTCCACTTCCAGGTCGCTCACGGCGCTCATCAGCACCGGGTCCCAGTTCACCAGGCGCTTGCCGCGGTAGATCAGGCCCTGCTCGTACAACTGCACAAAGGTTTCCGTCACCGTTTTGGACAGCTTGTCGTCCATGGTGAAGTATTCGCGGCTCCAGTCCACGCTGTCGCCCATGCGGCGCATCTGGGTGGTGATGGTGTTGCCCGACTTCTCTTTCCATTCCCACACTTTTTCCACAAACGCCTTACGTCCCAAGTCATGTCGACTGACGCCCTGGTCCTGTAACTGGCGCTCCACGACGATCTGCGTGGCAATGCCGGCGTGGTCGGTACCCGGAATCCAGGCCGTGTTGGCGCCCAGCATGCGGTGGTAGCGCGTCAGGCTGTCCATGATGGTCTGGTTGAAGGCGTGCCCCATGTGCAGCGTGCCGGTCACGTTGGGCGGTGGCAACTGGATGGCAAACGACGGCTGGCCCGACTGGGGCACCTGCGTGCCGCGGTAGCCGGCCACGCCGTAGCCACGCCTTTCCCACTCGGGTCCCCAATGGGCTTCCAGCGCTGCGGGCTCGAAGGATTTGGAGAGGGACTGCAGACCGGGCTGGATCGGTGTAGGGGGAGGAGTGGATGCGGTGTCGGTCATGGTGGGGTCAGTTCGGTCAGAGCCCATGATTTTACCGGGGCGCAGAAGTACGTCGTGCTGTTGGTGTTCTGGTGGCTGATTCGCCGGCACAACGCCGCGGGGTTGTGGCAGTCGCTCGTGTCCGATGTGCGAATTTTTGCTGGAGCAACTTGCTCCACCTCAATAAATGCAATGGCCTGCGTGCTATAAAGGTTTGTCGCTAGACGGTCTGTCCCACCCAGGTGACGGACCCCAACCCGGAGAAAAATTATGCAAGTACAAGTACATACCGATGACCACATCCAGGGCGGCGAGTCCCTCGCGCAGTGGGTTCAGGACGAAGTAAAAGCCCGCTTGGCTCGTTTTGCGGAAACCGTTACCCGTGTAGAAGCCTTTTTGACTGACGTGGATGCTGGTAAATCCGGCACCAATGACAAACGCTGCCGGCTGGAAGCCCGAGTTGCCGGTCGGCCTCCCGTTTCTGTAACTGCCGATGCTGACAAGATGGCCGCAGCTGTTACCGATGCGGTCGATAAGCTTATCCGCGTGCTCGACACCGAGTTGGGCCGCGCTAAAGACCGCCACGGGCGTGACACGATTCGCGCCGCGCAAGAGTAAAGCGACGCACCTGAGCACTTGGTCCGGCGATGATTCAGACCCAGGGCCTGTGCTATCAGTACCGCAATGGGCCAAGGCTGGACTTTCCCGACATCATTGTCCCGCAGGGCGCTGTGCTGTTGCTCAGCGGCCCGTCCGGTTGTGGCAAATCCACCTGGCTGGCACTTGTTGCGGGTCTGGTCGCGCCTGCGGCGGGAAGCCTCTGCGTAGCCGGTCAACCGCTGGGTGCTCTCAAATCAATAGCTGCTGACGCATGGCGGGCGAGGGCTATCGGCTTTTTGCCCCAAAAACTTTACCTCAGTTCAGCACTCAACGTGTACCAAAATCTGGCCATGGCGCAGTGGGCGGCGGGTCAGGTCGAAGATGCTGCCCGCATTTTTGCGGCCTTGCAGTCCTTGGGTGTGGACGCTTTGGCTCAACGCAGGCCAGGCCAGCTTTCGGGCGGACAAGCCCAGCGCGTGGCGCTGGCTCGGGCGGTTCTGTTGCAACCTCAGGTGATTTTGGCCGATGAACCAACAGCCAGTCTGGATGATGCGGCCGCGGCTGATGCGGTCGGCCTGCTGCTGGACACGGCCAAGGCGCAGAGCGCTACCCTGGTGATTGCCACACATGATGCGCGGGTGGCGGCGCTAATCCCCCCCGATGCTGATGGACAAATCGGCTTCCAGCCCCTGTGTTTGTTGCGTAGCCAGCTATGAAAACGCTAGCATTCGCCTGGAGATACTTGTGGTCTCGTCCGTTGGGTGCAGCGCTCAATGTGCTGCTGCTCAGTCTGGGGCTGGCTTCCATCACCTTCCTTTTGCTGGTCGGGCACCAGCTCACCAAAGCCTTCGAGCGCGACTTGGCCGGCATCGATGTGGTGGTTGGGGCCAAGGGCAGCCCCATGCAACTCATATTGAGCGGTGTGCTGCACAATGACGTGCCACCAGGCAATGTGCCGCTGCAGGCCGTGCATGCGCTGGAAAAGCACCCGCTGGTGGCCAGCGTCATCCCCATCAGCCTGGGGGATAACTTTCGCAGTTACCGCATCGTCGGCACGTCGCACGACTACCTGAGCCTGTACGGCGCCACCCTGGCGCAGGGCCGCTTGTGGGACCAGCCGATGCAGGTGGTGCTGGGTGCCAGCGCTGCCGCCAAGCTGGGTGCGGGCCTGGGCCAGACCTTTGCCGGCAACCATGGGTTAGGGGCGGGCGGCCATGCGCATGGCGACAGCACCTATACCGTGGTGGGCATTCTGGCGCCCAGTGGCAGCGTACTGGATCGCTTGATTCTGACTGACTCCGCATCGGTCTGGAAAGTGCATGAAGACTACACCGCGCTGGACGACGACGACCGCAAGGCCATGGAAGAAGAGCGTGAAGTCACGATGGCCCTGGTGCGCTACAAAACGCCCATGGCGGCGCTGAGCTTCCCGCGCTTCGTCAACACCACCACCGAAATGCAGGCCGCCGCACCGGCGCTGGAGATCACCCGTCTGCTCAACATGTTGGGCCTGGGCACCGACGTGCTGCGTGCCTTTGCAGGTGTGCTGTTGTTGACGGCTGCATTGAGCGTGTTCATTGCCCTGTGGAGCGCCGTACGCGAACGCCGTGGCGATCTGGCGCTGTTGCGCATGCTGGGTGCACCACCGGGCAAGGTGGCGGCCCTGTTGTTGTGTGAGGCCGTTTGGCTGGGCCTGCTGGCCGCGGCGCTGGGCTTGCTGCTGGGGCAGGGCTTTGCTGCTGCGCTGGGCTGGTTCCTGAAATTGGACACCACGCTGCTGATTGGTGGCATGGTTTGGCCGCCCGAGCTCGTGGTGGTGCCAGCGCTGGCGCTGGGCGTGTCGCTGGGCGCGGCGCTGCTGCCTGCATGGGGTGCCTACAGGGTCAGCGTTTTGGAACTTTTGCAGGGTCGGTAGGTCAAAATGGCAATCTTGCTCGCCAAGTTGGTTTGTATTACGGAACTTCATATGAAAAAAATGCTTCTAGCCCTCGTAGTTATTGCGTACAGCGCTACGGTTTGTATAGCGGCTGAGTCCCACGGCGACAAAGAAACCAAAGAAGATATAGCCAGGCACCGCGCCATCGCGGCCGCCCATGAAGGCGCGGCCAGGTGCCTGGAATCCGGCAAAAAGGAAGATGTCTGCAACAAGGAGTTGTTGGCTGCCTGCAAGGGTTTGGCCATTGGCAAGTTTTGCGGTATGAAGCACGAGCATTAAGATCAACCGATTCTGGAGATGCTATGACCCTTTTCGCCATTCGCCGTTTGACGCTGGTTACCACACTGTGCGCCGGACTGTTCCCCGTTATGGTGTCGGCTCAGTCCGCTTCGCCCGTTGCTGGCGTACCCGCGGGCACCGGCGCTGGCGTGCACAGCCCCAATAGCCCGTTTGCACCGCTGCAGGAGCGCACCGACGTGGTGCCGTGGTCGGTGCTGACCGACGTCAAGACCCGGGTCGAGAAAAACCGCATCCTGCCGGTTTTCTCGACGCCCGTGATGGCGCTTAACCAAAAGAGCCAGCGCATCCAGGGTTTCATGATGCCGCTGGACCCGGGTGAAAAGCAAAAGCACTTTTTGCTCAGCTCCGTTCCGTTGAGTTGCTCGTTCTGTGTGCCCGGTGGCCCAGAGAGCATGGTCGAGGTGAAAACCAAGACGCCGATCAAGTACTCACTGGAACCCGTCGTTGTGGAAGGACAGTTTGCTGTCCTGAAAGACGACCCCTATGGCCTGTACTACCGCATCAGTGATGCGACGCCGGTGAAGTAAGCATTCGCGCGCGCACGAGCGGCCACAGCAGATTCAAAGCCAGTCCGCCCATCACCAGCGCGGCGGCAGTCAGCTTCCAGCCTGGCAAGCCCTCGCCCAACCACAAAGCCGAGCCTCCCATGCCGAATAGCGGCACCAGCAGCGCCATAGGCGTTACCGTCGCAGCCGGGTATCGGGCCAGTAGCCAGCCCCATGCTGCGTAGCCAAACAGTGAGTTCCCCCACGCTTGCCAAGCCACAGCGGCCCAGGTTCCCGTCGTGGCGCCGCGCAGCCCTGCGGCGACCACGTCCCAGCCCTCGACAACCAGGCACAGTGCAGCCAGCGGCGGCACGGCAAACAGGCTGGACCACACCACATAACTCACCATATTGACCTGGCCAGCTTGGCGCGAAGTCATGTTGCCGCCGGCCCACGACATGGCTGCCAGCAGGATGAGTCCCAATCCCAGCAGCGTGGTGCTTCCATCGGTGTGCATGATGATGGTGCCGATACCAGCGGTCGCCAGGGCCAACGCTAACCATTGCACCAGTTGCAGTCGCTCACCAGACAGGCGCATGGCGAGTCCGATCGTGAAGAACACCTGCACCTGGATTACCAGCGAAGCCAGACCCGGCGAGATGTGACCATTCATGGCCACAAAGAGCAGTCCGAACTGTCCAACGCCAATATGTGCATCGTCTGCAGGGTAAATGAACCGGCGTGCAGGCGTCAGGCCATCAGGGCGCCAGCCGCTCGCGCAGCCATCGGCCATCGGCTGCCAGCGTGTAGCGCAAGCGGTCATGCAAACGACTCTTGCGGCCTTGCCAGAATTGCCAGTTGTCGGGCTTGAGCCGGTAGCCGCCCCAGTGGGCAGGGCGTGGCGGTTGTAGCAGAAACTGTGCTGCATATTTAGCCGCATTGGCCACCAGCACACCGCGCCCGGATATCACTTCGCTTTGCGGCGAAGCCCAGGCTCCCAGGCGCGAGTCCAGCGGGCGGCTATGAAAGTAGACATCGCTCTCCTGCGAACCCACCTTCTCAACGATACCTTCAATGCGCACCACGCGTTCCAGTTCAACCCAGTGGAATTGCAATGCAGCATAGGGGTTGCCTGCTATTTCCTGGCCTTTGCGGCTCTCATAGTTGGTGTACCAGGTGATGCCTTGTGCGTCGTAGCCCTTGATCAGCACCACGCGGGTCGATGGGCGCAGGTTGCTGGCTACAGTCGCTACGGTCATGGCATTGGGCTCGGGAACTTCAGCCGCAATAGCTTCCTTGAGCCATTGGTCGAATTGCAGCAACGGATCTGCCTGCGAGGCGGCCTCGTCGAGTTCGGCACGTTCGTAGCTTTTGCGGAGATCAGCAAGGTGGGTCATGTGCTCAGTATAGAAGTGACTCTCGTTGGCTAGTCAGCCTGGTGTATGCCAGCGGGCGTCGCCCGCTCTCCATCTGGTGCGAGGCCGGATGGCAAGCGTGCATTGTCAGGCTGCCTGGTTGCTTTTGACAGGTGTTTGACCTATGGCAAGGTCCATGCACGGTGAGGGGCTAGCATGGCTTTCACATTTGATAAGGTAAACGCATGTTTGATCTACCGGTTAAAAGTCTGATGGAGCCTAATAAGTTGATCATGGTTTCGCCAGAGACTACGGTCAGTGAGGCGGCAGGATTAATGGCCAGCAAAAACACCGGCGCGGTTCTGGTCATCGACAACAAGCAGCTTGTTGGCATTTTCACTGAGCGCGACGTCGTGTTTCGTGTGTTGGCTAAAGGCCAGGATGCAGTTACCACGCGGTTGCGGGATGTCATGACCGCGGCGCCCGCGACGCTTGCACCCGGTACATCGTATGGACACGCGTTGCTGCTGATGCAGGAAAACGGCTTTCGGCATGTTCCGGTGGTTGACGGTGATCGGGTACTTGGCATCATTGCGGCTCGCAATGCAATGGACCCGCAGTTGGAAGAGTTTGTTTCAGAAGCGCGGCGACGCGAGCACTATCGCGAAGCGGGTTTGTGACGCTCGGCGGTCAGGTTTTCGGCGCTTCGATGCGCTGTATCAACTCGATCTTGTACCCGTCTGGGTCTGTAACAAAGGCAATCACGGTGTTGCCGCCTTTGACTGGTCCCGCTTCACGCGTTACGTTGCCACCTGTTGCCTTAATCTTTTCACACGCCGCATAGGCATCCGCAACCCCTATGGCGATATGGCCATAGGCTGTACCCAACTGATAGGATTCCACCCCCCAGTTGTAGGTGAGTTCAATCTCGGCATGTTCGGGGTTGGTTCCGTAGCCCACGAAGGCCAGCGTGTATTTGTACTCGGCATTTTCAGACGTACGGATCAGTCTCATTCCCAAAACGGTGGTGTAAAACCGGATGGAACGTTCCAGATTGCCGACGCGCAGCATGGTGTGGAGGAGTCGCATAGCAATGTAGATGTGTTGTGGAATAGCGGATTTCGTTACCGCCATTGTGGCGCAGTTACATACTCATAGTTTTGGCAATGCAAAAACAAGGCGGGTCGCACGGTCGTGGCCGCATGAGGCAGGTGGGGCTGGAATAATGCAGGATATTGCACTCCTGCGGACCTGTTATGACCCACTTCACCCAAGTTGTTTTGTTCACCGATACCGACGGTTGTGCGCGCTTTCGCGAGGAATCCATACCACTGGATCAGGGTTCGCCGCAGTCCCGACTTTCAGAGGTGTTTGCCTCGGGCGGTTACCAGTTGCGAACCAGTCCAGTGGGCTTTCGCAGTCATTTCCATTGCACAACGGCACCACAATGGTGTTTCGTCTTGGGTGGTCAGATGGAAATTGGGTTGCAAGGCGGCACCTCGCGTATCTTTAAACCCGGCGAGCACTTCTATTCGGCCGATGTTCTGCCTGACGGTGCAACTTTTGACCCCGCCATTCACGGCCATTGGAGTCGCCAGGTAGGTATTGACCCCTTGATCACATTGTTTGTGCGGGGGTAATCGGCTCAGTTGCCCTGCATCTCGCCCGACATCAGGGTTACGACTCCGGGTGTTCCGGTTCTTACGTGACGGATGAGTGCATGAGCAATGTCGCTGGCCTTGATCGCTCGGTAGTTGGTCGGCAGAAGGGGGCTTAGTCCGCGCGCCAGTAGCAGGCCCAAGCCTTCGCCGGAGCGTCCGGGTTGGTGCAGCGTTGCACGGTCGCCGTCGATGAGCGAAGGACGCGCAATCACCAGGCTCTTGAAACCCATGCGTGCCAGCGAAAGCTCCATCTCGCCTTTGATCCGGTTGTAGAAAACCGAAGAATGGCTATTGGCGCCCATGGCACTGACAACTCCTAATTTTGTAGCACCCGACGCACGAACGGCGAGGGCTACAGCCTCAACCGCTTTAAGGTCTACGGCTCGAAACGCCTCCTTGCTGCCTGCCACCTTGATAGTCGTACCCAGCGCAATGAAGCAGTCATCTACTTTGGGCAGAGACGCCATCGCGGCAAAGTCCACCACGTGTGACGTGAGTTTTGGATGCTTGAGCGCCAACGGCCGTCGGCCCACACAGTGGACCGCTGCATAGGACTTATCGGCTAAAAGGGCCGCGAGGATTTCCCGACCCACGAGGCCCGTTGCCCCCGCCACCAAAGCCACCCGACCGTGATCCGCCGCCATTTCCGCCTCCGTTGCCTGATCCACCGCGGTTTCCACCGCCATACCCGCCACCGCCACGGCGTGCGCCGCGTTCCGCCATCATATCGACGCTGGTGCGCATGGGGTCGGGCTGACCACCGGGTGCCGATCGGGGAGCGCGTGGTTCACCCATGCCGCCACCGGCAAACCGGCCTTCGTGGCTACGCGGTTGTGCGTCACCAACGGGTGGGCGTCCACGTCCGGGACCCTGCCCACCTTGGCCCTGCGGACCACGCCCCGCCTGTGGGCGAGGTGCTTGCTCACCGCCGCGACCCGGGCCAGCATTGCCGCGGGGACCCTGGGGACCACGACCGCCGCCACCGTTGCCTCGGCCTGCGCCTTGGCCGCCACGATCCCCCTGGCCAGCCTTGTTCTCGCGCACACGCTGCATCATCTCGGTGCGCGCGGCGCGAGCGGCCGCTTGCATGACATCGCGGCTTGGTGGTTTGCCAGCACCGCCCCAAATCGTCTGGCGGCCCATGGCAATGGGTTCACCCTGCTCGCCGGGCTCTGGTCCGAAGCCGTCAATGATCTGGACCGGAATGTTTTGCTTGGTAAAGCGCTCAATGTCCTGCATGAAGCCTTCTTCGTCCAGACACACCAGGTTGATGGCCGCGCCATCGTTGCCAGCGCGGCCCGTGCGGCCGATGCGGTGCACATAGTCTTCGCTGACATTGGGGATTTCGTAGTTCACCACGTGTGGCAGGTCGTCAATATCGATGCCGCGTGCCGCAATATCGGTAGCCACCAGGGCGCGCACATCGCCGCTCTTGAAGCCGGCCAAGGCCTGGGTACGCGCCGCCTGGCTCTTGTTGCCATGCAGGGCCATGGCGCTGATGCCGTTCTTTTCCAGGAATTCGGCCACGTTGTTGGCGCCGAACTTGGTACGCGTGAATACCAGTACCTGGCTCCAGTTGTGCTCGTTGATGATGTGGGCCAGCAGGGCCTTCTTCTTGCCACGGCCGACCGGGTGAATCACCTGGGTAATGCGCTGCACGGTGGTGTTACGGGGTGTTACCTGCACGCTTTGCGGGTCTTTGAGCAGGCCGGCAGCCAGCTCACGGATTTCGTCGCTAAAGGTCGCAGAGAACAGCAAGCTCTGCTTGTCCTTTGGAACCGCAGCCAGTACTTTCTTGACGTCATGGATGAAGCCCATATCGAGCATGCGGTCTGCTTCGTCGAGCACCAGCATTTGCACCTGACCCAGATCCGCCATGCCTTGCTGCATCAGGTCCAGCAGGCGACCGGGCGTGGCCACCAGTATGTCTACCCCTTTTTTGAGCTTTGAAATTTGGGGGTTCATGCCCACACCGCCGAAAACAACCGTGCTGCTGAGTTGCAGGTATTTGCCGTAGGTCCGGATGGATTCCTCGACCTGGGCGGCCAACTCGCGGGTGGGCGTCAGCACCAAGGCGCGAATGCCGGTGCCGCCAAACTTGTTCTGTGCGCTACGCGCCATGGTCAGGCGGTGCAGCATGGGCAGGGTAAAAGCGGCCGTTTTACCGGTTCCGGTCTGGGCGCCACCGAGCAGGTCGCGTCCTTCCAGAATCAGGGGGATCGCCTGCGCCTGAATGGCCGTGGGTGTCTCGTAACCCTGCTCGCGCACGGCTTTAACAATGGCCGGAGCCAGGTTCAATTCTTCGAAGTTCATGGTTTGTGCGCCCATCCAGGGCGCTTGGGATATCGGCCTGTACAGATGCCGCAGCACCCGTTCAGTCAAAGGCAGATAGATTCAAAAGTGGGGCGAAATTTGTCATTCCTGCCCCCAGCAATTTGCTGGCACCGCAGGCAACTGACGCACCGCGATTCGGTATATTGTCGCACGTCGTGCCCTGTTGTGCTTGAAAACTGATAGCGCAGTTGTTTTGTGCAGACGGGCTTGCGGTAACAATCTGTCAAAGGGGCTGGTCTTTGCGGCCGGCAACTGGGAGAATTGAAGAACGATGAAAAAGTTCATGTTGCGACGGTTGGGGGTGGCCCACGAACCCGGCAGTTTCAAGCCGTCCTTGCAGGATTGCCTTGAAGCGGTGCTGGAGCAAAGCGATACCTTGGTGAATGACGTACTCGCCGGGTTGAAGGCGTCGCGCTCTGCGGTTCGTAGCAAGTCCATGCAGGTCATACAAAACCCTGCTGGCAAGGATGCAATTGATTATCTGATTGAGCACGCTGATGCTTTCAAAGCCAGTTTTTCAAAAAACCTGCGTGCGTCGCTGTACGGTGGCGATATCCATCGGGCGCAGGGTCAGCCCTTGCGTTTTGATGATTTTCAGTTTCTCGAGGAAGAGCAGATTGATGCCAACATCGAATTCGCCCTGACCCAGCAGGAAATCACGATGGCGGTAGACGATGTGCTGCCCACGCTCAACGCAATGGTCAGCAGCTTGTTGGGCTGGATGACCGTGCAGCCGCACCTCAATCCGCTCAAACCCGAATCATTTGTGTTTGCCCTGCGCGAGAGTTTGCTGGAGCATATCCCCCGTGACGAGGCGCGCACTGCCATCATGACACCCACAGCGGGCATGCTGGGGGTCAGCATGCGCCAACTTTACAAGGAAATTTCCGAATGGCTGCGTTCACAAGGGGTGGAACCGATAGGTCCCGTGATGCCAACGGGTGGGACGGGGGCACACAGCAAGCCAGCTGAAAACTCGGTGACCCGCACTCTGCTGACGCTGGACAAATTGCGCCGCCTGCTGTCAGGTGAACTGGATCCGGGTCCACTGAACGGCAATATCAAGGACTTTACCCATACCGTTCCAGCTTCGTTCGTGGCGCTGGAAGACATGAAGCTTATGGAGCCCATGATGAAGCGTCTGGCCGAGCGCGCCAGCCAGGCGGCCAACCCCAAGGCGGCCAATTCTGCCGGTCGCGCGGTGGATCCTTCTGTTCAGCGGGAAAAAAGCAGGACTAAAAAGCTGGGACGGGAACTTGGAGAAGAAGTGGTGCGTCTGATGCTTGAGAACCTCACGCAGGACCACCGTATGTTGGCCGGCGTGCGCAAAAGCCTGAGGCAATTGGAGCCTGTGCTGATGGCACTGTCGCAGTCGGATGCGCGCTTCTTCAGTGAACGTCAGCATCCGGCGCGGCAGTTCATGGACAAAATTACCAGTCGCAGCCTGGCTTTCACCTCGGAAGACCAGCCTGGTTATTCCCAATTTCAAAAGGCGTTGGAAAACTCGGTCAGCGTGTTGACTGGCAGTAGCGCAGACGCCCAGAGTTTTGCGCGCGTGGTGCGCAGGCTTGAGGAAGCCTGGAGCCGTGAGGAGCACGAGCAGCGTCAGCGCGCCGAGGACGCAGCACGCGGGTTATTGCACGCAGAGCAGCGCAACTTGCTGGCGCAACGACTGTCAGAAGACTTTGCGGAGCGTCTGAAGAGCAAAAAAGTACCTGAGATTGTTTCGGTTTTTCTGCGGGGACCCTGGGCGCAGGTGGTGGCAGAGTCTCAGTTGCGGTGTGCGGATGGGGCGGCAGATGCAGATGGATTTCTGGGTTTGGTGGATAACCTGATCTGGAGCGTGCAATTGAAACTGGCGCGTCGCAACCGGACCCGATTGGTGGACATGGTTCCAGGCATGCTGGTCAAAATGCGCCAGGGCCTGAGCCTGATTTCGTACCCAGAAGAGCGGATCCCTGTTTTTTTTGACGAACTGATCACTTTTCATGAGCAGGCGTTTGAAGGCGCCCGACCGACACCTGTGGTGGGTAGCGAAGCCAAGGCAGAAGCGGCAAACATGTCTGCCATTGAAGCCGTTGGAATTCCCGTAGATGAGTTCTGGATGGCAGAGGGCGAGGCGGCGGACTCGGGCTTTTTGCAAGCAGCTAACGAACTGATTCCGGAAATAGAGGAGGATGAGGTCATCGACCCGGTGGCCCAAGGGGCCTGGAGCGCACATAGCCTGATTACAGGGTCCTGGGTTGATCTGGCGTTGGGGGGGGTCTGGGTGCGAGCGCAACTCACCTGGGCCAGCCCACACAAAACACTGTTTATGTTCATTTCCTCGGGGGGGATGGCGCACTCCATGTCCCGGCGCACCATGGACCGATTGCGTGGCCTTGGGCTTATTAGGCTCATTTCTGACGGCCGGGTTGTTGACAATGCACTGGATGCGGTGGCACAAGCTGCCCTTAGAAATGACATGGTAAAGCCCGGCGACGCGAACTGATCTGCGCTGGTTGCCAATTGCTTTGGAACGCCGCAGTCGATAATGCGGTATTTCCTCATTTCCTAACCTAGACTCGCAATGGCCCAATACGTTTTTTCAATGAACCGCGTCGGCAAGATCGTGCCGCCCAAGCGGCATATTCTCAAAGACATTTCCCTTAGCTTTTTTCCCGGCGCCAAGATTGGCGTGCTGGGAACCAATGGTTCTGGCAAGTCCACTTTGCTCAAAATCATGGCGGGCGTGGATAAGGAGATTGAAGGGGAGGCCACACCCATGGCTGGCCTGAATATCGGGTATCTACCCCAGGAACCCCAGTTGGACCCAACCCAAACGGTGAGGGAAAGCATCGAAGCGGCCATGGGCAAGGTGTTTACGGCCAAAGCGCGGCTGGAAGAGGTGTATACCGCCTATGGCGCCGAAGACGCCGATTTTGATGCGCTGGCTGCCGAGCAAGCTGAACTGGAAGCCATCATTGCCACCGCCGGCACCGATTCCGAGCACCAGCTGGAAATTGCAGCCGACGCTTTGCGTTTGCCACCATGGGATGCCAATATTGGGGTGCTTTCCGGTGGTGAGAAGCGCCGCGTGGCGCTTTGCCGTCTGCTGCTGTCCAAGCCCGACATGTTGTTGCTGGACGAGCCTACTAACCACCTTGACGCAGAGTCCGTCGACTGGCTGGAGCAGTTCTTGCAGCGTTATCCTGGCACTGTAGTGGCAATCACCCATGACCGCTATTTCCTGGACAATGCCGCTGAGTGGATTTTGGAACTCGACCGTGGCTCCGGCATCCCTTACAAGGGCAATTACTCTGATTGGCTTAGCCAGAAGCAAGCGCGTCTGGAATCCGAGCAAAAGGGCGAAGAGTCACGCGCCAAGGCACTCAAGAAAGAGCTGGAGTGGTCGCGTCAGAACCCCAAAGCCCGTCAGGCCAAGAGCAAGGCCCGTCTGGCCCGCTTTGAGGAGCTGAGCGATTTTGAATACCAGAAGCGCAATGAAACCAATGAAATCTTC
>CAIYDK010000277.1 GCA_903924955.1 uncultured beta proteobacterium | reverse complement strand
TGGCCAAAATCTGGAATTTTCCGGAGCCCATTATTTTGGCGCTGCAAAGTGTGCCGATGCCCCTTGCTGCAACCGAGTTCTCGGAAGCCGCTGCCTGGGTTCACATGGGTGCGTGGCGGGCGCGAACCGAGGTATTAAAAGCCGCTGGGGAAGATGCCTTGGCCAGTTACCCGGCTGATGTTGCCAAGCGTTTGGGTCTTCAGGCCGACTGGGCACCTGCACACGGTGTGAACGCGTCCGGCCCGGGCGACGATGGAATGCCACCGTTGCACGAGTTGACCGACGGGTTGGAGGCAATGATTGCTTAAAATGCTTGACTTGAATCAAGTCGAAGCTGCAAATCCCTTTCACTCGAGTCCTGTAACTAGGGTTTACCCTAGATTGTTTGGCACAATGCTCGGATTGCGGCTGATTGCCGCACCCCATTGAATGGATATCTCCACCATGAACATGATCCCAAGCGAAGAATTCATTGAAAACGTGACCTACGACGAGCTGACGGTCGGGCGCAGTGCTCGCCTGCTGCGCACCCTGACGGTGGCAGACATTCAGGCCTTCGCCGCGGTGTCGGGCGACACCAATCCGGCACACCTCGACCCCGAGTACGCTAAAGATGGCTTGCTGCACGGAGTCGTTGCACACGGCATGTGGGGCGGTACGCTGATCTCGGCCTTGCTGGGCACGCAGTTCCCCGGCGCTGGAACTATTTATCTGGAGCAGGTGCTGCACTTTGTCAAACCGGTGCGCGTGGGCGACACGCTGGCGGTGACGGTGACCGTTCTGAGCAAGGATGACGCCAAGAAGTCCGTTGAAATGGATTGCCAACTGGTCAACCAGAAGGGGGAGCGCGTTCTGCACGGCGTCGCCCGCGTGCTGGCTCCGACCAAAAAGGTTCGCTTGCCCAAGGTTAGTCGCCCGCAGATTCAGCTGTTTGACCCGGAGGCCCGTTTCAAGGACTTGCTGGCCTTGGGTAAGGATCTGGAGGCCGTACGCTGTGCCGTGGTGCACCCATGTGACATAGGCTCGCTCAGCGGTGCCATGGACTCGGCCCGCTACGGTTTGATTATCCCGGTGCTGATTGGCCCCGAGGTGCGGATACGCCACCTCGCCGCAGAAGGCGGCATCGACCTGACCGGTGTGGAAATCCACTCGGTTGAACATAGCCACGCCGCCGCCGAGTTGGCCGCCGACATGGCCGCCAAGGGTGACGTTGAAGTCATCATGAAGGGCAGTCTGCATACTGACGAGTTGATCCTCGCTGTGCTCAAGCGCCCGGCCTTGCGCACCGGGCGGCGTATGTCCCATGTGTTTCGTTTCGACATTCCGCTGTACAGCAAGCCATTGCTGATCACCGATGCGGCACTCAACATTCACCCCACGCTGGCTGAGAAGGTCGACATCATCCAGAACGCCATCGACTTTGCCCGCATCATGGGCGTGAATGAGCCGAAGGTGGCGATTTTGTCGGCCGTGGAAACCGTCAATCCGAGCATTCCTTCCACCATCGATGCGGCGGCGCTGTGCAAGATGGCAGACCGCGGCCAGATCACCGGGGGTATCCTGGACGGCCCATTGGCCTTTGACAACGCCATCTCCAGCGAAGCTGCCGAGATCAAACACATCCACTCGGCAGTGGCGGGCGATGCCGACATCATGGCGGTGCCTGACCTGGAAAGCGGCAACATGCTGGCCAAGCAGCTTGAATACCTGGCCGGTGCATCGGGCTCCGGGCTGGTTTTGGGCGCACGCATTCCCATCGCGTTGACCAGCCGGGCTGACGGCCCCACCAACCGGGTCTCCTCCGCCCTGCTGGCGTTGCTGGCGGCACACAATGCGCGGCGCACCCATGCGCGCCAGGTCTGGAAAGACAAAGAATAAGCAGCGCAAGCAACTATGGCCATACTCGCTGTCAATGCAGGGTCATCGACCCTCAAGTTTTCCCTTCACCCGCGCCACGGCGCGCAGGCCCTGCCCAGCGTACTCAGCGGAAACATCCAGGGACTGGAGCCTGGCGGCTCGCCCGAGATGGGCTGGTCGTTCAACGGCGTGTCGCACAAGCAGGCCTTGGCCGCAGGCGACGGTAGCCCCTTCGCACGTGCGCTCGTCGCCTTGCGCACCCTGCTGGCCACCGAGCCTGGCGTACCCGTTATCGAGGCAGTGGCGCACCGCGTGGTGCATGGTGGCGCGGATTTCCGCGCCAGTGTCATCGTCACGGCTGATGTGTTGGCGCGTCTCACCCAACTGAACTCGCTGGCGCCTCTGCACCAGCCGCACAACCTCGAGGGCGTGCGCGCCTTTCAGCAGGCGTTTCCCGAGTTGCCGCAGGTCGCCTGCTTTGACACGGCCTTCCATGCCACGCTGGCTGAAGTGGATTATGCGTTTGCGCTGCCGCAGGCGCTAGCCGACGAGGGCGTTCGCCGCTATGGCTTTCACGGCCTGTCCTACCAGTTCATCATGGACACCCTTTTGGAGTGCACACCGCGTGGACGCGGGCGCGTGCTGATGGCCCACCTGGGCAATGGCGCCAGTTTGTGCGCGGCACGCGATGGCAAGAGTTGCGCCACCACCATGGGTTTTTCTGCCGTGGACGGTTTGATGATGGGCACGCGCACCGGCGCACTGGACCCCGGCGTGATTCTTTACCTGCTGGAGCAGGGCTGGGACCATAAACGCCTGCAAAACCTGTTGTACAAGCAAAGCGGCCTGCTGGGCGTGTCGGGCATTTCGGCTGATATGCGCCGCCTGCGTGCGGATGACTCAGCGGCGGCGCGCAAGGCCATTGCCATGTTCACCCACCGCGTGGTGCGTGAAAGTGGCGCCCTGGTTGCCTGCATGGGCGGGCTCGAAGTGCTGGCGTTCAGCGGCGGCATTGGTGAACATGATGCGGTGCTGCGTGCCGATGTGTGCGCCCAGTTGGCCTACCTGGGTGTGCAAATGGACCCGGCCCTGAATGCGCTGGCTGTTGGTGATGCCGTGATGGCGGTGCACCTGCCAAACAGCGCGGTTGAAGTGTGGGTGGTTCCCACCGACGAGGGTCGTGTCGCTGCCCGCGACGCGGCGCGACTGACTGCATAGCCACCCCCTTTTTTGACGGGCTAAACGGGCTGGGAAGCGAAGTGCTTGGCGCCGTGCTGGAACCTGGCGCGGCAGCGCCCGAAACAATCCAGCATTTCAGGACTGCTCCAGTCGATCTCCAGAAATTCAACCGCCTTGCTGTTCAGGCTGACCACGCGGTTTCGCGTTGAGGCTGGTATGTCCAGTGCGCGTGCCAGAGTCTCGCCCAGACAAACAACCGCCTGCAGTCGGCTGGTCACGGTAGCCTCATCGTGGTGGGTTTCTATCGCTGACAAAACTTCTTCAGGCAATTTCCAGTAGTGCGCGAGTTTTGCACCGATCTGGCAGTGATCCATGCCGAATAGCGCAGTTTCTCGTTCGATCAATTTTCCGTCGACGGCCGATTGCTGGTAAGCGTCCTGAAAAGCCTGGTCGTCGATCATGTGAAAACACAACTGCCCCACATCGTGCAGGATGCCTGCGATGTAGGCTTCATCCGGGGAAACACCGCAAAGCAGGGCCAGTTCCTGCGAGGCAACGGCAACGGCAAAAGAATGGCTGAAGAAGAAAGAGCTTCCCTTGCCTCCAAGTAGCCGGTTCATGCCTGCGTTGACCACGATTCTGCGAACATGGTTGACGCCAATGAGCGACGCAGCGGCGTAGGGGTCACTCAGGTCCGACTGCGCGCGCAGCCTGCGTACATGGTTGGCAATCGCCAGTATGTTTCCCGAGATCACCGGGTCATTGCGCGCCAGGCGTGCAACGACTTCCAGCGACGAGTTCTCGTCGTGTAGCGTATCCAGCAGCTGCAAAACGATAGTTGGAAACGGCGGAAGTGCTTTGGCAACAGCCGCAATGTCACCCAGCAAGTCCGCGCGCTTCAGCACAAGACCTCCGTGGCAGCAAGCAGGGCATCCAGCAGTGGCTGGCAGGCGGCATTGGGGGTGGGTCCAAAAATCTCGCTCAGCCTGCTTTGGTAGTCGGTAACCTTTGCATCGGGAGGCGCTGCACTGTCGATCTCTTTTTCAACGACCGCGACACATTCCACCCCCTTGGTAATCATCTGCTCAAGGACCCCCGCCGTGATGGTTGCCCCGACTGCGACAAACATGGTCTCCAGGTTTCCTGAGAATCCGACAACCGGCCGCGCGGTGACCATTCCCGGCTGGAGCGACAAAATGGGAAGCCAGTGGTAGGGTGTGGATGGGTCTTGGTTCATGGCTGATTAGTTCAGCGCCATGCTGAGTTTGCGCCGGTAGGTGGCGACCAGCTGGGCCTGCGGGTCCTGCACGGCCGCCGCCTTGCCGGCAATCTCGATGCCACCGGCGGTCTTGCCAGTTGCCAATGGATCCACCTTGGGCCTGGGGGGTGTCAGCAATTCCAGAATGGCGACATAGGTCTTGCGCGCCAGGGCGTCATTCCAGGCCTTGTCGCGCATGATGATTTCCAGCAACTCATCCATTGCGCCAGTCCAGTCGCCACCCACCATCAGCACCCGGGCCTTGGCCATGCGGGTGTCAAAGTCACGCTTGTTGGTGGCAATCAAAATATCGAACTGCTCGGCCGTCCAGTTGCCGCGCGGGTCAGCCATGACAAACTGGATGGCGCTCAAAAACTGCCCCAACGCTTCAAAGCGCAACTGGCGTGGAATTTCTGCCAGAGCCGGAGCCAGCGCCGCTTCAGCGTCTTCGAACATATCGTTCTCTATCAGCAGCTTTACGTAGTCGTAGCGTGCATCGTCGTTGCCGGGGTTGATGGTCAGCGACTCGTGCAACTTGTGCAGCGCGGCTTGCGGGTCGCCGGCCGCTATCAGGGCTTGTGCGTCCTCGGCATCTGACCGGGCCTCCAGCACGTCGGCAGTGGGCACATGCTTGTCCAGAAACGCCTTGATTTCGCTTTCCGGCTTGGCGCCCATGAAGCCATCAACGGGCTTGCCGCCCACCATCAGCACGCAGGTTGGAATGCTGCGAATCCCAAACGCCTGGCTGAGCTCCTGCTGCTCGTCCGAGTCGATCTTGACCAGCTTGAAGCGGCCTTCGTAATCGGTTTCGACCTTTTCCAGGATAGGTCCGATGACCTTGCAAGGGCCGCACCAAGGCGCCCAGAAATCGACCAGAACGGGGACCTGGGTGGAGGCGACGACCACTTCGGCTTCGAAGTTTTCTGCGGTAACGTTGATCATGTAAGCGGGCTCAGGGCGAAAAAGTAAAATCGGAGTATGACTAACATTCAAATCGGCGTCGTCATGGGCTCCAGCTCCGACTGGGACACCATGCAACACGCAGTCCAGATTCTCCAACAGTTTGGCATCAGCCATGAAGCAAAAGTAGTTTCGGCCCATCGAATGCCCGATGACATGTTTGCCTACGCTGAAGCCGCCGTGGGACGCGGCCTTCGCGCCATCATCGCCGGTGCAGGCGGTGCAGCCCATTTGCCGGGCATGTTGGCAGCCAAGACCACGGTTCCGGTGCTGGGCGTGCCGGTGGCCAGTAAACACCTCTCCGGTGTGGATTCTCTGCACAGCATTGTGCAAATGCCCAAGGGCGTGCCGGTGGCTACCTTTGCCATTGGCGCTGCGGGCGCGGCCAATGCTGCCCTGTTTGCGGTGGCCATGCTGGCGGCGGACCACCCCACGCTGCGCAAGAAACTCGACGAATTTCGTGCCCACCAGACCGAAGTGGCCCGCAATATGAGCGTGCCGC
>CAIYDK010000276.1 GCA_903924955.1 uncultured beta proteobacterium | reverse complement strand
GCCCACACGCCAAACTGGTGTCCGCTGTAAACGCTGGCCAGCGGCTGGGTTCCTTCTATCGGTCGATTGCCTGTCAGGGCGTGCAGCAGATCCTGGGATTCAAGCCACTGTGGGGGCAGGTTGATGTCCTTGGCAACTTGAGTGCTACGCCCGACCCAGTAGGGTGCCGCCAGTGGAGTGGGCTGAAGCGGGACGCAGAAGTTATCTCCCAGGCCTGCGAACGGATTGCTCCACTGCAAATCAAGGTTTAGGGCTGGCGCATGAGGCGATGCAGAGGTCATTGGGAATTGTCCCGCAAATGACTAAGGCTGATAGTTTTTGGGGCTATACAGAGGGTAGGATGCAGCCACGCATCGGGTCAAGGGGTAGGACCGTGCCATTCATTCAATAGAGGAGTTTTCGCCATGTTAGGGTTAATGCAAAGCCAGCAACTGCTGATTTCATCGCTGATTGAATTTGCCGAGCGGCACCACGGTGAGGCCGAGGTGGTTTCGCGCCGCGTAGAAGGTGACGTTTTTCGTTGTACCTACAAGGACGTGGCGCAGCGATCACGCAAGGTTGCGAACGCGCTGGACAAGATGAACCTCGCGTTCAGTGACCGGGTGGCCACCTTGGCCTGGAATGGCTATCGCCACCTGGAACTGTATTTCGGGGTCAGCGGAACAGGTCGCGTCTTGCACACCCTCAATCCACGCCTTCATCCTGACCAGATTGTCTGGATTGCCAACCATGCAGAAGACCAGGTGCTGTGCTTTGACATGTCGTTTTTGCCGATCGTGAAAGCGGTTCACAGCCGGTGCACCACGATCAAGCATTTTGTTGCCTTGTGCGACGCAGACAAACTGCCGCCGGATACCGGCATTCCCGGGCTGATCAGCTACGAGGCATGGATGGGCTCGCAGCCATCCGATTACACATGGCCCGAGTTCGATGAAAACTCGGCCTCCAGCATGTGCTACACCAGCGGCACCACGGGCAACCCCAAGGCGGCCTTGTACAGCCATCGTTCAACCATGCTGCATGCATTGGCCGGGGCGTTGCCCGATGCACTGAGCATGAGCGCCCGCGATTGTGTGCTGCCTGTGGTCCCCATGTTTCACGTCAACGCGTGGGGCTTGCCTTACTCGGCAGCCATGACCGGTGCCAAGCTGGTGTTCCCCGGCCCGGCCATGGATGGCAAGTCAATTTTTGAACTGATCGAGACTGAGAAAGTCAGCTTTGCGGCCGGCGTGCCGACCGTCTGGCAAATGATGCTGGCCCATATGCAAGCGGGCAAATTGCGATTTTCAACACTCAAGCGAACCGTCATTGGCGGCTCGGCGTGCCCACCCGCCATGATTACCGCTTTCAACGATGACTATGGTGTTGAAGTGCTGCATGCTTGGGGCATGACTGAAATGTCGCCATTGGGCACGGTGTGTACGCTCAAGAATAAGCACTTGCCCATGGACTCTGCAGACAAGATGAAGGTCCGCCTGAAACAAGGTCGCGGCATTTTCGGCGTGGATATGAAGATCGTGGGAGACGAGGGCGAAGAACTTCCCTGGGACGGCAAAGCATACGGTGACCTGCTGGTCAAGGGTCCGTGGGTCGTCAGCGCGTACTTCAAGGGAGAGGGCGGATCGCCTTTGGTTGATGGCTGGTTCCCTACCGGCGATGTGGCCACGATCGACCCGGATGGCTATATGCAAATTACCGATCGAAGCAAGGATGTGATCAAGTCGGGGGGCGAGTGGATCAGCTCCATTGACGTAGAAAACGTTGCCATGGCGCATCCAGCGGTGGCGATGGCCGCGTGCATCGGCATGAAGCACCCCAAGTGGGATGAGCGCCCGGTGATTGCGGTGGTTAAAAAGCCGGGCGCTGAACTGACGCGTGATGAATTAATTGCCTTTTACGAGGGCAAGACGGCCAAATGGCAGATTCCGGACGATGTTATTTTTGTCGAAGCCATTCCTTTGGGTGGGACCGGAAAAATGCAGAAGGTCAAGCTGCGTGAAATGCTGCAGGACTACAAGTTGCCTGGCGTGTGAACGCCCGTTGCAACTGGGTTTGTGTCGCCTGAGTTTCAGTCGCCTAGGTGATACGGTCTAGGGGAAACCCTTGCGCGGTAGCGCGCTAATTCTTGTACGCTTGCGTCAGTCTTTTTCAAGGAGTCTTTCATATGAAGTTCGGTCTGAAATGTGTTGCTGCCTCGGTCGCATTGGTGTGTGCATCGTCGGCAATGGCCCAAAAGGGAGAGTCCGTCAAAATGGTCAGGATCGATCCCTTGACGGGTTTGTTGGGTCCGGTCGGCATCAGTCAATTGAAAGGCTATCAATTCTTCGCTGAGAAGTTCAGCGGTGCGGGTAATGCGGCGGGGGTCAAGTTTGAAATTACCGGCATTGACAACAAGCTGAGTCCGACTGAAAGTTTGAATGCCCTGAAGGCGGCCATTGACCAGGGTGCGCGCTACATCATCCAGGGAAATGGCTCATCCGTCGCACTGGCACTATCGGACGCGGTTACGAAATACAACGAACGCAATCCAGGCAAAGAAGTGCTTTACCTGAACGACTCGGCAGTGGACCCCGATCTGACCAACAGTAAGTGCAGCTACTGGCATTTCCGTTTCGATGCAGACACTTCCATGAAGATGGAAGCCATGTCCAGCTTCATGGAAACACAAAAAGACATCAAGAAGGTGTACATCCTGGGTCAAAACTATTCCCACGGTGTTCAGGTTGCAAAGTACTCCAAAGAAACTTTGGCCCGCAAACGTCCTGACATTCAGATCGTCGGCGAGGACTTGCATCCTCTGGCACAGGTGCGCGACTTTGCACCGTACATTGCCAAAATCAAGGCGTCTGGTGCCGATACGGTGATTACCGGCAATTGGGGTTCGGACTTGTCGTTGTTGATCAAGGCCGCTAATGAGAACGGCTATACCGGCAAGTTCTTCACCTATTACGCGGGTGTGACGGGCACGCCAACCGCACTGGGCACAAACGGTGCCGGGCGCGTCTACCAGATTGCTTACAACCACTACAACATGGGTGGTCAGATGGACAAGTGGATGAATGAGTTCAAAGCCAAGTACAACGACGACTTCTACACCGGCTCTACCATACGCATTTATCAGGTGCTCGGAGCTGCAATGGCCAAAGCCAAGTCAACCGATCCCGTTAAGGTCGCTGCTGCGATGGAAGGTCTGAAGTTCGATAGCTTCAATGGTGAAGTCGAAATGCGCAAGGCTGATCACCAATTGCAGCAGCCGTTGTATATGTCGGTCTGGCAAAAGGCCGATAAGAAGTATCCCTACAGCCCGGAGGGCACGGGTATGACAATGGCGCCGCTGAAAGAATTTCCTAACTATGTGTCGAGCACACCAACGAGCTGCCAGATGAAGCGTCCCTAATCCCTTCGTGGGCGTATAGAGAACATGAGCCCGAGCGGGCGTTCCGCATCGGGCTCTTTTACTTCTTGGAAACATTGCGGGACAGCCGTAGCGCAGAGAAGCGAAGCTCTGTCGCCAATTGATTAAATGGAAGGTCTGTAGACAATGGAGTTTTTCATTATTTCGATGCTCAACGGGCTCAGCTACGGCCTGCTGTTGTTCATGCTTAGTTCTGGTTTGACCCTGATTTTCAGCATGATGGGTGTGCTGAATTTTGCCCATGCCAGCTTCTATATGTTGGGTGCCTATGTGGGCTATACCGTGTCGCAATGGGTGGGCTTTTGGCCGGCGCTGATCATTGCTCCACTGGTTGTTGGCGCGATGGGCGCAGGCTTTGAGCGCGTGTGCCTGCGTAGGGTGCACAAGTTTGGACATGTGCCCGAGTTGCTCATTACGTTCGGCTTGTCATATGTCGTGCTCGAACTGGTGCAATTGGTTTGGGGACGCATCGCGCTGGAGTTCCGCCCGCCTGAGATGCTGCAAGGTCCTGCTTTCACTCTGATCAATCACACGGTTAATGGCTTGAGCATTCAGTGGGGTGTTGCGCCTGCGGAAATGTGCAGTGCCGCAGATGCTGCGATACGTGTGGTTTGCTCGCCGTTTCCCGCGACACGAGGTTTCATGATGCTGGTGGCAATGGTCATGCTTGTGGGCGTGTGGTTGCTATTGACCCGCACTCGCATTGGCCTGGTGATCCAGTCGGCTCTGACACACCCTGAAGCTGTTGAGTCGCTGGGGCACAACGTGCCCCGGATTTTCATGTTGGTTTTTGGTGCCGGCGCTGCCTTGGCCGGGTTGGCGGGTGTCATTGGTGGGAGCACATTCCTGACCGAGCCGGCTATGGCAGCAACCGTGGGCTCCGTTATTTTTGTGGTGGTGGTCGTCGGCGGTATGGGGTCGCTTTCCGGCGCTTTTTTGGCTTCGGTGCTTATTGGCGTCATACAGACTTTCGCTATCGCGTTTGACTACTCGGTTGCAACGGTCGCGCAGCAAATGGGTCTGCACCTGGGCGAGGCCTCACTGAATAACACGTTTGTGAAGTTGACGCTGTCACAGGTCGCGCCCATCCTGCCGTACTTGTTTCTGGTGCTGATCCTGATATTTCGCCCCAAAGGCTTGTTGGGTACGAGGGAAGGATAAGAACATGGCCAATGAAAAACGAAGTACGCCCATGAATGTGGGGCGGTGGGTGACGTGGAGTCTGTTTGCCCTGGTGCTGATGCTGGCGCCACTGGTGTTTACCAGCGGATTGGGCTTGACCGTCCTGTCCCAAATGGGCATTGCCATCATTGCTTGCCTTTCCTACAACATGCTTCTGGGGCAGGGCGGCATGCTCAGCTTTGGTCATGCTGTGTATACCGGTTTGGGCGCATTTCTGGCTATCCACGCGCTCAATGCCGTGTCCAGCGGATCGTTGCCCATTCCCGTGTCTGCGGTACCTCTTGTCGGTGGCTTGGCGGGTATGGGCTTTGCCGCGCTGCTGGGTTATGTCACCACACGTAAGGCAGGCACCACTTTTGCCATGATCACCATGGGCATGGGGGAGCTGGTATTTGCCATGTCGCTGATGATTCCCGAGTTTTTTGGGGGTGAGGGCGGGGTGTCGGGTAACCGTGTCATTGGCAAGGCATTCCTGGGCATTACCTATGGGCCGCCTATTCAGGTGTATTACTTGATTGCGGTGTATACCTTCATCGCCGTGGTCCTGATGTTTGCGTTTACCCGCACACCGCTGGGCCGTATGCTCAACGCGGTGCGGGACAACCCAGAGCGCGTTGAGTTCGTGGGATACAACACGCAGCGCGTCCGTTACACGGCGTTCATCATTGCCGGATTTTTTGCCGGCATTTCCGGTGGGCTGGGTGCATTGAATTTTGAAATTGTGACGGCTGAGGTGGTGCACGCTGCACGGTCTGGTGCCTATTTGTTGTTTACATTCCTGGGAGGCGCTACCTTCTTCTTTGGTCCCATTATTGGCGCCATCCTGATGGTGTTGGCTTTTGTGCTGTTCAGCGAGTTCACTAAAGCGTGGCTGCTGTATTTGGGTCTGATATTTCTATTCATGGTCATGTATGCGCCCGGCGGTTTTGCAAGCTTGATCATGATGAACCTGCGCGTGGCGGCCTTTGGAAAGTTGCGCCAGCTCGGGGTTAGTTATCTGGGGCTGGCCATCACCGGTCTGGTGGCGTTGGCGGGGGCTGCAGCCCTGGTGGAAATGACCTACCACCTTCAGCTCAGTTCATCTCAAGGCAGTGAGATTGTGTTCATGGGCGTTACGCTCAATACATCCGGCCTGGATCACTGGCTTGCGGCAACTGTGGTGATGGTCATAGGAATGGGGTTGTTCGAAATGGTTCGCCGCCGGTTTGCGCGTGAGTGGGAAGAAATTCAGGCCTTCATTGAGATGAAGACGAACCAGGGGGATGCGCAATGACTGCATCGGATTCATTTGCATTGGAGCTCAAGGATCTGCGCAAGAGTTTTGGCAAGACAGAGATCATTCGTGGCATCAATCTGGCGGTCAGGCACGGAGAGCGGGTCGCCATCATTGGTCCCAATGGTGCCGGCAAGTCGACCCTGTTCAATTTGATCAGTGGCCGTTTTGGTGCCAGCAGCGGTGATGTATTGCTCAATGGAACGGTCATCAATGGTCTGAAGCCCTACGAGATCAACCGCCTGGGCCTCTCGCGCAGCTTCCAGATCACCAATATTTTCCCCAAGCTAAGCGTGTTTGAAAACCTGCGTTGCAGCGTGCTCTGGAGTCTGGGATACAAGTACACATTTTTCAGGTTTCTGGCCAGCCTGGATGATGCGAATGCCCGTGCTCGGGATTTGCTGAAAATGATCAACCTGGAGAAAAAGCAGGATGTGCTGGCCATGAATCTGACCTATGCCGAGCAGCGCGCATTGGAGATCGGCATCACGATCGGTGGTGGCGCCAATGTGATTCTGCTGGACGAGCCGACTGCGGGTATGAGCAAGAGCGAGACGACGCGCTTTATCTCGCTGATCAAACAGGTCACGGAAGGAAAGACTCTGCTGACGGTGGAGCACGATATGGGTGTGGTGTTTGGCCTGGCAGACAAAATTGCGGTTGTTGTTTATGGCGAGGTGATCGCCTTCGACACGCCTGAAGCAGTGCGGGCCAATCCCCGGGTGCAAGAAGCCTATCTGGGCTCAGCTGTAGCCGACGAGCAGGCAGGAGGACACTGATGGTCTTGAAAGTTTCAAATCTGCATGCCTACTATGGCAAAAGTCATGTGCTGCATGGCGTTGACATGCACGTCAAGGCGGGTGAGATTGTGGCACTGCTGGGGCGCAACGGCTCGGGCCGCTCAACTACGGCCAAGGCCATCATGGGTCTGGTTGATTGCCAGGGCTCATCCTTGTGGAAAGGCAAAGAGTCTCTGGGCCTCAAGACTTTTGAGATCGCCCATCTGGGCGTGGGCTATGTGCCAGAGAGCCGCGATATTTTTCCCAAGCTGACGGTTTACCAGAATCTGCTGCTGGGTCAAAAGCGGGGGCAGAAAAATCCGCGCTGGTCGTTTGACGACATGTACAAAATGTTTCCTAGGCTGAAAGAACGTGAACACACCGAAGCGGGCGTTCTTTCGGGGGGCGAGCAGCAAATGCTGACGCTGTGCCGCACACTCATGGGCGACCCGGACCTGATCATCATTGACGAGCCCACCGAAGGACTGGCCCCCAAAATTGTGGAGCTGGTTGCGCAGTACCTGCAAGAACTGCGCAAGCGTGGCATTTCGGTGCTCCTGATCGAACAAAAGCTCACCATTGCCATGAAGATTTCGGACCGCTGTCTGGTCATGGGGCACGGCAGTATCGTCTTTGAAGGTACACCTGATGAATTGCGCAACAACATCGACATCCGCAGGGAATGGCTTGAGGTGTAAGCGTCCTTGTCCCAATCGTGACATAGCGCCGATTCGTTGCTGGAAATCCCCCTACAATTTAAAACGAACGATCGTTCTATTTTGGTTATTCCCCCTCTCACTCCAAGGAATGCAAGCATGACTGCCCAATACCAAGTTCATGGCGATGTCGCCATCATCACGCTAGACAACCCGCCAGTGAATGGCTTGGGACTCGCAACCCGACAGGGCATTACCGACGGCATGGCCAAGGCCAACGCGGATGCAGCTGTCAAGGCCATCATCGTCACCGGCGCTGGCAAGGCGTTCTCGGGTGGCGCTGACATCAAGGAGTTTGGCTCGCCCAAGGCGATGCAGGAGCCCAATCTCAATAGCGTGATCTCCGTACTCGAGAACTCGGCCAAGCCAGTGATAGGAGCCATCCATACCGTGGCCATGGGCGGTGGGTTAGAACTGGCGTTGGGTTGCCATTACCGAATCGCCGCTCCCGGGGCTGGCATTGCATTGCCAGAGGTCAAGCTGGGACTGATTCCTGGTGCGGGTGGTACGCAGCGCCTGCCGCGTGTTCTGGGCGCCGAGGCTGCGCTCAACATGATTGTCAGCGGTGAACCAGTCAAGAGCGAGATGCTGGTGATGTTGCCGGGCCAGAAGTTGTTTGACAAGCTTTCCGTATCGGCCGAGTCACTTGCTGAAGAGGCACTGGCGTTTGCCAGATCCGTAGCCGACGTGCGCCCCTTACCGCTGGTGCGGGATCTGAAATGCAAGCATCCGCAGGGCGACGCCTACTTCCAGTTTGCCCGCAACATGGTCAAGGGCATGTCAAAAAACTTTCCCGCACCCGCAAAGTGCGTTGACGCTGTCGAGGCTGCCACCAAGAAGAAATTTGACGATGGCATGGCGGTGGAACGCGAGCTCTTCATTCACCTCATGTGGACGCCTGAAAGCAAGTCCCTGCGACACCTCTTTTTGGCCGAACGAGCAGCATCCAAAATCCCAGATGTCCCCGCAGACACTGCGCAACGCGCTATCAACTCAATAGCAGTCATCGGTGCCGGAACCATGGGTGGCGGCATAGCCATGAACTTCCTGAACGCGGGCATTCCCGTCAAAATGCTGGAAATGAAGCAGGATGCGCTAGACCGCGGCGTTGCCACCATTCGCAAGAACTACGAGGCCCAGGTCAAGAAAGGCAAGTTGAAGCAGGACAAATACGACCAGCGCATGGCCCTGTTGACTACCACCCTGAGCTATGACGATCTGGGCGGCACCGACATGGTGATTGAAGCTGTGTTTGAAGAAATCGGCGTCAAGGAAGCGGTGTTCAAGGAACTGGACCGGGTGATGAAACCGGGTGCCATCCTGGCGTCCAACACCTCCACCCTGGACGTCGACAAAATCGCTTCGTTCACCAAGCGCCCCGAAGACGTGGTGGGCCTGCACTTTTTCAGCCCAGCCAATGTGATGAAGTTGCTCGAAGTCGTGCGGGGTGCAAAAACTGCAAAAGACGTCATGGCCACAGTCATGTCGGTGGCCAAAAAAATCCGCAAGACGGCAGTGGTGTCCGGCGTGTGCGATGGTTTCATTGGCAACCGCATGATTGAGCAATATGGTCGACAAGGAGGCTTCCTGCTGGACGAGGGCTGCACTCCCGCTCAGGTCGACAAGGCGATGGAAAAGTTTGGCATGGCCATGGGCCCGTTCCGTATGGGCGACTTGGCCGGCAACGACATCGGTTGGGCCATTCGCAAGCGTCGCTACCAGGAAAAGCCCAACATGAAGTACAGCAAGACCGCTGACCTGTTGTGCGAAAAAGGTCGCTATGGTCAAAAGACGGGTGCCGGCTGGTACGACTATGTTGCCGGCAAGCGCGACGCCATTCCCAACGCTGAAGTGGTGGCCATGATCGAAGAACACCGCAAGTCGCTGGGTATCACCCCGCGCAAGATTTCGGACGAAGAAATTGTGCAGCGCCTGGTGTTCAGCCTGGTCAATGAGGCCGCTCATATTCTTGAAGAAGGTATCGCCAACAAGGCCAGTGACATCGACATCGTCTATATTTTTGGTTACGGTTTCCCGGCGCACCGCGGCGGCCCGATGAACTACGCCGACCAGGTTGGTCTGTTTAACGTAGTGCAAGCCATGAACCGCTTTGCGCAAAATCCGTTGGACGACGCCAAGTTCTGGCAGCCCGCCCCCATGCTGGCCCGATTGGCGACTGAAGGCAAGACCTTCAACTAAATCGAGACTTTGCGGGACAGACCACAGCGGTTTTGCCGCCGGCTCTGTTCTCAACACTTTAAGAGGAATCAACATGACTTCAGCAGTAATCGTTTCCACCGCCCGCACCCCTTTGGCCAAGAGCTGGAAGGGTTCTTTCAACATGACGCACGGCGCTACTCTGGGCGGCCATGCGGTCGAGCATGCCATCAAGCGCGCCGGCATCGAAGCCGCCGAGGTGGACGACGTCATCATGGGGTGTGCCACGCCCGAGGGCGCAACCGGCGCCAACATTGCACGCCAGGCAGCACTGCGCGCCGGGTGTCCCGTCACCGTGTCCGGCATGACCATCAACAGATTCTGCTCGTCAGGCTTGCAGACTATTGCTGTAGCGTCCCAGCGCATTATTGCGAACGAAGGCGACATTTATGTGGCCGGCGGCGTAGAGGCCATTTCCTGCGTGCAGCAGGAGATGAACCAACATATGCTGGCCGACCCGTGGTTGGTCAAGAACAAGCCTGAAATTTATTGGAACATGCTTCAGACGGCCGAAAACGTTGCCAAGCGCTACAACATCAGCCGGGACGCAATGGACGAGTACGGTGCTGCCAGCCAGCAACGCGCCACAGCCGCGCTGGCAGCGGGCTTGTTCGCGGCCGAAATTGCTCCTATTACCGTCACCATGGGTGTGGCCGACAAGGTCATGGGTTTAATGACCAAGCAGGTCACTGTGAGCCATGACGAAGGTATCCGTGACGGAACCACCAAAGAGGGTATCAGTGGCTTGCGTTCAGCCGTCCCCGGTGGCCTGATCACCGCTGGTAATGCCAGCCAGTTCTCCGATGGCGGCGGTGCCGTCGTAGTGATGCACGAGAAGATCGCTGAGAAAAAGGGCTTGCAGCCACTGGGCCGTTTCCTCGGTTTTGCCGTAGCGGGTTGCGAGCCGGACGAAATGGGGATTGGCCCCGTGTTTGCCATTCCCAAAGTGCTCGCGCGCTTGGGGCTGAAGGTCAGTGACATCGACCTGTGGGAACTGAACGAAGCCTTTGCCGTGCAGGTGCTCTATTGCCGCGACAAACTGGGTATCCCTGCGGACAAGCTCAACGTAAACGGTGGCGCCATTGCCGTGGGTCACCCGTACGGTGTGAGCGGCCAACGACTGACCGGCCACGCACTGATCGAAGGCAAGCGCCGAGGAGCCAAGCGTGTGTGCGTCACCATGTGCATCGGCGGTGGCATGGGTGCAGCGGGTATTTTTGAAGTTTTGTAGACGTGCTGCCGCACCTCTGTTGAAGGCAAAAGCACCCCCGAGCGGGGTGCTTTTTTTTGAGGGGCATCCACGCGAATGGGGCAGATGGGGAGATTGTTCGAGGGTTTCTACCGTAGTGCTGGAACACCCGAAAGCCCTAGCATTCAGTTTTTATATATAAGGACTAGATGATGAAAAGAATGTTGGTGCTCGTGCTTGGGTTTATCGTTGCCTCTGCAGCGTGGGCGCAGGTCAAAGTGGTTTACCACTTGAATGAGGGCATTGCACAAGCGGCTCGCGCGCTACCCAACATTCGCAACCACCTGACAGCCGATCCCACCGTGAAGATCGTCGTTGTTACGCACGGCCCTGGTATTGATTTTTTACTCGATGGTGCAGTAAGCCCTAAGGGCCAACCTTTTTCTGGTGACATCGCGGATCTGGTTGCCCGTGGTGTGGAGTTCAGAGTTTGCAACAATACGCTTCAGAATCGCAATATCAGCAAGGACAAGGTCGCCATGGAGGCGCAGATTGTTCCCTCCGGGGTCGCGGAGGTTGCGCGGTTGCAGGCCAAAGACGGGTTTGTCTACCTTCGTCCTTAAGCCGTTTCAGATTTTTTACCTTTCGTAACCGAGGAGTTCGTGCAATGAAGTGGAATCAACTCATGGCCGTTGGCGCATTGGCTGCCATCACGGGATCGTCGTTCGCACAAGCGATGGATCCGTTGCAACTACGCAGTCTGGCAGCTTCGTGCGCCAATTGCCATGGCACGATGGGCGTGGCCGAACCGGGCAATGAGTCACTGGCGGGTGTCAACAAAGAAGAATTGCTCAAGAAGATGATGGATTTCAAGTCCGGAAAGAAGCCTGCCACCATCATGCATCAGCTGTCGAAGGGCTACACCGACGAGCAACTGGTTGCTCTGGCTGGCTATTTTTCTGCCCTGAAGAAGTAAGAAGGACCTGATCATGATGAAACGTCGTCAATTTGTACAAAGCTTGGGTGCTGCCGGTTCTTTGGGTGCAATCGCATTGACCTCTGGCTGCGCCAGCACACCTGGTGGCAAGGGTCCTAAAGTAGTCGTAGTGGGTGGCGGATATGGTGGAGCAACCACGGCCAAGTATGTTCGTATGTGGTCAGACTACGGCATTGATGTGACCCTGGTCGAACCTGGCAGTGCATTCATTTCATGCCCGCTGTCCAACCTGGTGGTGGGTGGCAGCAAGACCATGGCCGACATCACCACGCCCTATGACAATCTGGTCAGGCGCCACGGCGTGCGCTGGGTGCAGGACATGGCGGTGCGGATCGACCCTGACAAGCGGGTCGTTGTGCTCTCCAAGGGCGGTGAGTTGCCTTACGACCGTTTGATTCTTTCCCCGGGCGTTGATTTCATGTGGGATACCCTGCCGGGAATGGCCGCAGCAGGCGCCAAAGACAAAGTGCTGCATGCATGGAAGGCCGGTGCGCAAACCCTTGCCCTGCGCAAACAGCTCGAAGCCATGCCCGATGGCGGAGTCTATGCGCTGGCGATTCCGCTGGCTCCATACCGTTGCCCGCCCGGGCCCTATGAGCGTGCTTGCCAGGTTGCCAGCTATTTCAGTCAAGCCAAACCCAAGAGCAAAGTGTTGATTCTGGACGCCAACGACGACGTCACCTCCAAGGGGCCGTTGTTCAAGAAGGCCTGGAAAGACCGCTACGAAGGCATCATTGAGTACCGTCCCAAGCACAAGCTGGTGGATGTGGACGTTGCGGCCAATACGCTCAAATTCGAGTTCAACGACGACTTGAAGGCCAATGTTCTCAATGTTCTTCCGGAAATGCGTGCTGGCGACATCGCCGTCAAGACCGGCCTGGCTACAGCAAACAAACGCTGGTGCGAGGTCGACTTTCTGACCTTTGAATCCATCGCCGTCAAAAACGTGCACGTGCTGGGCGACTCCATTCAGATCGCCCCCGTCATGCCAAAGTCCGGTCATATGGCCAACCAGCACGGCAAGACCTGTGCGGCCGCGGTGGTTGCCTTGTTGACGGGTCGCCAGCCCAACAATATGCCGGTTTACAACAACGCCTGCTACAGTTTTGTGAGCCCCGACGATGTTGTGCATGTGACCAGTGTGCACCGCTACGATGCAGACAAGAAAACGATGCTGCCGGTGGCCGGCGCAGGTGGCGTTTCCAGTGCCGCCAATGAGCTGGAAGGGCGCTACGCGTTTGCGTGGGCACGAAATATTTGGGCCGACACGTTGGCCTGATCGGAGTTACTGTCTAGGGGTTGGATGAATGGGTTTACGCAATAGCCTGGTGACGGTGGGCATTGGCCTGTGGATGGCGGGTGCTGCCATAGCGCAAGCAGACGAGGCGCGCGCCGTGAAAATTGTGAACGGGGTTTGTTTTCTCTGTCATGGCGCGCAAGGTGAGTCTTCCAGTGAGGTATTCCCCCGACTGGCCGGGCAACACTGGGAATACGTGGCCAAACAGTTGGACAACTTCAAGTCGGGTAAGCGAAAAAGTAGCGCGATGTTCGATATGGCAGCTAAATTAACGCCCGATGAGATGGTTGCCTTGGGCCGTTATTTCGAAAAACAGCCGGTTACCGCTGAGCCTGCCCGGGACGTTGCGCTGGCCGCAGTGGGCAAATATATTTTTCACAATGGCAACAAGTACAGTGGCGTGGCGGCTTGCGCCAGTTGTCATGGTGCGGGCGCGCTGGGCACCAATAATTTGCCGCGACTGGCGGGCCAGTTCGCCGCCTATATTGAAAACCAGCTCAAGCAGTTCAACCAACGCGAACGCACCAACGACAATGCAGTGATGCACTCCATAGCCAGCAAGATGACCGCTCTGGAGATGGCTGCGGTTTCGGAATACCTGAGCGGCAAATAGGTCAAACGACAAGGGTGCCGCTCGTTAGGCGCGATCAAGTGGCCTTGGTTACCGCAGGCGCTGCACGCGATGCGTGAGCCGGTCGTGTGTCGCGGTCCAGCAAATAGTCTGTCAAGCCTGCGCCGCCCCACATGCCCAACAGGGTTAGCCATGCGGTGAGGGCAAATATCGAGCCACCGGTCATGCCCGCGCCAACGGCACAGCCACCTGCCAGCATGGAGCCAAAACCCATCAAAATGGCGCCGGCAATATAGCGTGTCATGCTGTACCCATCTTTGAAGCCTTCGAGTTTGAGGTCATGTCCAAACCATGCTCCCAAAAATGAGCCGGCAAATACGCCAGGCAATAAACCAAATTCAAAACCTATGCGCGGTGAGGGCGAAGACAGAATCCGCATTAACCATTCCGCGGAAGGCCCGCTAAAAGTGAGCCCCTGAACCACGATGGGTTCAAAGGACTGCGTGGAAACCAGATAGTTAAACCACCAGCCCGAGGCTACTGCCACGCCAACGCCAATGCCACCAAGCCGCAGCCAGCCACTATGGCGTGGACTCCGCCAGGAAAAATACAGGGCAGCGGCCAACCAAATCAAGCCAGCGACAAGGCCGCCCCATGGGCCGACTCCGGTGATGGCCAGCAGGTCCCGTGATGCGCCACCGTCCACTGTCCACCATTCGCTGATGTTGGCGCGTAGCGGCGCAAGGGCGCCCGATAGCGACGCCTGCGCGCTGACGGCAAAGATCAACCCGGAAAGCAGAGCGCGCAGATTGCCGTTGGCAGACAGCACTAGTAGGCGGCTTGCGCAGCCCCGCGTCATGATCATGCCAGCACCAAAAACCAAGCCCCCAATCAAGGCGCCAGACAGGCTGCCCCGCATTGCAATCTGGCGCGCGGTGCTGATGTCCAGGTTGTGGGACAACAACAGTACCTGGACCGATACAACGGCCGCTGAGAACGCAAATAGCCAGACCGATAATTTCTCGCCAAATGTGCGATGCCAGAACTCGATGACGGCCGCACGCAGGCAAAAGCGGGAGCGTTGTGCAAAAAAACCGAACAGTGCCCCGATTAATGCGCCGCCCAGGGCTAACACCGTGCTGTCACCGTAGCGTTCCAGGATGGTTGCCAGATTCACTGCATTCCTCAATAATTCAGCAAAGGCTTATATTAATGCCAAGAGCCGCTTTTGTGTCGAATTCCCGATTGAGGGAAACCCTAAAGGATCGCTAATGTTATTTTTTTCCGTACCAAAGCAGCGCTGGGGTTGGCGCCCTGCATTCATGTCAGCATTGGTTGTTGCGAGCACGCTTTCAAGCGCACAAACTCCGCCGCCGTCAGAGAGCGATGACAGCGCCGATTTTTCACTCACCGCGCCCGCTATCGTGGCGCAGCGGGTGTCGCAATCATCCTGGTATGTCGAGGGCTTGGGCGCACTGGGTAGCAGTGCCAACCAGAACTATATTTCCAACGCCGCCTTTGTGGTGACACCCGCAGGCGTCGTTGTCATAGATGCGCTGGGCTCCCCGGCGCTTGCCGAGCGGTTGATGGCAGAAATCCGCAAAGTCACTGCGCTGCCCGTTACCCATGTCATCGTGACGCACTACCATGCGGATCACATTTACGGACTGCAATCCTTCAAGGCGAAGGGCGCGAGGATCATTGCACACCGTGCGGCACGGGACTACGTCAACTCCGACACTGCCACGATTCGCCTTCAGGCGTCACGCCAGACACTGGCACCATGGATCGACGCCAAGACGCAACTGGTACCCGCTGACGAGTGGATCGAGGGTCCTAAAGAACTGATTCTGGGCGGAGTGCGGTTCTTGTTGCAGCCGGTGGGTCCGTCCCACACGCCCGAGGACCTGGTCGTCTACTTGCCGCAGGAAAAGGTTTTGTTCGCTGGCGACCTGGTGTTTCGCGGTCGGGTTCCCTATGTGGGACAGGCCGACAGCGGTCACTGGATCAAGGCGCTGCAAACCCTGTTGGCATTTGAGACGGCAACCATTGTCCCGGGGCACGGCCCCTTGTCATCGCAGGCGCGCCATGATATGGAACTGACTCGCGACTATTTGGTCTACTTGCGCGAAACCATGGGGCAGGCTGCCAAAAATATGGAGCCATTTGACGATGCGTACCGGGCTACCAACTGGACGAAGTTTGAAGGGCTGCCACTGTTTCGCGTGGCCAATCGTATGAACGCTTACAACACCTATTTGCTGATGGAGAGGGAAGCACCGTGATGGATTCAACCTTTCGTGCCGACAGGCGCCATTTCCTGGCAACTGCAAGTCTCGGACTGGCGGCATCCAGTGTGACGCCCGCATGGGCCGCCGGCGCCTTTCTACCGGCACCACAATCGCTGTCCAATGAACTGGGCAAGGCCCTGGAAAAGGGCAACCCACTGGTCGTGATGGTCAGCCTGGAGGGTTGCCCCTTTTGCCGGGTGGCGCGTGACAGTTACCTGGAGCCGCTGCGTCGCCAGGACGGCATGCCCGTGTTCCAGATCGACATGCGCGGCGCCCAAACCGTCCGAGACTTCAGTGGAGCCAACTTGACCCACGATCAACTGGTGCAAGCCTGGCGGGTCACCATTGCGCCCACTGTGCTATTTTTTGGACCGAGTGGCAAAGAGGTTGTGGCCCGTATGGAGGGGGGCTACATTCCTGATTTTTATGGTGCCTATCTGGACCAACGTATTGAGCAGGCCCGCGCCGCCATCAAGTCGGCGAAGTCCAACTGAGTCGCTCCGTCTGGCATGATTTCGAACTTCCACCAAAACCTTGGGCCCTATTTTTCATGACAAAGCTTCCTGCACGCCGCTTTCACCTTGTGTTTTCCGTGGTGATGGGGGTGATGATGGTTTTTCTAATGACCTTTGTCATCACGATGGTCAACGTAGGCTGGCAAGCCAATTTTTTGGCTGCTTGGGCCAAGGCCTACGCCGTGGCGCTTGTCGTTGCCATCCCCGTTATTTATTACCTGGCCCCGATTGCCCGCAAGATAACCGCGCGATGGGTTAACTTGCCATGAGTAATAGTGGTTTAGGCCCCGTGGAATAAGCGTAAGCAGCTATTATTTATGTAGCAAAATAGTTGCCTATTCGCTCTACGTCAATCGCAGAGCCCGCGCTCCACCCTCCAACTGAAAGGACGCGGCCAGTGCCGCGAGCTGGCTGGCCTGTTCCTGCAAGGCAGCGGATGCGGCCGACGTTTCCTCGACCAGTGCTGCGTTTTGCTGTGTTACGCCGTCAAGCTGGCTGACCGCCTGGTTGATTTCGGCGATACCAGCGGACTGTTCCTTGCTGGCGGAGGCTATTTCGCCCACGATTTCGGCCACGCGCTGGATGCCCGTCACGATCTCCTGCATGGTGTTGCCCGCTTGGGCTACCTGCTCGGTACCACGCCCTACCTTGTCGACGGAGTCGTCAATCAGGCTCTTGATCTCCTTTGCGGCTGTGGCTGAGCGATGGGCCAAGCTGCGCACTTCCGCTGCAACCACGGCAAAACCCCGACCCTGTTCACCGGCTCGTGCGGCTTCCACGGCCGCATTGAGTGCCAGGATATTGGTCTGGAAGGCAATGCCGTCAATGACTGCAATGATGTCTACAATTTTGCGCGATGAGGTGTTAATAGCGTCCATGGTGTCTACCACTTGGGCTACTGCCACGCCGCCCCGTGTTGCCAGGGCCGATGCCGAACTGGCCAGTTGATTGGCCTGGGCTGCACTGTCTGCGTTGTGCTGAACCGTGCCGGACAACTCTTCGCTGGCTGACGCTGTCTTTTCCAGTGAACCGGCTTGTTGCTCCGTGCGGTTGGAGAGGTCGAGTGTGCCAGAGGCTACTTCGCCCGCGGCGCTGGCGATGGCGTCGGAGCCACTGCGCACCTGGCTGATCACATGGTGCAGGTTGTCGCGCATGTTGCTCATCTGCGTCAACAAGTGGCCAATTTCGTCACGCCCGTCATGCAGCACAGGTTGTGACAGGTCACCTGCGGCAATGGAAGTGGCTGTCTGGTCTGCCAGCGCAAACCCGGTGCGCAT
Organism: uncultured beta proteobacterium; assembly: GCA_903924955.1. Lineage (GTDB taxonomy): Bacteria > Pseudomonadota > Gammaproteobacteria > Burkholderiales > Burkholderiaceae_C > Allorhodoferax. Next base: position 2,412 of record CAIYDK010000276.1, on the reverse strand, counting down.
GCGCCGCATCAACAGAACGGTCATGAAGGTGGCGGGCATACCCCCCACGATCGCGGCTGTCAGGAACACACTCATGGCTATGTTGTACCGGCTTTCAGCCTGCTGCGACGCCAGTTCGGCCGCCTTGACTTTGAAATCGCGCAACTCGACCAGCGCCTTGATGGCTGCTTCACCTTCGGTCCTGCCGGCTTGCAAAAAGGCGGCCATCGTTGCCGGGCTGAAATCTCCCTCTGACACGGCCTTGACAGCACGATCAAGCTTGTCGCGCCAAGCGGCTCGGGTCTGCTTGGCGGTCGCCAGCAAGGCCTGCTCTTCAGGCAAATTCGACATCGCCGATAACGCGTCAAACAAGCGGTTGGCCTCCACCCGGTTTTTCGCAATGTTGTCAGTGTGCGCGACGGTGGGGTGGTCATGGATGGACGCCAGGGCACCATCGGGCGCGTGTTGAAATGCCAACAAGATTTGCAGCCGGTTTTGCACAATCTTGTCGATGGAGTCTGACATCTGTAGCGCAGGAATCATGTCGTTTTCGTGGACGGCCTTCAGGCTGTCACGTGCCGACGACAAACCCCAGTAGCTGACGATGGCCACTGCCATGAAGGACAGCCAGTATGCCAACAGCACGGTGGCGAATCGCCGGGTGATTCGGATATTGTCAAACATAAGCATTAACTGATTGTTGTAATGGGGCCATCATACTGAATGACCGCCCCTTTGCGGGAGTCTTTTTGACTCCAACTGCAACGCTGCAAAGTCCTTTAGCGTGTCAACGCCATGAACAGCTTTGGCAATTTCTCCGGGAGTTGGTCAACATGGTCGACCACCGTGTAGTGGTGCCCAAAAATGTCGCGTACATAGGCATCGGCCTTGGCATCCAGGTTGATGCAGTAGGTGTAGATGCCCTGCTGGTCCAGCTCTTTCACCGATTGACGCGCATCTTCAATCAGCAGGCGTGCATCGTGCACATCCACGTCGGACGGTTGGCCGTCGGTCAGTATCAGCATCAACTTTTTGTCGGCCTTTTGCGCGGCTAGCGTGTGTGCTGCGTGGCGCATGGCCGCACCCATGCGGGTCGAATAGGCGGCCTGCATGGCGGCCAACCGGCCCTTCACCGGGTCGCCCCACTGTTCGCCAAAACCCTTGATGTGCAGGTAGCGCACGTCGTGGCGCGTGTTGGAGTGAAAGCCCGCAATCGCAAATGGGTCACCCAGTTCCTCGACTGATCCTGCCAGCAAAGAAACGGCCTCGCGGCTTAGCTCCAGGATGGTCTGATCGGTTCCGCTGGCCTTCTCATTGAGCGACTCCGAGAGATCCAGCAGCAGGGTAACCGCGATGTTGCGACCGTTGGTGCGGTGGCTCATGTTGACGCGCGGGTCGGGGGTGCTGCCACCCTTGAAGTCAATCAGTGCTCGGATGGCGATGTCCAGATCCAGATCACTGCCTTCCTCCTGGTAGCGCACCCGCACCGAGTCCTGCGGTTTGAGCAGTTCCAGCAGCCTCTTCAGGCGTTTGGCCAGCGCAGCGTGCTTTTCCAGCAGTCGGTCAATATCGCCCGGATTACCACTGGTGTGCAGGCGTTCATAGAGGCTGACCCAGTCGGGGCGATAGCTTTGACTGCTGTAGTCCCACTCGGGGTAGTGGCGTGGCGGCAGGGTTTGAATTTCCTGGGTCGGCGGTGTCGGGTCTGGTGTGTCGAAGGATTCTTCGTCGTCGCTGAGTTCATGAAAGCGCCACAGATGGCGGTTGTCGTCGCGGTAATCGACCTCGGTGTCCAGGAACCAGGTGTGGGGAAGCTGGTCGCTTTGCAGGCGGGTTTTGCCCAGGTAGCTCAGGGCCAGGCCTGCGATGTCGCTGGTGCTGGAGTTGCCCTGTGCCAGCAGTGCATGAAAGCGCTGCACCCAGTCGGCCAATTGCGGGCTCTCAAAGCGTTTGGGCGGATCCAGCAATGCGCGTGACAACATCGCCAGCCGGTGGCGCAGGCACGAGTGGGTGGTCGGGTTGCAGGCGCCGTCTTGCGGCGTAGGGTGCAGGGCCGAGAAAATCCGCCGCATACCGGGGTATTCACGCAGGATCAACGCGTCCATGCGCGCGTCTTCAAAACACTCAATGGCCAGGCGCTGCGCCGGGCTGAAATTGTCGGCAAAGACGGGCGCGCTCCAGCGCCGGTGCGCCGCCATGTGAGCCAGTGCGGCCCGGTACCGGTCCAGTCCGTTGATGCCGGCACGCCCGTCATACACATCCGGCAAGCGCATGCCAAACGCATCAAAGTACGGCATGGGCTGGCGCTGAACGTCAAACGTGGTGGAGTAGGGCACCAGCACATCGCCGTCGTGCCACAGCGCTTTCAGGTACAAGTCCAGCGCACGGGTATGGTCCATCAGCAGCGTGCCGTGGCGCTCGCGCTGCAGCACG
>CAIYDK010000275.1 GCA_903924955.1 uncultured beta proteobacterium | reverse complement strand
CCCTGGGGGGCAGCGCAGCACACGCAGTGGCAAGCGTGGGGGCTACCAACCTAGGTGTGCTGGACTTTCAGGACGCGGTTTATGGTCCCATCACCTACGACATTGCCAGCCTGATGCGCGACGCCTTCCTGAGTTGGGACGAAGATTTTTGCCTGGATGTGACGATCCGCTATTGGGAAAAGGCCCGCAAGGCCGGCCTTCCGGTTGGTGACGATTTTGGCGAGTTTTACCGTGGTGTCGAGTGGATGGGCCTGCAACGCCACCTCAAAGTAGCGGGCATCTTTGCGCGTCTGACCCTGCGCGACGGGAAACCCCAGTACCTGGCCGACACCCCCAGGTTTATTGACTACATACGCGCCACTTGCTCGCGTTACATGGAACTCAAGCCACTGCTGCGCCTGGTGGAGCGCATCGAAGGTATTCCCGTTCCCACTGCCTACGCATTTGGCAGGGTATGAGTCAAATGGCCCTCTAGCCCCCGAATACATTGCGCAAGCAGCTCCTGATTTAGTAGCAACTCACCATGCCCCGTTTCTATTGCCCGACCCCACTGGCGAGCGACACATTGCTCGAACTGCCGGCAGGCGCTGCGCGCCATGTGCAGGTCTTGCGGCTGCAGCCGGGCGACACCATCACCCTGTTCAACGGCAGCCACCCCAGCGGCGAGTTTGAAGCCACCATCACCCACATGGGCCGCAGTGATGTGCAAGTTCGGGTCGGCGCCTACCACGCCGTCGAACGGGAAGCGGGGTTTGCCGTGCATCTGGCATTGGGCATGCCAGCCAATGACCGCATGGACTGGCTGGTGGAAAAAGCCACCGAACTGGGGGTTGCCAGCATCCAGCCACTCATGACCGAACGCAGTGTGCTGCGCCTGTCGGGCGAGCGTGCGGACAAGAAAGTCGCCCATTGGCAAAGTGTGGCCATTGCCGCGTGTGAGCAGTGCGGGGGCAACCGTGTACCGCAGATCATGCCGGTTAAAACGATCCAGGCATGGCTGCAAAGCCAGGCACCCAAAACGACCGATGCACGCTGGCTACTGTCACTGTGTGAGGGCGCCAGTCCGCTGGCGCAGCACCTGGGCCACCACAGGGCGGCCAACACCACTTTTTTGTCCGGACCCGAGGGGGGCCTGAGCGCGGCTGAAGAAGCCGCCGCCGCAGCCTGCGGGTTCACACCCGTCACGCTGGGTCCACGGGTCTTGCGCGCCGAGACCGCCGCCCTGTCCGCATTGATTCGACTGCTTGTGTAGAGCGGGCGCGATGTGGCCAGGCGCATCAGGGTTTGTACGTGTCTAGGTTGGTAACCCAACTCTTGCGGGGTTGGGCATACTACAGTGCCGTCTTTTCCCATTTGCCAGGAGAGCTTTTTTGATACCCGAATCGATGCGAAACACCCTTCGTGCTACTGGCCTTGGAGCTCTGATGAAGGGCGCCGGCCTGGTAACCCGCTTCATCCCCATTCCCCAACCCACCTTGCTGGTTGGCCCTGGATCCAGTGGACGCCTGGGGCAGGCCATTGCGGGCTTTGGGCACCGCAAAATCCTGATCGTCACCGACAGCATCATCTCCAAGCTCGGCTTGCTGAACGACCTGACCCAGGCACTCACCGCAGGAGGCGCCCAGTTTGTGGTGTTTGATGAAATCACGCCAGACGCCCCTATTCCGCTGATCCAGAAGGGCATTGATTTCTACCAGGAGCATGACTGCGATGCCATCGTCGCCTTTGGTGGCGGATCAAGCATGGACGCATCCAAGGCCATCTCGGTGGCGGTGTCCAACCCCAAACCGCTCAATCAGTTGGCAGGCTACCTCAAGGGTTTGCGCGCGCCAGTCAAAATTTATGCCGTACCCACCACGGCCGGTACCGGCTCGGAAGTTACCGTTGCCGCTGTCATTTCTGACCCGGTCAACCACAAGAAGCTGGTCATCGTCGACCCCCGCATGGTGCCCAAGATGGCGGCACTGGACCCCACCCTGATGACGGGTTTGCCACCGCACATTACCGCTGCCACCGGCATCGATGCGCTGACCCACGCGATCGAAGCCTTTGTTGGCAACTGGAAGACGTCTTACTCCGACGGCATGGCGCTGTCTGCCGTTGGCCTGATCTTCGAGAACCTGCGCACCGCCTATACCGATGGCAAAAACCTGGAAGCCCGCGAGAAGATGTCGCTCGCCTCCACCTACGCCGGTTTTGCCTTTACCCGCGCCAACGTGGGCTATGTGCACGCCATTGCCCACCAGTTTGGCGGCCTGTACCACACGCCGCACGGGTTGGCCAACGCCATCATGTTGCCCTTTGTACTGAAGTTTTCGCACCCGGCCATCGTTGGCCGTCTGGCGCAACTGGCCGTGGCGGCACGGCTCGGAACGACTAGCGAGGACGAGGATGTGCTGGCGCAAAAATTCCTCGACGCCGTGGACCAGCTGAACCAGGATCTGGGCATTCCAACCAGCCTGGCAGCCTTGAAGGAATCCGATATTCCTGCGCTGGCCAAGGCGGCCTGCTGGGAAGCCCACACCGGGTACCCGGTGCCGCGTTATATGTCGCAAGAAATTTGCGAAGCGGTCATTCGCAAGGCTTTACCAAAGGCTGAAACACCCGCGCAGGTTCCCGCCAAACGAAAGAAAAAGGCAGCATAAGTGCATGCGTGACGTCAGCAGGAATTGCCTGGCGGAGTTATTGAAACCACTTGAGGAGAGAGAAATATGAAAAAAGTAGTCACAGTCACCCTGGGTTCATCCAAACAGGATTTCGAATTCAAGACCGAATTTTTGGGCCAGTCCTTTTCCGTGCGCCGCATGGGCGCTGACCAGGACACCGGCAAGGCCTGGGAGCTAATGCGCCGTCAGCAAGCCTCTGCCGACGCCATTGGTCTGGGCGAAATCAGTGACCACTACCACGTCGGCCTGCGCACCGTGGTCAACAAGGAAACCCAACGCCTGACCAACGTGGTGACCCGTGTCCCCGTCACAACGGGTGCGACCCTGCGACGCCTGCTACAGGTGCGTGCTGTTCGCTATGTGCAAAAAGAGCTGGGCCACTACTTCAACAACAACCTGGTGCTGTTTCTCTCGGGCATGCGCAACTACGACATGGCGGTCGCCCTGTCCGACTACACCAAGAACCTGAGCTTTGCCGACGCCCTTTTCCAGACCGGCGCACCGACCATGCTCGGCTCGCTCGATCAGTTGGAGTTGTATGCCAAAGGCAGCAACTTCATGCTGTCAGGCAAAACAGGCCAGATGCTGGAAGCATCTTTGTCAGGCATCAAGAACAAGTTCGTGGCGGACGTAGTAGCAAAGTCCCATGTGATTGTGGGCACCTTTGCCGAAGTCAAGGCTGTGGGCAATGCCACCAACCTCGATGGCAAGACCATCATCACATCGGCGGTCACCGACGAGCGCATGGCTTTTTTCACCAAGTGCAAAGTCAACCTGGTAATCGACGTGTCGCCCAAGCTGTTCCCCGAGGTGGTCGGTATCAATACCATCGAAGCCATGATTTTGGCGGCACTGGAAAAGCCGCAGGAGGAAGTGTCCGATGACGACTTCGACGAAATTCTTACAGAACTCGACATCAAACCGCGCTTGCTGCACCCTACTGGTAAATTCCGCAACATTCGCCGTTTTGCGTTTGTCATCCACCCCTTGAGCCAGAACTACATCAAGAACGCGTTTCCCATCCCGAAATCCACGCCCAAGTTTGTCATGGACAAGGTCGAAACCCTGGCGGCGCATATGCCACCCATGGTGTACTGCAAGATGAGCAATATCGTCTCGCCAACCGGTGCCGAGGCCGAAGGCTGGCTGATTTCTGTCGGCGGAACGCCCAAGGAGATGCTCACGCGCAGCCCCGAGTTCACCTACCGCCGCCTGCTGCAGGCCTCCAAGATGGCCGAGAAAATGGGTGCGCAGATCATGGGCCTGGGCGCCTTCACCAAGGTGGTCGGCGACGCCGGCATCACCGTTGCGCGGCGTTCAAGTTTGCCCATCACCACGGGTAACAGTTACAGCGCCTCGGGCGCGCTGTGGGCCGCCGCAGACGCCATGCGCCGCATGGGGTTGGTGCACATCAACAAACACAACAAGAAAGTTGCGGCAAAAACCATGGTGATCGGTGCCTCCGGCTCGATCGGCTCGGTGAGCGCGCGCTTGCTGGCCATGTCCTTCGATGAGGTCTACCTGGCAGGTCGAACCTTGAGCAAACTCGATGAGCTCAAGGCATCCATCCTGAAGGAAACGCCGGACGCCAAAGTCTTCACCACCATCGACTACAACGAGTTGCTGGCCGACATGGACATGATCGTCACCTCGACATCGGGTGCGGGCAAAGAAATTCTCGACATCATGCGGGTCAAGCCCGGCTGCGTGATCACCGACGTGGCACGTCCTCTGGACTTGCCGGCATCGGACGTCGCCAAGCGCCCTGACGTGCTGGTCATCGAGTCTGGCGAGATTGACCTGCCAACCAAGGTGAAGGGCATGAAGAGCATTTCCCTGCCACCCAACGTCATCTACGCATGCCTTGCCGAGACCATTGTGCTGGCGCTGGAAGGCCGCTTTGAAGTCTTCACCGTCGGTCGCGACACCGAGTGGGAAAAGGTCAAAGAGATCTACAAACTGGGCATCAAGCACGGCATGAAGCTGGCGGCCATTTCAGGAGTTAACGGCGTCTTCTCGGACGAAGACATTGCCAAGGTGGTGGTGCGGGCCAAGAAGGCACGACTCACCTGGAAAGACGGTGCAGCAGCCAAGGCGCCAACGAAGAAGGCCGTGGTAGCGAAAAAGGCAGCTCCGAAAGCTCCGGCAAAGAAGGTCGTCACAGCGCCCGCAGCCGTAAAAAAGGCGCCCGCCAAAAAGGCAGCGGCGCGTAAAGCGGTAGCCGCAAGCTGAGTTGAACCGCAACCTTTGGCTTCTGGCCTTGTGCCAGGGCCTGTTTCTAACCAATAACGTTGCTTTCATTGCCATCAACGGCTTGGTCGGCCTGAGCCTGGCGCCGTTTGGCTGGATGGCGACGTTGCCCGTGATGGGCTATGTCGTGGGTGGCGCGCTCAGCACTGCACTGGTGGCGCGCACACAATCGCGGTTTGGCCGGCGCACGTCGTTTCAAATCGGACTGGCCGTGGCCTTTGGGTCCGCCTGTGTGGCGGCCTGGGCGGTGATGGACAAGAATTTCTGGCTCCTGGTGGCCGCCACCGTTGTGGCGGGTTATTACAGCGCCAACGGTCAGCTCTACCGTTTTGCGGCAGCTGAGCTGGTACCGGTTCCGCAGCGCGAGCGAGCCGTGTCACTGGTTCTGGCCGGCGGTCTGATTGGCGCCATTGCCGGGCCTAACCTGGCGGCGCGCAGCCGCACCTTGTTGGAGGTACCCTTTGCCGGCGCCTATGTCGTGCTGGCCGTGGTTGCCTTGCTCGCCATGCTGTTGATGGCCTTTATCCGTTTCCCGCCGCATATCAGCACCCCTACGGGGTCTTCTGCTGGCAGGCCGCTCTCGGAAATCATGCGCCAGCCGACCTTTATGGTCGCCTGTGCCAGCGCGGCCCTGGGCTATGGTGTGATGAACCTGCTGATGGCCGCGACACCGCTGGCGATGCAGCAGTGCGGTCTGTCGTTCGACGATGCTGCTCTGGTGCTGGAATGGCACGTCATCGGCATGTTTGCGCCGGGCTTCTTTACCGGTGGCTGGATCAAACGCTTTGGCGCATTGCCGGTGATGGCTACCGGTGTGGCGCTCAACCTGGCGTGCATTGCCATTGCGCTTTCGGGCGTGGAACTTCACCAGTTTGCGGTAGCGCTTTTCCTGCTGGGCGTGGGCTGGAATTTTCTGTTTACCGGCAGCACTACCCTGTCCATGGGTGCTTACCGGCCGGAAGAAAAAGACCGTGCCCAGGCGGCGATCAATTTCTGTGTATTCGCGGTGATGGCATT
>CAIYDK010000274.1 GCA_903924955.1 uncultured beta proteobacterium | reverse complement strand
GACACGTATGGGCATGCGGCAGGCGACACCGTTCTCAAGGCCGTTGCACAGCGCCTGGTCTCGTCGGTGCGCTCGTCAGATACGGTGGCTCGGTTGGGTGGTGATGAGTTTGTGCTCATCATCGAATCCATAACTGAACGCGAACAAGTGATTGCAATGGGTCAAAAACTCATCGAGCTGTTGTCAGAAAGGGTCCAACTTGAGACGGGCCAGTATGTCAGTCTGGGGGGTAGCGTTGGCTTTGCGTGGTATCCGCAGGATGGCGAAACATTCAAAGATGTCTTAGAAGTAGCCGATCAGGCAATGTATTTTTGCAAGACTTCGGGACTGATCCCTCTCATGTAGCGATGGCCTGGCAAATACGCTGAAGCGACCCAAGTGCCACTGTGAACGCTGCCTTATTCCTGGACTAACTTGTGTGACCGCTTTAGCAACTCGTGGCTGTCGGGTTTGGCACGCAGCGCGCTCCTGCAAATGACCGCAAGCCGCGGTAGTTGACTGCGAGTCAGCCGAAACGTCGACCCATCTTGCCCGGCAATCTCAATAATTGGTCAATTCCAGAAGTTAGGTTCTAGTCACAGCTCACCTGTAGTTACGCAGCGTTACTCCCATCTGTCTACGAAGTCTTTGGCAGAGGCCGCAAACTCGGCAAGCATTGCGATCCAGAAGGGCATGCTCTCTGGCTCGTGAATAATTGCGTGTCATGGGTTTGAGTGGCTTTGGCATTGGGAAGGCGGTCGGCGCGGCGGTGTAGTTGGCCGGTGCGGCGGTGGCTGGCAACCGGGCGCTGCGGGTTGGCACCGGGTTGGGCCATCCTGCTACCCGGCGGCAGCGCAGGGCCGTGGCTGAGGGGGTCGACTTGTCGTGGGTCGGCAGGGGCCGATGCGTCACGGAGCACTACATTGACCTCAATTCACTGCGGTCAAAATCCCTGCCACCGATGCAAGTTGGTTTGTCTTGCAGATCACCCCATTCTTCTGAAGGAGGTCTTTGCTATTTGCTGTTCTTCGCGTATTCAATCCCAGTCTGGATCTCACTAACGGCATCAGCTAACAATTGATTGACTTTTTCCAGTCGTTGCTTGTCTACACCGCTACCGGTTGCGGATACCAGACCACTTTGAACCTGTTTGAGTAACTTCATTGCCGTCTTCATTGGTACTTTGGAAAGCGTGTTTGCTGACACCGCGTGTTTCCCGCCCTTGGGCGCCATTGCTTTTAACTGCTCTTGGGCAGCCCCGATCAAGTCAATGGCCTTTTGTTGGTGGCCCCCTTTGTTATTCGGTGCACTGCTTAGTTCTCGCCTTGCGTCCTCGAGAGCGGACAACAACGTAAGCACGTTCTTGCCAAAATCGTCAGCAACCTTACCAGGCAACTGGGATACATGCTGCGAATCTGCCTGCGAAATCACACTAGTTTGAAGTTGGTCTGGAATTGGCCGGGGCAAAGAGCCGGGCTTATCAACATAGAGGATCGCGACATTCCTCCCTACCGTACCAGACAATTCCTCAACG
>CAIYDK010000273.1 GCA_903924955.1 uncultured beta proteobacterium | reverse complement strand
CAGTAGCGACCTGTCGCGCGCCCGCGCTACCGCACAAGCCATTGCCGATCAATGCAATGGTGACGCAGCGGGCCACGTGCGTCTGCACACGGGCTTGCGCGAACGGGGTTTCGGCATATTTGAAGGCCAGACCTATGCACAGATCAACACCGACTGGCCCGAAGAATCGCGCCGCTGGCGCCAGCGCGACCCGCATTTCGCACCCGAGGGTGGCGAGACGCTGGCGCAACTGAGAGAGCGCATCACCCACACCGTGCACGCACTGGCCAGCCAGCATATCGGTGCACAAATTGTGCTGGTGGCGCACGGCGGTGTGATGGACGCGCTGTACCGCCTGGCCACCGGGCAGGACATTGAGTCGCCGCGCACCTGGGACCTGGGCAATGCCGCCATCAACCGGCTGCTGTGGACGCCCGACGGGCTGACCCTGGTGGGCTGGTCCGACACGCGCCATCTGGACGCCGCTGTGCTGGACGAAGCCAGCGCATAAAAAACGCTTGCTCCGCGAAAATCCTGGCATGCGCAAAGTCATCGTTTTCGCGACCGCGGTCTTCATTTTTTTGATCCCATTGCTTGCCTTTCTATGGCACGTTGATGCCCTGTCGGCGGGAACAGCCAGCATCTGGGCGGCTGCCATCGTCGCCGGGTTGTGGGCCCATGGCCGTTTCTTGCAGGGCCGACTCGCCTTGCTGGAGGTGTTGACTGTTGAATGTGCCGCCCTGACCACCGTGAGCGCGCTGGAATTGATGGGCGGCCACATGGTTTTCAAGCCGCTGACGATGATTGTTGCTATTATTTTCGTAGCTGCTCGCGCACATTCTACGGGGGCTGCGAACCGATTGGATGCATTATTGCTGGCTGCGCTGGTGTTTTCTCTGACAGGCGATGTATTCCTGATGTTGCCGGGCAACTACTTTATCCCCGGACTTGCGTCATTTCTGGTGGCGCATGTGTTTTACATCGCCCTGTTTCGACAGGGCCAAGGCTGGTTTCCGAGCAGGCGGGCCCTGGTGGGTGTGCTGGCAGTGGGGGCGCTCATGTACAGCATCGTCTGGGGTGGGCTGAACGACCCGGTGTTAAGAATCGCCGTGGCAGCCTATGTGAGCGTGATCTCGCTGATGGCGGCCCAGGCCATAGGGCGCGCTGCCACAACAGGCGATGCCGCATCGCGCTGGGTTGCGGTGGGGGCCTGCGTGTTCATGGTCAGCGATTCGTTGATTGCCATCAACAAATTCGTGACACCAGTGGCGTTGTCACCGCTTTGGATTTTGGCGACCTACTATTGCGCGCAGATGCTGATCGTGCACAACACGCGTAGCGCGCAGACTGCTCTGCAGTAAGCGGTAGCGTCAGGCTGCGTTTTTTGAAAACTTCTTTTTATTGCTGGTCACAGAGCCAGGTCCACATGGGATGAATCGATGGGCTTCTCTTCATCCGTCGCTCCGCAGGATCGGACCGAGCGAAGGGCGACTCCATGCATTTGCACCAGTTCCTTGAAGGCGGCGAGATCAAAAGGCTCCGTATTATTTCCCCAGGCACTGAGCAAAACACAGGACTCAATCACCTCCAGCACCTTGCGCCCGGGGCCCAACTTGGTGATATGTTGCAGCAACCCAGGATAGGCGTCCAAACCACGCCCCTCGGCCCTAAATAACGCAAACTCGGGAACCGCGACGTTGAAGACCTTTTGAATTTCATCGCGAAATTGGCGAAAATCCGTTTTTAAACTGTGTTCATTGGCAATACGCAGCGCTTCCAGAAAAATCAGGGGACAGTCCGATGCATTCTGGCGAATTCGCTTTTCAAGGATATCGGTCGCTTGATCTACCTTTCCAAGTTGCACAAATAGTTGCGCTTGGTCAATCAAAGCAAGCTGGCTTTCCGAGTTGAAATCCACAGACCCGGTTTCCGCGTCCCCACTTGGCGGTGGTGAATCTTGTATCTCGGAAAGATCGGCTGGGCCAGTGACCTTTGGCTCCATGATTGCACGGAATCCCTTTTCATCGACGTCAAGCCAGCTCACGTCGACGTCCACCGCTGGGGGGCTTTTTTTGACTGCGGCCGGGCTCGTCGCGGGGGGCTCTGCGAACAAAACTCGCCGCCCATCTTCCAGACTTCGCATCAGGCTTGCCGACCGGCGCCAGAACAAAACAATGCCAGCCACACACAGGATCACCAGTCCGACCAGCAGATAGACCAACGCGTCGGAGAATCTGGCGTCCTCAGCCCTCTGTAGACGTTCTTTCACCGCGCGCAGGTTTTCCTCATTTGCTGCCGCTTGGACCAATAATGTCTTGATATCAGTTTGAAGCTGTTCCACACGTTGTGACGTATGCACCAACTCATCCAACTGCGTCGGATGGGTGGTGGATTCCAGCGACTTGACCCGCTCGACGAGGATTTCCAAGGGGTCTAAAACCAGCTTGGCTCGTCCGACACTTGGGGCGCTGGGTGGGCGAGCCGGCTTGCCCACCGCAGGTGCTGCTGACTTGCTGTGGGTAGATCTCCTCGGGGCGGACACTGGCTTGCTTGCGGGAAAAGTGTCAGCAACTTGGCCCGTAGTACTGGGGAAACCTCGGGACGGAGGTACTTCCGTGCGCCCGTTCGCTGGTGTCAGCTCTGGGGTGGTCGAGGCATCTGCAGTCGCAGGCAGCACCGGCACCGTGACTTCGCCAGGAACGTCCGGCAGCAGGACATAGCGTCGCGAAACCTCAGATTCACAGCCCACGCGCAGCAGCACGGTCACCACCGGTTCATCCACTGGAGCCGAAGACATGACCCGCAAGTTGACCGTATCCGACCGCCCTGTGGGCTCAGCCAGCACACGAACCCGACTCAGATCAATTTTTGCATCTGCATAAAAAACCTCTGCGACTGCACACAACGTAGACGCCGACTGGCCAGCCTCTATTTGCGCCGCTACGGTCACATCCAAGCCCCTACCAACCCAGGAGTTTCCCTGCAATGCCCCCAGCGTCAGCGCGCAACTGCCGATGGAGTGCAGCGCAATTGCCACTCCGATTGATGCCCCTTTTAATCGCATCACCTGCCCTTCAGAGATTGAAACACCGATGACTGCGCAGTGCAGCCAACGCTTACGACATTGGAATCTTCCAACCGCCATATGTCAACATGCAAAGGGTACATAAGTTTGTTTACTCGCAACAAAACCGCTGCGCTGAAGCGCAGACCAACCCAAAAATTTATCGGGGTCATCCGCTTTGACCGAAAATTCTGTTCATGCCCGAACCAATCATCCCTGTTCAAGAGGACCAAATCGACTTCACTGCCATTCGTGCGCAAGGTGCGGGTGGGCAAAACGTCAACAAGGTGTCCAGCGCCATTCACCTGCGCTATTCGATCCCCGATTCGTCGTTACCTGAAGAAATCAAACAACGACTACTGGCGCTGTGCGACCAGCGCATCACGGCTGAGGGGGTTGTCGTGATCAAGGCGCAAACGACGCGTAGCCAGGAGCAGAACCGCCAGGACGCCATCGAGAGGCTGCAGGCCTTGGTGGACAGCGTCGCGGTGCTGCCCAAACCCCGCAAGGCAACCAAACCAACGCGCAGTTCGAAACTCAAGCGCCTGGACAGCAAGGCAACACGGGGACAAGTGAAAAAACTTCGCGGACGGGTTGCCGGCAGCGAACACTAAAAAATCAGACCGCGAACCAGAAGCGCACCAACCCGAGCGACAGAGCAAAAAGGTAGCCATAGGCAAACTTATCGATGCGCAGAACCGCCTGCCCTCTGCGGGCGCGCCATTTACCCACCGCCGCCATGGACAGGCCTGCCGCAATGGGTGATATGGCCGCATTCACAATCCGCAAGCTTTTGTTCGCCATCAGGTAGTCGGGGAACAGCAGCAGACTGATGCCGCCCAGGGTCGCACCAAACACCGTATAGCCCACGGCGGCCAGCCAGGGATTGGGTTCCTTGCGAAAGGGTTCAGCCAGCGAATGCAAGCCGATTTCAAGCAACGCTTCGCCCAGCACTTGCAACACAAACTCACCCAAAAATTCGATCAAAATTTCAATCATGTGTCACTGGGTGGGCTCAGTCACTCCGCAAACAGCCCTTCACCGGTACTCTTGGGTGTCACACCCAAATGACGGTAAGCGGCCAAAGTGGCAATGCGCCCGCGCGGTGTGCGCTGCAGGTAGCCCTGCTGAATGAGGTAGGGCTCGATCACGTCCTCGATGGTTTCGCGCTCCTCGCCAATGCTGGCGGCGATATTGTCCAGCCCCACGGGGCCACCGTCAAAACGAAGGATCACGGCCTCCAGCAGTTTTCGGTCCATGATGTCAAAACCCTGCGGATCGACATCCAGCATGGCCAATGCGCGGTTGGCAATATCCAGACTGATGTGGCCCACGCCCTTAACGTCGGCATAGTCTCGCACGCGGCGCAACAGACGGTTCGCAATGCGCGGTGTGCCGCGCGAGCGCCGGGCAATCTCAAAGCCACCCTCGGCGTCCATGGGCGCTTTAAGCAGGCCGGCGCTGCGCTTGACGATGCGGGCCAGTTCCTCGGCGGTATAAAACTCCAGCCGCGCCACGATACCAAAGCGGTCGCGCAGCGGGTTGGTCAGCATGCCCGCCCGTGTGGTGGCGCCCACCAGCGTAAAGGGTTGCAGGTCGAGCTTGATGGAGCGGGCCGCCGGGCCTTCGCCAATCATGATGTCGATCTTGTAGTCTTCCAGCGCGGGGTACAAAATCTCCTCAACGACCGGCGAGAGGCGGTGGATTTCATCGATGAACAGGACGTCGTTTTTTTCCAGATTGGTCAACAGCGCCGCCAGGTCCTTGGGTTTTTCCAGAACCGGGCCACTGGTCTGGCGCAGATTGACGCCCAACTCGGCCGCAACAATGTGGCTGAGCGTGGTCTTGCCCAGACCGGGCGGCCCAAACAGCAGCACATGGTCCAGTGCCTCGCCGCGCATTTTGGCCGCACTGATGAAGATTTCCAGCTGCTCACGGATCTTGGCCTGCCCCACGTACTCGTCCAGCAACTTGGGGCGCAGGGCCCGTTCAATAGCTTCCTCATGTGGCGAGGTGGGCGCTGCCGACACCATGCGTTTATCAGGTGGGGCGGAAAAGTCGTCGGTCTGTATGCTCACGGCGGGGACTGCTGGTGCGGGGTGATGGACGCCCACTATAGCGCGCAGCGGCGCCCCCACGACGAGCCGCATTCAAGTTGAGGCCTCTTTTGGTCGATACGATGGACAGGCCTAATTCATTTTGTACGCACCCGAGGCACGCCACGCAATGACTCACTACCCTGTTTCCCGTTCTGCCCTTGTGCTACTTCCGCTGGTCTGCGCCTTGGGGCTGATGCCGGGTGCAAGCGCCTGGGCGGCCGATCCGGCCGGCGACCATGGCTCCGCACACGCAGAACCGGTTGCCGCTAAGCCCGCCAAGACCCCCTCTGCGCCTGACAAAGCGGCTGCACAGGAAGCCCCCGATACGGCGATCGCCAAAAAGACTGTGCCTGTCGACGGTCTTCCCACCGGCAGTGGCAACCCCATGGCGGAGAAAATTCGCGCTGCGATGGCCGGCACCGTGGTAGCCAGCAAGAAAATGACGGTGGTGGTCGAAGGCAAAGACAGTGCAGAAGGCAAACCGGCATCAACGTCCGCCGCGGCACACGCCAATACCAACAGCCACAGCATCTCGCCCTCCGCCAGAGCCATGGCCAGCCAGCGCTACAACCAGGCGCGCGCAGCCGCCGTGGCCGGCCACTCCGCGGGAAATGCATCGGCAGGCGCCTCGACAGCTAGCGGCAACGCCCACGGTGGCGAGGCGCACTGGGCCTACGAAGGTGAAACCGGGCCACAGGCTTGGGGCGGTCTCAAGCCCGAGTTCAACGTGTGCGCCATTGGCAAGCGCCAGTCGCCCATCAACATTGAGGATGGCGGCACGTTACAAGGCCCTGCAGAGCCAATCAATTTTGCGTACGTGTCGAGCAACGCATCGGTGGTCAACAACGGACACACCATTCAGGTCGATGTGCAGGGAGACAACTCCATCACCGTGCGCGGCTCCAACTACCGCCTGTTGCAGTTCCACTTCCATACACCTTCCGAAGAACAGATCAATTTCAAGCGCTTCCCCATGGTGGCGCACCTGGTGCACAAAAACAATGAGGGGCAACTCGCGGTCGTCGCGGTGCTGTTACAAGAGGGCGACGCCAACCCCATGGTTGACAAAGTCTGGACCTATATGCCGCTGGATGCAAATGACCGGGTGCGCATGCCGCAGGGCTTCCTCGACGTGAACGAGTTGCTACCCAAGGACCAGCGCTACTACCAGTTCATGGGTTCACTCACGACGCCTCCGTGCTCAGAAGGCGTGTTGTGGATGGTGCTGAAACAACCGGTCACCATCAGCAAGGCGCAATACAAGCTGTTTACCCAGATCTACCCCAACAATGCACGACCGGTGCAGGCCTTGAATGGCAGGCCGGTGCGAGAGGCGCAGTAGGCGTGCCCCACGCGCGCCCACTTGTATGCAGCTCCCCTACTTCGCCAGCGCCCGCAGCGCCAGTTTGATGCCCTCGCTCACGCCCACCTCCGCGGGCAATGCCTTGAGGGCGGCGGCGGCTTCCTTGTCGCTGTAGCCCAACGCCAGCAGCGCTTGCAAAATATCGGCCTGTGCGTCATTGACCAAGGTGGCCGTGGCCCCGATGTCGGCTCCGAGCTTGCCCTTGAGCTCCAGCAGCAATCGTTCAGCAGTTTTCTTGCCAATGCCGGGCACCTTGATCAACCGCCCGGCCTCTTGCAGCGTAACGGCCTGCGACAACTCGCCCACGCTCATGCCGGACAGCACAGACAGCGCGGTGCGCGGACCCACCCCCGAAATTTTGATGAGTTCTCGGAACGCGGCACGTTCAACCGTGGACGAAAAGCCATACAGAATTTGTGCATCCTCGCGCACTACAAAGTGGGTCAGCAGCGACACTTTTTCCCCGGTGGCAGGAAGGTTGTAAAACGTGCTCATGGGCACCTGCACCTCGTAGCCCACACCGCCGCAGTCCACCAGCACCTGGGGCGGATTTTTGTCGCTAAGAATGCCTGTGAGTTTGCCAATCATCGTGTGCCCATGGTTTGTTGCCTATCATTGGGGACCTTTGTCCCCCTTGACGGAATTATCAGCTTGATTCTCAGACACACCTTCGCCCCGCTGAACAACAGCCGCCTGTCCAACCTTTGCGGCCCCACCGATGAGCACTTGCGCACCATAGAAGTGGCGCTGGACATTCGCATCAATCACCGCCATGAACAGTTCAAGATCGAAGGCCCCAAGCTCAAGGCCCAGCGCGGCATGGACCTAGTCCAGGCCCTGTACGAACTGGCAGCCAAGCCCATCAGCGGCGCCACGGTGCAGCTCATGCTCTCGGGTGATGGGTCGGCGAACGAGGGAGACGGCCCCAGCCTGGCCACACGCCGAGCCGACCTGAAACCCCGCAGCAAGAATCAGGCGCTCTACCTGGACAACATTGCCGAGCACGACATTACCTTTGGTATTGGCCCGGCCGGCACCGGCAAGACCTATTTGGCGGTGGCCGCTGCGGTAGACGCCCTGCAGCGCAGCGCGGTGCAGCGCATCGTGCTGACGCGCCCGGCGGTGGAAGCCGGTGAGCGCCTGGGATTTTTGCCGGGTGACCTGAACCAGAAGGTCGACCCGTATTTGCGCCCGCTGTACGACGCGCTGTACGACCTGATGGGTTACGACCAGGTGCACAAGGCATTTGAGCGCCAGCAACTCGAAATCGCACCCCTGGGCTTTATGCGCGGGCGCACGCTGAACAACGCCTTTGTGATTCTGGACGAGGCGCAAAACACCACGCCCGAACAGATGAAAATGTTTTTGACCCGCATCGGCTTTGGAGCCAAGGCAGTGATCACTGGCGACGTCAGCCAGATCGACCTGCCCAAAACCCAGCTTAGCGGTCTGGTCGATGCTGAACGCGTGTTGCGCCGCGTCAGCGGTATTGCCATCACCCACCTGACGAGCGCCGACATCGTGCGCCACCCGTTGGTGGCCCGCGTGGTGGATGCCTACGACGCAGCACGTCTGACGGAACTTCCCGCCATCGCCATTCCTGACGAAGAACCAGATTTACCTCGTATGGGCCTGCCAAAAACCCGCACGCCCGTTCGGCGCGCCGCCACCAAATCCTGACTCACGACACCACCATGCTGCCTGAACTCACCCTATCCCTGCAATTCAGCTCCGTCGCCAAACCCGAAAAGCACCGCGCCGCCCTGCCCCGCCACATGGTGAAGAAATGGATTCGCCATGCCCTGCAAACCGATGGCGAAGTCACGGTGCGCATTGTGGACGCTGAAGAAGGCCAGACACTGAACCGCGAGTACCGTAAAAAAGACTATGCCACCAATGTGCTGACGTTCGACTACACGCAGGAACCCGTCGTCACCGCCGACCTGGTGCTGTGCGCGCCAGTGGTGGCAAAAGAGGCCAAGGAACAAAAGAAGACGCTGCAAGCCCACTACGCGCATCTGATTGTGCACGGCACGCTGCACGCCCAGGGCTGGGATCACGACGAGGATGAAGACGCTCAGGTGATGGAGCTGCGCGAGACCGAAATCATGGCGCGACTGGGCTTCAAGAACCCGTATTGAGTGGCGGTCTACACTGCCATTTATGGCTACAGGCCGCTTCAACACTGCGTGAGCAGCTACATAAACAATAGCGCTATCAAACCAATGGAGGAACCCGCAAGGGGATGGTCACTGGCCCATCGTTGACCAGATGGACCTGCATGTTTGCTGCAAACACGCCCGTTTGCACCAGCCCGTGCTGGCGCCGGGCCTCGCCCACCAACGCGTCATACAGGCGCCGTCCCTCGTCGGGCGCTGCGGCGGCGGTGAAGCTGGGGCGGTTTCCGCCCGTCACGTCGGCCGCCAACGTGAACTGGCTCACCATCAGCAGGCCACCTTGCGCACCCCGGCCATCCATGTCCTGAACGCAGTGGTTCATCTTGCCCTGGGCATCGCTGAAGATGCGCAGCTTCAGGATTTTGGCCAGCAACTTGTCGCCCTGAACCTGGGTGTCACCCTGCTCCGCACACACCAGCACCAGCAAGCCGGGGCCGATCTCGCCCACGGTGTGCCCGTCGACCACCACACGGGCCGAACTGACGCGTTGCAGAACGGCTATCATGAAAAAATGCCTTCAGCCCCCGTGGAATATGCGTGAGCAGCTTCCAAAAGCATAGCGATTACGCCAGCGTCACGCGGGCAAATTTGCGCTTGCCGACTTGCAACACATAGGTTCCGGCGCCCAGTTTCAACCCCTTGTCGCTGACAACATTGGAGTCCACCCGCACACCGCCACCGTCGATCAGGCGATTCCCTTCGCCGCCGGAGGCTGCCAGACCGGCAGACTTGAGCAGCGCGGCAATGCCTACCGCCGCACCACCCTCGCCCAAGGGCAGGCTGACTTCGGCAATTTCATCGGGCACGCCGCCTTTGCTGCGGTTAATAAAGTCCTGCTCGGCGGCATCGGCTGCCGCGGCCGAGTGAAAGCGGGCGGTAATTTCCTTGGCCAGCGCCACTTTGGCGTCCTTGGGGTTGCGCCCGGCATCCACTTCCGCCTTCAGCGCCGCAATGTCCGCCTCTGACTTGAAGCTCAAAAGGGTGTACCACTTCCACATCAGCACATCGGAAATACTCAAAACCTTGGCGAACATGGTGTTGGGCTCTTCGCTGATGCCGATGTAGTTGTTCTTGCTCTTGGACATCTTCTCGACACCGTCCAACCCCTCGAGCAAGGGCATCGTCAGAATGCACTGCGGCTCCTGGCCATATTCAGCCTGCAACTGGCGCCCCACCAGCAGGTTGAACTTCTGGTCGGTGCCACCAAGCTCCAGGTCGCTGTGCAGCGCCACGCTGTCATACCCCTGCATCAAGGGGTACAAAAACTCGTGCACGCTGATGCTTTGGCCTGCCTTGAAGCGGTCATGGAAGTCGTTGCGCTCCATCATGCGGGCCACGGTGTAACGACTGGCGAGCTGGATCATGCCGCGCGCGCCCAGCGGGTCGCTCCACTCGCTGTTATAGCGAATCTCGGTCTTGGCGGGGTCCAACACCAGACTGGCCTGCTTGTAGTAGGTTTCGGCGTTGACCTTGATCTGCTCGGCCGTCAGCGGCGGGCGGGTGCTGTTGCGTCCGGACGGGTCGCCAATCATGCTCGTGAAGTCACCGATCAAAAAAATCACGGTATGGCCCAGGTCCTGCAACTGGCGCATCTTGTTGAGCACCACCGTGTGGCCAATGTGGATGTCGGGAGCGGTCGGATCCAGCCCCAGTTTGATGCGCAGCGGTTTGCCCGTGGCCTCGGACCTAACCAGCTTCTTGACCCACTCGTCCTGGGGAATGAGTTCATCGCAGCCGCGCAGGGAAACGGCCAGCGCTTCGCGGACACGATCGCTTACAACTGACTGGGGACTTGTGGCTTGATTCATAAGGGTTTTTAGGGATGCCGGGGTGCAGGGGGCAGTTATACTGCTAGACCACTCCTGCGACCTTTGGGAGCCGGCGACTGAATTTTAGTCGTACCCGCGTCGCAGTCCGGGGCGCAGCGCCGCAAGGCGCCGCCCCCACTCAATGGAGCCAGAATTTTGAAACACCGACTGATCCAGGCCGCACAAGACACTTTGTCCTATGCCGCCAGTCTTGTGCAGCACCATCCCAAACAACTGACCCTCGCGTTGACTGCGCTTCTGCTGGGTGGCGCTGGCGCCACTTTTGCCGTGGCATCCTTGGCGCCCGACGCAGCGGACCTGCCGGTTCACACCGTGATTGAAAACATCACGCCTCTGCCTTTTGTGGTGCGAACCGAGAGTCTGCCGGACCAGGCCATGCGCTTGTACCGCTCTGACACAACCCGTTCAACGGATACGGCCGAATCGCTACTAAAACGGCTCGGCGTGTACGACCCGCAAGCGTCCGCTTTTTTCCGAGATGACAATGTGGTGCAGCAAACCCTCATGGGTCGTGCTGGGCGCAATGTCACGATCGAAGCAAGCCCCGGCAACACTTTGCTCAAAC
The DNA here is from genome assembly GCA_903924955.1 of uncultured beta proteobacterium. Taxonomy (GTDB): domain Bacteria; phylum Pseudomonadota; class Gammaproteobacteria; order Burkholderiales; family Burkholderiaceae_C; genus Allorhodoferax. Next base: position 4,642 of record CAIYDK010000273.1, on the reverse strand, counting down.
TCAGCGCACGCTGGAGCCCTGAAGATGATGGAATGTTCAAGCGCCTGACGGTTGAAAAATCCAGCTCCGGCTTTCTGTCCCGCCTGGAGACACTGCCGATGACCGCATCGTCCCGGTTGGCGAGCGGCGTCATCAACTCATCCCTTTTTGCTGCCACAGACGATGCCCGCATCCCTGACACTATCGCCATACAGCTTGCCGAGATTTTTTCAGGTGACATCGATTTTCACCGCGCTTTGCGCAAGGGCGATCGCTTCTCGGTGACCTACGAAACACTGGAAGGCGACGGCGAACCCATGCGTGCAGGTCGGGTGCTGAACGCCGAGTTCGTCAACGCCGGCAAGACCTACCAGGCAATGTGGTTTCAGGAACCCGTGACAAGCGGAACTGCCGCTGCATCCACCGCCAGTCACACATTGACCAAAGGCGGGTATTACACCCTGGCGGGCGAAAGCCTGCGTCGAGCGTTCCTGGCTTCGCCGATGGAGTTTTCGCGCGTGAGTAGCGGTTTCAAAATGCGGTTTCATCCGATTTTGCAATCCTGGCGTGCCCATTTGGGTGTGGACTATGCTGCGCCCACCGGCACTGCCGTGCGCAGCGTTGGGGATGGGGTGGTGGAGTTTGCGGGTGTGCAAAACGGATTTGGCAATGTTGTCATGGTCAAACACCGCAACAACAACCTCACGGTTTACGCCCATCTGAGCCGTATTGCTGTGCGTGGCGGACAAAGCATCAGTCAGGGACAAAACGTTGGCGCAGTGGGGCAAACCGGTTGGGCGACTGGCCCACACCTGCATTTCGAGTTCCGCGTCAACGGCGCGCACCGCGACCCGCTGACGATTGCCAAGCAAAGTGAGTCCGTGCCGGTTGCGGCAACGGCTCGCCCGGCCTTCAACCAGGCAGCTGCGCAGGTACGCACCCAATTGTCGGCTGCGGCACAGATGTTGCCAGGCAGCGCACAGTAAGCATCCTCAACAGAAACAAGGCATCCCATTTGTGTCCGACCTGTATATCGGACTAATGTCTGGTACGTCGCTCGACGGAGTTGACGCGGTACTCGCCGATTTCGAACCGGCCCGTCCACGGGTTTTGGGCTATTGCAGCACCCCCTTGCCAATAGCGCTCAAGGTCGAGTTGCTGGCGCTAAACACCCCTGCTGACAATGAACTGCATCGCGCCGCACTGGCGGCCAATGCACTGACACGGCTGTATGCAAGTCAGGTAAAGCAGTTGCTGATTCAGTGTGACGTGCCCGCTTCAGGCGTGAGGGCCGTGGGCGCGCACGGGCAGACGGTGCGCCATCGCCCACAGGAATTTGACGGCACCGGATACACGCTTCAGCTCAACAACCCGTCCTTACTGGCCGAGTTGTGTGGCATCAAAGTGGTCGCTGACTTTCGCAGTCGAGACCTTGCTGCGGGCGGTCAGGGTGCACCACTGGTGCCACCGTTTCACCAGTTTTTTTTCGGACAACCCGATCAAACACTGGCCGTGCTAAACATTGGCGGTATTTCCAATGTCACGATTCTGAACCCCGCATCCCCAGAATTGCGGGGTTTTGACTGTGGCCCCGGAAACGCATTGATGGATGCCTGGTGCCAGACCCACACGGGGCAGGCATTTGACGAAGGCGGCGCCTGGGCAGCAGGTGGGAAGATCCAGACGTCTTTATTAAAACGCCTGCAGGAAGAACCTTTTTTCGCCAAACCACCCCCAAAAAGCACGGGGCGGGATTTATTCAACGTGCCGTGGCTGGCCCGCCACTTGGCGGATGCTGAGACGTTCGAACCACAAGATGTTCAGGCCACGCTGGCTGAATTAACGGCTAGTTCATGCGCCAATAGCCTGATGGGTGCAGAGCCGCATGGCACTGCGCTGAAGGTCTGTGGCGGTGGCGCGCTGAATTTGCATTTGATGGACAGACTGCAAGCCGCACTACCCAGCTGGAACGTGGCATCGACGGCAGACGCCGGACTGCCGCCCCTGCAAGTTGAGGCCACTGCCTTTGCCTGGTTGGCCCGGCAGACCCTCCTGGGTAAAACGTCCAGCCTGCAAAGCGTTACGGGCGCCAGAGGCGCCCGCATACTCGGTGCAATCTACCCTGCCTGAAAAACAGGCCTCTGATCAGGAGAAGGACGAACCGCAGCCACAAGTCGTGGTCGCATTCGGGTTCTTGATCACGAATTGCGCACCCTGCAGATCTTCCTTGTAGTCAATTTCTGCACCTACCAAATACTGGTAGCTCATCGCGTCAATCAACAACGACACGCCGTTCTTGGTCATGGTGGTGTCGTCTTCGTTCGTGATTTCGTCAAAGGTGAAACCGTACTGAAAACCGGAACAGCCACCGCCCTGAACGAACACCCGCAGTTTAAGGTCCGGGTTGCCTTCTTCGGCAATCAGGTCTGCTACTTTTGCCGCCGCGCTGTCGGTGAACAGAATGGGGGCGGGCATTTCGGTCTGGATATTTTCAGCTACTGCGCTCATAGGAATAGTCTCCGGTCAAATCAGTGATCGCCTCAATACTACAGCAATTCGCTCGGGAATTCTGTTACTGGTTATTTGCCGCTAGTTTCAGTGTGGGCTTTTCTTCGTCAGCCAGGATTGGCCGCAACTGGCCAGTGATCAAGGCGCCCTGGTGCATTTCAAGAGCCGCGTACTGTACATCGCCTTCGATACGCGCCTTGGGTTGCAGTTCCAGCATTTTGCGGGCATGGATGGGGCCCTTGACCGTGCCATTGATGATGATGTGATCGGCAGTAATTTCACCCGTGATCGTGGCGATCTCCGAAATCACCAGAATGCTGGAAACTTCTTCGCTAGAGTGGATATTTCCTGTGACTTTGCCGTCAACCCGCAAACCATCTGTAAAACTGATGTTGCCATTTATCTCGCTGCCATCGGCGATCAAACTCTTGATGGGGGGTTGCTTCTTCTTGTTGAACATGACGAACCTCGTTGAATGATTACATTTTGATGGATTGCGTCGCCCGTGCAACCGCACCGTCCATCACCCTGGCTGAAACGCCTTTAACCACCACTTGCGCAGGCAATTCGAACTCGCCACCGATCCGGCCATACTGCCTTACCCTGACTGCAGGTGGCTCGCCAGGAAGGTTGGCAGACCAAGGCTTGCCGTTGAGCAACCCTGTAAACGATAACTCCAGGCGCCCATTGAACTCTGCCTGATTCTTGCCCGACTGGATCACCAGTACCTGCCATTTTAACTTGCTGCTGTTTTGCAACTCGGCATGCAGTGCGCGGATCGCCAACCCGTCACCGCCACTGGCGGGAATCAGTTTTTCAAAAAAACCCAGGTCATCACGCAATGACCGATTCTCCAATTCGAGTTGCTTGGTTTGCACCAACAAACTTTCATGGGAGGCCTTCTCCGCTGTGACCAACGCATCTGCGGTATTGGCTATCGACTGCGCCTTGTCCCGCTCAGTTTTCACGGTTGCCAGTTCAACTTGCAGGTTGTTCACTTGTGTGTTGAGGCGCACCAGTTCTTCCTTAGAGCCCTTCTCAAGCCCTGCAATGTCTTTTCCAAACTCAAAAGCCCACAAACCGATCGCAGCACAAAAACCCAACACGATCGCCAGCATGGCCCAGCGAAACGGCCACGGCAGTGCACTGCGCACGGCCATGCGCGGTGCACTGATCGTCAATCGACGACGCAGCAATCGAAAACGCATACTTTTGTCTCCTCTCCAAACTTGCCCCCACGCTCCACCGCTGCGCGGTTCGCTGCCCCGCGCTGAAACAAAAAAACCGCCCAAGCAAAGCCGGGGCGGTCCTGATTCGGGGTGTAAACCGAATTAACGCTTGGAGAACTGCTTGCGACGGCGAGCGCCGTGGAAGCCGACCTTCTTACGTTCCACTTCGCGCGCGTCACGCGTCACGAAGCCGGCCTTGCTCAGTTCGGGCTTGAGCGTCGCATCGTAATCGATCAGGGCACGGGTAATGCCGTGGCGCACTGCACCGGCCTGGCCGGACTCGCCGCCACCGGCCACATTGACCATAACGTCAAAGGTTTCGGCGTGGTTGGTCAACAGCAGGGGCTGCTTGCAGATCATGATGGATGTTGCGCGTCCAAAAAAGTTCTCAATGGCTTTGCCATTGACAACGATCTGGCCGGAGCCTTTTTTCAGAAACACGCGGGCGACGCTGGATTTGCGACGGCCGGTGCCATTGTTCCATTCACCGATCATTTGGCGGACTCCCTTTTCACTGCGTTGGCAGAGATACCTGGAATGTCCAGGACCTTAGGTTGCTGGGCGGTATGGGGATGCTCAGCACCACCGTACACCTTGAGCTTCTTGATCATGGCGTAGCCAAGCGGTCCCTTGGGCAGCATGCCCTTGACCGCTTTTTCCAGAGCACGACCCGGGAAACGCGATTGCATGTCACGGAAATTGGTGCTGGAAATGCCGCCGGGGTAACCCGAGTGGCTGTAATACACCTTGTCCAGCGACTTGGCGCCTGTAACACGCAGCTGGGCTGCATTGGTGACGATGATGAAATCACCGGTATCGACGTGAGGCGTGTAAATGGCCTTGTGTTTGCCGCGCAAACGGAGAGCAACTTCGCTGGCTACTCGTCCGAGGACCTTATCGGTCGCGTCAATCACAAACCACTCGTG
>CAIYDK010000272.1 GCA_903924955.1 uncultured beta proteobacterium | reverse complement strand
GCATGTGTTCCCGATCATCATCGCAGGAATACATTACATGGCTTTGCTCGGTGAGGATTGAGTTGGTCACCTACGCGGCCAACGAAGACATTGGTATCAGGCTATCGCCATCCTCAAGAGAAGCAACCAGATTCCCCCAGTCGGTCATGAAGCGTCTACGTTCGTCCAAGTGCTGACTTCTGGCATACGCCGCAACTGCTTTGTTGGCTTCCTTGTGATCCAACTGCCGCTCCAGTGCTTCGGTTGACCACCCTCGCTCACTCAATAGACTTCGTGCCGAAGCCCTAAGGCCGTGATGGCTTTGCTTGTCAATATACCCAATACGTCGGAACAAGTTGTTGATCGTGTTTTCACTTATGACGCCACCAGAACCGCCGGAGCTCGGGAACAGACGGTCGGTATGTCCTGACAATTGCCTCAGCTGAGGCAATATCGCTAACGCTTGCGAAGACAGCGCCACTGTATGCGCCTGCAAGTGCTTGCCCGTTTTCATTTCAATGGCGGGAATACGCCACTCAGCCGCCTCCAAGTCGAACTGATCCCATTTGGCTTGCCTCAACTCTTTCGGCCTTGTCCAGGTCAAAAGACCAAAGCGTGCGCAGAGCTTGGTCAACGGACTAGCGCGCGTGGTATCACGCAAGTCACGCACAAACTCGCCAAACTCGCGCCGGGTCGTCAGCGCTGGTCGGTGGTTAACACTGTGCTTCTCGATCGCACCGCGCATGGCAGCCGCAGGATCATAGGTAGCCTTACCAGTTTGGATGGAGTAACGAAATACTTGCCCACATATCTCACGCAGCCTACCTGCCGTGTACGCTGTGCCGTTGGCGGCTACACCCTTGAGCATCGCCAGAATTTCAGGAGGTTGCACGTCACTGACCGGTCGGCCACCAATCACCGGAAAGATGTGATTTTCCAACTGCGTCAACCGCTTTTTTGATGTGTTGGCAGCACATGCCTTTTCTTTCATGGCATGCCACTCGAGGGCGACTGATTTGAATGTATTGACACCCGCAGCGGCCTGTTCGGCTCTTTCTTTTTTCTTGACTGTATTGGGATCTAAACCTTCAGCCAGCAACTCACGCGCCCTTTCACGCTTCGCCCTCGCCTTAGCTAGTGAAACTTGGGGATAGACACCCAGTGCCAAGGTCCGGCGCCTGCCTCCGAAGCGGTAATTCATGCGCCAGTACTTACCCGCGGCATTGACTAATAAGTACATTGCGCCGCCATCGGTGTGCTTATCACCAGCGTGGGCACCCGTGTATTTGACGCTTCTAACGAATGTATCTGTCAGTGCCATACGTTCCTTTTGGCGGTATCTGGATTGACGAAGTTCTTAGGTACCGCCAAAACTGCCGCCATTTTGGCGGTATCGCATGGTATACCTTGAGACAACCCAGGACAACAAAAAACCCACTCTCCAGTGAGGAAGGTGGGTTTTAAGGGCTTCTGGTGCTGCCTGAGACAGATAAATGGTGCCGATTATCGGATTCGAACTGATGACCTACCGCTTACAAGGCGGTTGCTCTACCAACTGAGCTAAATCGG
>CAIYDK010000271.1 GCA_903924955.1 uncultured beta proteobacterium | reverse complement strand
ATTTGATCACCAGGTAGCGCACCCCACATCTTGTCGGGACCTCGGTAGGTATAGCCATTAGGCCGCGCCAAAATATGGAGTAGGTTGGTGTTGACTGGCATCAGCGCAACCAGCGCCCCAATTGCATCGTCTGACTCCTTCATGTCCTGCAAGGTGTCGAGTTGGACGAAGCCAAGTTCCGCCCTGTTGGCTGCAAGTGTGGTCAGGTTTTGCAGACCCCCTTCGGTAACCACTTCGGTTATCGGTGAATGGTTTCCACATACGGTGCGCAAATCGGCGAAGAGTCGGGAGTAGCCCTTGCCTTTTTGGCCGGTGGCAATGCGCAAGCCGTCATCGCTCGCTGCGGTTCGATCTTGCGCATGAAGTGGTAGTTGCGTAAGTGTGATGAGTGCCACAGTGATAGCGGCGACGGTAGTTGTGAGTTTGCTCATGGTGATCTCGTTGAAGTGAATGAAACGCGGTGAAATGAGTTGGTTAGAGGCCCTTGGTCCCGCTGGTTTGTGAGTCAGGGGATCTGAGGGGTGTGGGTCGCTCGAGATTGGTTGTCGCAGTGGGCGCGGGCTGCATCAGCACACCCACCGTGGCAACTACTGTCAGCACCAGCACGATCACGCTGCCAATCAGGCGCAGTCTTTTCCAGAAAGTCATTGGTAGCTCCTTGTGGTGGTCATGTGCTCGGGCAGGTGCAGCGCATCCATGCGGTCCAGGCTGCGGTCGTCCAGCAACGTGCGAGTCGGGCCGTCCGTGCTGCTCATCTGCACGTCGAGCTCGGCAAAGACACAGTTGAAACGTTCTTGCACGGTGCGCAGGGCGGTGTCGGTTAGCAGGTCTTGCAGCAGGTTATCGGTGGCGTTGGGGTCCATCATTTCGCCGGCATCACCGATGGCGATGGATATGGCCCAGTCGCTTTCTTTGCGCTTGACGGTTTCCTGAAATTCCTTGAGGGCGTTGTGCGCCTCGTTCAGCTTGCCCAGGTTGATTCGATGAAACTGTTGGAGGCGGGTCAGGGCGCGCTCTTGGGCTGCGGGCATATGCTTGGGGTCGCTGCGCCGCCTTGTCTCCAGCATTTGTTCGATGGTTTCAATTTGCCCGCCCACTTTGACCAGCGCTCCACGAAACGCCTTCAGTCGCTCAGCGCGGCGCAGCACTTCGTTTTGCAGCTGTTCAATGGGGCTGCGCCGTGCCTCGGCTTTGCGGGCAGCGAGCAGGCCGTTTTCAAGCTTCTGGCCCAGCAGCGGTAGTGCCTGTACCGCGGCAAATCCGACGGCCAGCACGCCGCCGAGTACCAGCAGACCGACGCCCCCGGTGGCAGCCAGCCAGACGATGGGCGCAAACACGGCCAGCCCGATGGTTCCTGCGGTCACGGACAGCACGCGCACCCAGGGCACCTGCTTGAAGTTGTTGAGGTTGGTATGGGGGTTCATGGTTTCTCCTTGGTTGGGTCTGAAATTTGGGCGTAGCGTGCCCCCGCAGGGCTCTTTGGCTCCGCAAAACTTTGTGGGGTTTGGTGTCGCTGGTCTGTAACCGGCGTTGTGGTTTAGCCGTCTATGGCGGTGGGCCGTTGAGGGCGTTGAGAGCGGTCAGCGTCTCTGTGCTGATCCAGCCCTGCGCGTCTTTGTAGACCGACCGCAGGGCTGTGCGCCATTGCTCCAGTTCCTGTGGAGTAGCGGTGTGAACTGTCAGCTTGCCGCTGGTTTTGATGCGCTCCAGTGCCTTGGTGTTTTCGGCCCCTGCGATGCTGTTCTCGTAGGTGCTTGCGTCACGCATGGCGCCCTCCAGGGCGGTGCGGATGTCGCTGGGCAATTTATCCCAGAACGGCTTGTTCACAATGACCGCGTACGCCAGATAGCCATGGTTGGACACGGTCAGATGCCGTTGCACTTCGTGCAGCCGTTGTGTCTCGATATTAATGGGCGTGTTTTCCTGTCCATCGAGCTGGCCACTGCGCAGCGCCTCGTAGACGCTGGTCAAGGGTCCTACGGAGGCTTGTGCGCCGAGCGTCGTCATCTGAGTCACCAGTACTTTGGAGGCCTGGACACGAACCTTGAGTGCCTTGAAATCGTCAATCCACTGCAACGGCCGATTGGCGCTGAATACCTTGAATCCGTTGTCCCAAAAGGCCAGCCCCTTGACGCCATGCGGTTCGAGTTTTTTCAGCAGTGATGTACCAACCGGGCCATCCACCACAGCCCGAAAGGCAACCCGGTCCTTGAACAGAAATGGCAGGTCAAAAACCTCAAAGTCCCCACCACTCAGGCTTGCCAGCTTGGAGAGCGAGGGGGCAATCATCTGCACCGCACCCAGGCGCAACGCATCCAACTCCTCTCGGTCCTTGTAGAGCTGGCTGTTGGGGTAGATCTCGACGCGCACTTTGCCGCCGGTTCTGGATTCAGCCAACTCCTTGAAGCGTAACGCGGCCTTGCCCTTGGCAGTGCCTGCTGTGACCACGTGGCTGAACTGGATCACGATGGGGGCTTGCGCGCTGGCCGGCTTGACGGCGGCAAGCGCGGCCATTGCGAAAGTGCCTGCAATCCACCGTGTCAGTGTGCGGCGCTCTGCACCGTACTGTTCTGTGTGGTGGTGCTTTGTTTTTGTCATCATGGTTTTCCCGTTTGGTGCCTGCAGTCTAGTCCGGGCCAGCGGGTGTCGGAAGTGTGGCTGTCCACAGATGTGGGTTTCCACACCCCGAAATGGAAACGCTCACTTCAAGAGACCTGAAAGTCTAGAATTTGACGATGCCCACAGTCCAATTTCCCCAAGCGCTCCGACCCAAATACCAGGAGTCTGTTGGCAAGCGGTACTTTTGGCTGCTACCCGGTGTTTTGGCACTGGTATTCGTAGCCATGATGGCTCTGTGGGCTGAGTTCAACGATGCCCAATCGAGAAATGTCTACCAGCAGACGCTGATGTCAGATGCATTGAGTGTCGAAGCGCAGTTGACCGCTCGGCAGGATATGGAAAAAGTCCGGTTGAACGATGTGGCTAACCGGGTGCCAGTGGGTGCGGCGGATCCCAGCTTTGCCTTGGCCCGCATGCCCGAGGTGGTTGCAGGCCTGGACCGACTTTGGAACCGACTGGTCTGGCTAGACGCAAACCATCAAGTCGTTGCCCGTGTTGAGCGCAAGGCACCTATTTCAAAAAATGCCAGTGAGGAGCTTCGCATCCACTCCGCCGGCCAGGCGGATCATTACGTGGCGGCAGTATTGGATGCTCAGGGCGTCGTCAGTGGCAAATTGCTGGCACGGTTTGACATCACGGACCTGCTGCGCAGTACGGATTTAGTGTGGCTGAACCGCCGTTACGAAGTTAATTTCATTTCCGAGTTGGGCGAGGTCATAGCCACCACGGCGTCGGCCGGCAAGCGACCTTTGGGTACGAGTTACGAGAAGCCACTGGCAGGGTTTAAGGATACAACGCTGCGACTGACACCGTTTGATGCTACGGAGTCGTGGACGCAGCATCCCAAAACGCTGGCGTTGTTGGGTGGATTGTTGTTGCTTGGTTTGGCGGCATCTGTACTAACCCGCCACGAAATGCGATTGGTCACACGTGCTAATGCTGAAACGCAAACCGAGGTTGCCTGGCGACAATCTATGGAAGACTCTGCGCTGGTCGGACTGCGTGCAAGGGATGCAGATGGCCGTGTTTTGTATGTCAACAAAACGCTTTGCGAGATGGTGGGCTATAGCCGCACCGAATTGGTCGGATTGATGCCTCCACTGCCATTTTGGCCGCCGGACGCGGTGGACGACATGATGGCGCGCAACTTGAAGACATTGGCGGGCGGTGCTCCCAAGACCGGTTTTGAAACGCGTTGGCGCCATCGTGAAGGGCAACTCATCGACGTGATGATTTTTGAGGCCCGGTTGGTCAATGCAAAGGGAATCCACATTGGCTGGATGGGTTCGATCATCGACATCAGCGAGCGTAAGCGGCTGGAAGAAAAGGACCGCCTGCACGGTGAAACGCTAGCACAGCATGCGCGACTGAATGACATGGGGCTGTTGGCATCCGAACTTTCTCATGAACTCAACCAGCCGCTGACAACCATACTGAGCTATAGCGCCGGCCTGAATATGTCGCTGAAGCAATTGCCGGGAATCGACCCCGATGACATTGTTGCGATGAGTGAAATCGTGCGGCATGCCGGTAAGGCCGGAGAAATAGTTAACTGGATTCGCCGGCAGGCTTCGCGATCGGAGCCGATGCGCAAGCAATGCGATTTGAATGCGGTTGTTGCCGATGTGCTGCAGTTGCGAAAGCGGCATATACAGCGGGCCAACGCCAAACTCGTCACCGATCTGTTGCCCGTTTCTGCCGATGTAATGGTGGACCGCATTGGAATTGAGCAGGTTGTCTCCAACCTTGTCCGAAATGCTGCGGACGCAGTAAATGGTCAAGAAGGCGGCGGCGTCATCCGCATCGCCACCCAGGTACTCGAAGAACACGGTGGGGTGAGAAGATCCATTCAAATGACCGTGGCGGACAACGGACCTGGTCTGCAGGGCCGCACGATTGATATGCTGTGCACCACCTTTTATTCAACCAAGAGCGACGGTATGGGTTTAGGGCTAGGCATTTGCAGGACCATCATTGATTCCCACGGTGGATGCCTTGTTGCAGAAGAAGCACCTGGCGGCGGCGCACAATTCAAATTTTTCTTGCCGCTCGTGCATGCTCCTGACATTCGAGAAACAACATGACCAACAATCAGACGATCTATCTTTGTGATGACGATGCGGGTGTTCGTGAGGGACTGACCTATCTCTTGAAAAAGGCTGGCTTCCGAGTGATTGCGTATGGCAGTGGTCCAGAGTTGCTGGCTGCGGTCGATGCTGCTCCGAAGCCAGTGCGCGGGTTGTTCGTGCTGGATGGTCGGATGGACCCCATGTCAGGTACTGTGGTGCATGAACACCTGCGCGCTAAAGGACTTGGAAATCGCAACCCGGTCATATTTCTGAGTGGACACGGTGACATCCCCGCCGCGGTATCTGCAATGGAGAAGGGTGCTCTTAGCTTTGTCGAGAAGCCCCACACCGAAGAGAAACTCCTTCCACTGATACTCCAGGCCCTGGAACTGGAAGAAAAATGGCAAGTCGCAGCCCGGCGCAGAGACTTTCTGCGCTCCATGTGGGAGAGCCTGACCGTACGGCAACGCCAAATTGCCTTGCACAAAGCCGAAGGCGAACTGACCAAAGTCACAAGTGACCAATTGGGCATATCTGACCGCATGGTGGAAGAGCACTGGGTCAAAGTTCGCGACAAGTTAGGTGTGGATACGGTGGCAGCCTTGGCAACTACGATTGCAGAGTTGCGTTCAAGCGGTGCAGACCTGTCAGTGGATGGCGGTCTGCCATGAAGGGTTACCCCAAAGACCGTACCATTCCGGTATGAGCACCATGACTTTGACCGCGCACGCCGAATCCGTTCCGTTGCAACAAGACGCCACCATCATTGGCCTGGTCGGTTTGGCACACGCCAGCTCGCATTTTGGGCATTTGCTGTTGCCGCTGCTGTTCCCCGTGTTTATGAAAGAGTTTGGACTCAGCTATTCGGAACTGGGGCTGCTGATGACCACTTTTTTCGTTGTGTCCGGTGTGGGGCAGGCCAGTGCCGGTTTTGTGGTGGACCGTCTGGGCGCGCGCCCGCTGTTGTTTGTGGCGATGGGTATTTTCATTGCGGCGTGTGTGGCCGCCTCTATGGTGACGGGTTACCCGGGTCTGGTGTTGGTGGCCGCTTTGGCGGGTCTGGGCAATGCGACGTTTCACCCAGTGGATTTCACCATTCTCAATCAGCGGGTTTCTGCCCCCCGTTTGGGCCACGCTTTTAGTGCCCATGGACTGACGGGCAACCTGGGCTGGGCGGCGGCACCCGTGTTCTTTGCGGGCCTGGGTGCCACCATCGGCTGGCGCAGCGCCTATATGGCTGCAGCGTTGATGTATGTGGCCATCACGACACTGCTTTTTTTGCACCGTGACAAGTTGAGCACCCAGGTGGCCCTGCGCGACCCGCAGGCGATAGCACAAGGGCACGCCGAGCACGATATGGCCTTCATGAAGCTGCCGGTGGTGTGGTGGTGTTTTGGTTTCTTTTTGCTCTCGACCATGACGCTGGCGGTGGTACAAAGCTTTGCGGTCTCCATTCTCAAAGCCATGCACGGAATCAGCTTTGAGTTGGCCACTTACACCATCACCGCCTATATGCTGTGTGGCGCCGTTGGCATGTTTGTGGGTGGTTTCATCGCGGCACGTGCGGTCAATAGCGACCGCGTAGTAGCGATGGCTATGGCAAGCGGGGCGGCCCTTCTGGCCTTGTGTGGTACGGGCATTCTGGGGGCGACTGCAACCATGGTGGTACTGGCATCTACCGGTTTTGCAGTGGGCATTGGCGGCCCCTCGCGGGACATGATGATTAAAAAGGCCACGCCCAAGGGGGCCACTGGGCGGGTCTATGGCTTGGTTTACTCCGGTCTGGACACTGGTTTTGCGATTTCCCCGCTTGTTTTTGGGGCCTTTATGGACCGTGGCTGGTATGGCGCTACGTTGCTGGGTGCTGCCCTGATGCTGCTACTGAGCGTCGGCGTGGCGCTTGGTGTGGGTGTTCGTACGGTCAAAAGATAGATCCCGCATCCATTCACTGGCATGATGGAGGGCTTGTCGTCCGTATTTTTCCGAATTTTCAAATGACCGATACCTTGCCTCTTTCCCCTGAAACGATTGAAACCTCCGAGCCAGTTGATGCGGTTGTGACTGACGTACCCGCCAAACCCATGCGGCCGGCTCGGCCAGATGTGTTTCCGGTGTTGGAAAAAATGGCTGCGCTCTATCCGCAACTCTTTGGGGCCGTATTTCTACCACTCAAGCGCGGTATTTTTCAGGATCTTCTGCAAGCACATCCCGATACATTTGAGCGTGAAATTTTGAAGGCTGCGCTGTCCATGCACACCCGCTCCACGCGCTATCTGACCGCTGTCGCGGCGGGCGAGCAGCGCCATGACCTGCAAGGCCAAGCTGTGGAGGCCATGGCTCCAGAGCATGTGCACCACGCACTGCTGGAAGTCTTTCGCCGACGTCAGATGCGTGGCAAAGAAGACCTTCGTCCCAAGTTGATTGCACGCATCGTGGTGGCGTTTGAAGCTTCAGGTCTGACTCCGCTGGCCTACGCCGAACTTGTGCGCAGCCGTGACGAGGGCGCGAATGCAGTGCTGGACGAAGCCATGGTGGAAGCCGCAGCGCACGCCGCCAAGACCGAAGCCTTGCTGCAAGCATTTAGAGCCAGTGGCAAAACGGTAGAAGAATTTGCCGACATGTACGGCATGGAACCTCGTGCGGTGAGTCGCATGTTGGCGCGCGCACCTGTCGCGTTAGACGTGTAAATCAAGTCAGATGGTCGCAATGCCGGCAGACCCGAATTCACGCACCACCGTTTTGCAGATTGACGGTTTGTGTCTTGATCTCTCGCAGCGCGAACTGTTTGCCGATTTTTCAACCAGCATCCCAACGGGAGTCACTTCGGTGCAAGGTGGCGAGGGCAGTGGAAAATCGACCTTATTGCGTTTGATGGCGGGTGAGATGGCCGCCAAGTCGGGGCGTTTCCAAATTAATGGAGCAACCCTCGCTGACCAACCCCAGGCTTATCGAGATCAGGTTTTTTGGGTGGACCCACGGTCCAACGCGTTTGATGCCATCACGCCCGTCACATATTGGGCTGCGGTGCAGAAGCGATACCCGGCGTTTGATTCGGAGTTGTTAACAGACCTGGTTGACAGTCTGTCGCTTGTCCCGCACCAAGACAAGGCACTTTACATGCTGTCCACAGGCTCCAAACGCAAGGTCTGGTTGGCGGCGGCGTTTGCGTCCGGCGCAGTAGTCACGTTGCTGGATGAGCCGTTCGCCGCGTTGGACAAGACTTCTATCAATCTGGTACTGGAATTGCTGAAAGAAGCCGCCGTCCATACGACCCGCGCGTGGGTGGTGGCGGATTACACCGCGCCGGCTAGCGTGCCACTGGCAGCGAGTATTTTTTTGGGCTTTCAGGGCTGATCTTCGTGTAACTGACAGCGCACTTGTGCCGTCACGATGCACATCCATTTAGATGTTGCTGCGGCTCGTATTTATTACCGCAAAGGGCTTACATCCTGCCCAAGCATTTCGCGGCTGACCAGTGTGATTCCCGAGTCGGTGACATGAAAGCGTTTTCGGTCGGCAGTCGGGTCTACTCCGATTTGCATTCCCTGGGGAATGACACAGTTTTTATCGATAATGCATTTCTTTAGAGTGCAGTGACGACCTACTTGCACATTGGGTAGCAAGATGGAGTCTTCTATCAGTGAATAGCTATGCACATGAACGCTTGAGAACAGCATGGTCCTGCGTACCGTGGAGCCGCTTATGATGCACCCGCCGGATACCATGGAATCCACCGCAGTTCCGCGCCGATCATCGTCGTCAAATACGAATTTTCCAGGTGGTTGCTGTGGTTGCCAGGTCCAGATGGGCCAGTTGTTATCGTACAGGTTTAGCTGTGGTGTGACCTGCACCAGGTCCATATTTGCCTCCCAGTAGGCATCCAGCGTACCCACATCGCGCCAATAGGCGGGCTTGTCCATGTCCCCCACATGGCTTTCGACAAAACTTTGGGCATAGGTGCAATAGCGCTTGACGCAGTGCGGAATCACGTTCATCCCAAAGTCATGGCTCGAGATGGGGTCGTCTGCATCGCGCTGCAGTTGTTCAAATAAAAAACGGGCGTTGAAAACATAAATGCCCATGCTGGCCAGGGCTGTATCGGGTCGTCCTGGCATGCATTGGGGTGCGACCGGCTTTTCCTGAAAGCTGACTACGCGCTGATTGGCGTCGACGGCCATCACGCCGAACCCTTTGGCTTCCTCAATTGGCACTTCAATACAGGCAACAGTGACATCGGCGTTGTGCTCCAGATGCGCGGCCAGAATGCGTCCGTAGTCCATGCGGTAGATGTGGTCCCCCGAAAGAACCAGCACATAGTCGGGCTTTGCATGTCGGATCTCCCGCAGATTTTGGTAAACCGCATCGGCGGTACCGCGGTACCACTGCGACTCGTTGACTTGCTGTTGCGCCGGCATAATCTCGATAAACTCATCCAGCCGCCCGTCCAGAAAGCTCCAGCCGAGTTGCAAGTGGCGGATCAGACTTTGTGACTTGTATTGCGTGGCCACGCCTACGCGTCGAATGCCGGAGTTGACGCAATTCGACAGAGTGAAATCTATGATACGGAATTTACCCCCGAACGGTACCGCCGGCTTGGAGCGCCAGTCGGTCAGTTGGTGCAGTCGTGAGCCGCGTCCACCCGCGAGTACCATAGCAAAGGTATTGCGAGTCAACTGGCTGACAAAGCGCGGGTCGCGCGCACTTTGCATACTTGTGCTCAATGCTGGATTGGAGTTCACTATGGCGCTCCTGAGGGTTGCCAGAATTGCATTCTAGGACGCGCGCGTGCGCCGCGCTATTGATTCTTTTCAATTGGACGAATGGACCGCCGGCATCGATAAATGGGGTCAAATCACTAGGCCGGTTGGGCTGTTTGGCTTGCAAAGCCCCTACCATGCAGGCCTTGACCACCATTGATCTTTAGAAGGACACACCGCATCATGAAACTGCGCATTGGCGAAGGATGGGATATTCATGCTCTGGTAGAGGGGCGCAAGCTGGTTTTGGGTGGGGTGGAGATTCCCTATTGCAAAGGTCTTTTAGGCCATTCGGATGCGGATGCACTCATGCACGCCATCACCGATGCGCTTTTTGGTGCAGCGGCACTGGGGGACATTGGTACCCACTTTCCGGATACCGATGCGCAGTTCAAAGGTGCCAAATCGTCAGAATTGCTTGCCGAAGCGGCAAGCCGCGTACGCGCGAAAGGCTTTGAAATAGGCAACGTGGACAGCACCGTGATTGCACAGGCCCCCAAACTGGCACCGCACATCGAGGCCATGCGCGTTCGCATTGCCGAGGTGTTGGGCGTCGCGGTTGAGCAAGTCAATGTAAAAGCCAAGACTGCGGAAAAAATGGGTCCGGTGGGTGAGGGACGGGCAATGGAAGCGCGGGCAGTGGTGCTTCTGTTCTGACAATTAGTTCGGTTTCTCGGTACCTCTATCAACTTTTTCTACTGGGCTTTCTTTAATGTCTATTGTTGTCAATTCAAACGCCCACCCCCGCTTGCTGGAACCTCTTGATCTGGGCTTTACCACTTTGCGCAACCGCGTGATGATGGGCTCCATGCACACGGGATTGGAAGACCGCTTCTATAACTATTCCAAACTAGCCGCCTATTTTCGTGAACGCGCCAAAGGCGGTGTGGGCTTGATCGTGACAGGTGGCATTTCACCTAACCGCCAGGGTTGGTTGCTCCCGTTCGGCGGCACGCTTAGTTCCTTGTTTGACGTGCCCAATCACCGCAAGGTGACCAGGGCAGTGCACGAGGAGGGAGGCAAGATTTTGATGCAGATTTTGCATGCAGGGCGCTACGGGTACCAGCCGTTCGTGGTTTCAGCATCCGCCGTCAAGTCGCCAATTTCGATGTTCAAACCCAAGGCGCTGTCGGCCAGCGGCATTCAATCCACTATCAGAGCTTATGTGCGATGCGCTAGGTTGGCGAAAAGTGCTGGCTACGACGGCGTTGAGATCATGGGCAGCGAAGGATATTTGCTCAACCAGTTCCTGTGCGCACGCACCAACAAGAGGGCCGATGCGTATGGCGGGAGCATTGAAAATCGCATGCGCTTACCCGTGGAAATCGTGCATCAGGTCCGTGCTGCGGTTGGCTCCGACTTCATCCTCATGTACCGCCACTCGGTGCTTGACCTGGTGGAGGGTGGCAACAGTTGGGCGGAGGTAGTGCAGGT
>CAIYDK010000270.1 GCA_903924955.1 uncultured beta proteobacterium | reverse complement strand
CAGTAGCGACCTGTCGCGCGCCCGCGCTACCGCACAAGCCATTGCCGATCAATGCAATGGTGACGCAGCGGGCCACGTGCGTCTGCACACGGGCTTGCGCGAGCGGGGTTTCGGCATTTTTGAAGGGCAGACATATGCCCAGATCAACGCGGACTGGCCCGAAGAATCACGTCGATGGCGCCAGCGCGACCCGCACTTTGCACCCGAAGGTGGAGAAACACTGGCTCAACTGCGCGAACGCATCACACACACCGTGCACGCGCTGGCCAGCCAGCATATCGGTGCACAAATTGTGTTGGTGGCGCACGGTGGTGTGATGGACGCGCTGTACCGCCTGGCCACAGGGCAGGACATTGAATCGCCCCGGACCTGGGACCTGGGCAATGCCGCCATCAACCGGCTGCTGTGGACGCCCGACGGGCTAACCCTGGTGGGCTGGTCCGACACCCGGCATCTGGACGCTGCCGTGCTGGACGAAGCCAGCGCGTAACGAGCGCTTGCGCGGCGCCAATGCGGACGCGCTGACTCCACGCGTCTGGAACTAGCTTTTCAGGGAACTGCCCTGACCGTAAACCCCTGACTGGTCGCCGAGAAGCTCGAATTGCGATACCGGTAGTGGTCAGGTCCATCTTGCCACCAGCCAGCGGCAAATTGTTCCGGCGGCACTGTGCCCAAGGTCATATCGGGTGTCAGTACATACTTCTGCCGGTTCAGCAGAGTAATGAGTGCCGTGCCATCGGTCTGAATAACGGTATAGCCGCCAACCGCTTGCGCAACCTGGTTACCCAGCGTTTCAGGGTCAATGAAGGCGGGGTACAGAATCTGTGTATTGCCTGCACTGTCGGTAAAGCGCATGAGTCCATCACTGCCAGTAATCAATCTGGGCGCGCCAGGGTCACCCTGCGTGACCGAGTAGTCCGGGCGTGCAACGTAGGTGGTGCCGCCCACGACCACGGTCATGACACCCTGGGCGTTGAACTGAGCGGACAAGCCCATGCCGTTCAGGAACGCGCCCCATTCGGTCAGGTTGTAGACGGCTGGCGTGGTTGTAAAGGTTCCGCAAGAGGTAACCACGTTCAATGGGTTGGAGGCGCGAAGGTAGATGCCTGCGCCCTGGCCTAGTCCGTAGTTGGTGCTGGTAGTGGCTTCCAGCGGATAGAAAGAAATGACCAGACCGGTTTGACCCATGCGCGCTCCACCGTCTGCTGCTTGTCCCTGGTACACCGCATTGGCGCCAATGACACTGCGCAGTTGGTCGCGCAGACAGGTGGTCATGGCCGGGCCATCTCCGCTACTCAGGTTCAGTGGGTTGAGCAGATTGTTGATAACACCAACTACCAGAGGTGGAGGTATGACGGTGGGAATGGGGTTGACGGGTGGGGCAACGGGGGCTGGATTCAATGTCCACTGGGCATACAGAGTCACTGCCGCGCTGCCCATGGCAAAGGTTGCGCCTGCAGCACGCGCCGTGCCGGTTCCATTCGCCAGCGTGTTCCATCCGTTGAAGGTGTAGTCGGTCTTGACCAGGGCGCCAGTGTTGCCCAACACCGTCACCGTTGCGCCGTTGGCATATAAACCAGCTTCCGTCGGCACCGCACCGCCTGTGCTGGTGTTGCCGTTGTAAGTGATGCCGAAGGTTGAGATCAGCGTCCACTGTGCATACAGCGTGGTG
>CAIYDK010000269.1 GCA_903924955.1 uncultured beta proteobacterium | reverse complement strand
TATCTGGGACCGCAAACCTTTCACACGAGTATGGTAATGTGACCGACAGATACTCATCGGAACCCAAACGCTTGCTGTCTTCTATCAGTGTGATCAATTCCCCAAAGATTTTTGCAATATTTCCACGATTAATTTCGTCGATAACCAATACAAAGCGTGGCGTGCTGTCTTCTGATTTGTTCAACGCCTTGCTTTCCGCATCGGCCCCCGTTAGATTCCTAAACACCGCACGATATGGCTGAATCGCTTGCTGCAGTTCATCGCTTGGTTCCGCCAATTCTTCGTCTGGCTTTGTTGCGTATAACCTTGCAGCCTTCAAAAAATTGGGGTCGGTCATCCACTCATTGCCCAATCCGTCTATTTTTGAAGCCACCTTATAGAATAGCGCCAACCGAGCAAGTTGCTTAAACGTTCCGTTGCGAATTTCGTAATGCGCTTGTCCGCCAACGGTTTTGACCCGAATCCCTTCGATAAAATCTTCATAAGAATAGCTTTGGTGAAAAGTCGTGAAAACAATTCTGCCTTTGTTGCTGAGTTCACGAAACGTCGCACGCAAATTTTCGCGGTTATCATCATCAGGATTCGGGAGTCCGCCGGCATTCAAAATATTGAATTGATTAAGCGCGAGATGCCGTAAATTTTGCTCAACGCCATTTGACAATGCGGCCAGCGCCACGATTATGGTCGAATGCGTTTTGCCAGTACCTGGTGGGCCATAGAGAATTATGTTCATGTTCAATGCATTTCCAATTGAAAGCTTCCCAACTGGTTCTGTGTTGTTAGGTATATAATTGAATGGGAAAAATCCAAATGGAGGGTTTCGTTGGTTGAATTCCGGATATTTATTGATGATAAATTCATTATTAACCTGTTCAATTAGACCGGCATTAATTTCAACAAAGTCATCCTGACCTGCCCATTTAATTTTCGGACCATTGGCTTGCACAAATACGATACAAAGAACAAACTGTGCATCGACCCCAGGCTCATTTTTTCTCCCAGCGCGCAGTTGTGGAATATCTACTACAAATAGATCGAAACCCAAATTGTGTATGGCAACAAGAAATTGTCTAAAGCACGTCTTCTGATCGTTATTCCAAGCTGTGTATCTCTGATTCAATTGGTTGTTGAATACGGGATTTAGGGAATTTAACCAAGCGAACATATCCTCTTCATTCATAAGAACTTTCCTATCTAAATTTGCACCGTCGTTTGGTAGACTAGTATAAAAACCCCATCCTCGCCACCACCTCGCCGTCATACCCGATGCATTGATTAAGGACAAGATCATTCCATTCGATCTCGAAGTATGCATTTTCATGGTCGGGTTCGTTCTCCCAGCAACAACGAACTAGCACCAATCGTTTTCCGGTGCTCTCATCGACATGTGAACAAGTGTCAACATCGTGAACTTGAAAAACACCCCGAAACGGTTCCGATCCCTGGAATCTGGCCGACTCGATCATCACCACTTGTGCGTCGGTGACGGTTCTCATTTCAGTGAAAATTATATTCATGCTCATGCTACTCCTTCATTAATTTCAGGATAACTGGGCATCGCGACAAAGTCTGTCGCCACTTAAACCAAAACCGACACAGCACGCCTGATTTGAGTAGCTATCCGTTCCAACTTGGCGTCAAGTCACTCCAGTAACTTGGCTCGAGCAAATTCTTCAGGGCACGAGTAACAGAATCCAGCGTCACAGTATCGAGTGTTTCAAAGCCACTCTCGCCAAGCCTCGTAGATCATTACCATGGCCATCGTATCAAGTTCACAGTAGCGAAGCAATGATGCTTCAATACTACTGCGCTCGATAGGCGAGAGATTATCGAACTGCAATCGAGCATAGGCTGTCGTAGCAGCGCCACCTTCAGCAATGGCGAGGTCATCATCTGCCTCCATGCTCTCCAGCAATTCTTGCGGCATGTCGTTAAAGACGGGCGGCAGCAGCTTGTACGGGTTCTCAACACCGGCGTCAGATTGCACCCACCAGACCTGATCCTTGAAATTCAGGCTGGGTATGCCTGACTGGCTTCCATAGATGGGCTTTGAGTAACGCTCCTTCAGGAAGTTGGATGACTGCATGACGGCGGGCAGTACCTTCTTGATGGACGAACTGGCCTTGGTCGAGGGGTGGAAGTAGGCAAGCTTTGCCAACTGGCAAAGGTCTACCATCACTCGATCACCTTGTCGCACCACAACGCTCCCCTTCTTTATTCGGGTCAAATCGCAGATGGTTGCTTTCAGTTCCTCGGCGTCAGCTGGCGGTGCTTGATCTTCTTCAAGCTCGGTCAGGATGGCATTGAGCGTTGTGTTCTCGTGCGGCGACCAGATGAAGACCGTGCCTATGTCCCCGATGGCCCGCTTCAACCTTCGCACGAATTCGTAGTTTGGCCGTACCCCTGGCGTGGTGCTCAGGAACTGGCTCTTGTGAGCCACGCTGCCGTCAGCCTGAACCACATGGTGGGAAAACTGAAACGCGATATTGGCGTAGGGGCGCTGCCCGGCAAAGAAAGGGATCGCTACCCGTGCAGTCTCAAAGTCGATAAAGTTCAATGGAAACGTCCAACTTGACATTTCGCGCTTGATTAGCGCTCGGTTCAAAAAGAACTCTTCTCCCCCGGGCCACTCACCGGACACCTGCATCCATTGGCGCTGGCTAGGGTTCAGGCAATCTTCCCC
>CAIYDK010000268.1 GCA_903924955.1 uncultured beta proteobacterium | reverse complement strand
GACCAGAAAATGATGCACGAAGGTTGAACACATGGTCAAAAAGTTTTTCTGCTTCTTCGCTTGTTAGCGGTGTCCCAATGTCAATTGCACCGTTTACGCATCGTTGTACTGTTTCTGTCCATGTCTCGTTGCGGTCAAGTTCTTCAATTCGCCGCGAGTAAGTACGAAGGTAAACAACTTTGTCAGTCATGGCAAATCTCAATCCAGAAAATCATGTGGGGCCCGATCGGCGCAAGCTTGCGGGCTGGTCGTTGGGGCGGATGTCTGTTGGGGGCAGAGGTGACGCGGGGCAAAGTGCGTCGCTGACATTGCTGTCGGCCCGGTCAAATTCGGGCCGCGAACCAGGCCCGTGCGTCGTCGCAGTCCTGGCGTATGCCCGTTGTCAGGGCGGCCAGACCGTCGTATTTCAACTCGTCGTGTAGTTTGTGCAGCAGTTCCACCCGGATGATTTTACCGTAGGCCCCCTCGGGACCCAGATCCGTGGGCCAATCCAGGCAATGGGTCTCCAGCAGCACCCGTCCGCCGTTCACATCGCTGGGGTCCAGCGAGGGGCGCACGCCCAGGTTGGCCACGCCCTGCACGGGCTTGTCGCTCAGCCCATGCACCAGCACGGCAAAAATGCCACTGGCCGCGGGTTTCCAGTGCGCAAAGCGCAGGTTGAGTGTTTTAAAGCCCAAGGTGCGGCCCAGCTTGCGCCCGTGCACCACATGGCCTGAAATGCAATAGGGCCGCCCCAGCAATCGGGCCGTGTCCTGCATGCGGCCCTGGCCCAGCGCCTCGCGCACGGCCGAGCTGGATACGCGCAAACCATGCACCTCATAGCTGTTCATGCGGGCCACATCAAAGCCCTGGGCAACGCCCGCGGCATCCAAAAAGGCATAGTCGCCGGCACGCTGTGCGCCAAACCGGAAATCGTCACCCACCAGCACATAGCGCGCGCCCAGGCCGCGCACCAACACCTCGTCCACAAAGGTCTGCGGGGTCTGTGAGGCCAGCCGGGCGTCAAAGGGCAGCACCACGGTCTGGTCCACGCCGCAGTTGGCCA
Source organism: uncultured beta proteobacterium (assembly GCA_903924955.1). Taxonomy (GTDB): domain Bacteria; phylum Pseudomonadota; class Gammaproteobacteria; order Burkholderiales; family Burkholderiaceae_C; genus Allorhodoferax. The sequence goes on along the minus strand of CAIYDK010000268.1, from coordinate 9,134 downwards.
GGTCGTCCAGCTTGTCGCGCAGCGTGCCCACCCGCGCTGGTGCCAGTTCTGGCTTCTTGAACTTCTTGGCAAAATAATCGCGCGGATGCGGCTCAAAGGTGAGTACACAGCTGGGCACGCCGCGCTGCTGCGCTTCACCCCGTAAGAGCGCCAGCATGGCCTGGTGGCCACGGTGGACACCATCAAAATTGCCGATGGTCAGGGCGCACGCAGTCGCTACGCCGGGGTGATGGAAGCCGCGAAAAACCTTCATGGAATTGTTATCTTTTTGATAGCAGGCAGCACAGGGTGTGTGGGAGCCAGAAGCCAAGTTGTCACAGAAAGAGGGTATATTGTGACGCAGCAGCGCGCCACGCATCCGTGGCGCAGGGCTGCAGAGATGTGCATTTCCGGTTGGTGGTTGTTTTGACCGTTACAGGAGGCGTGTTTTGAAAGTCTTGAAACTCTCGGCCCAAGGGCTGCCGCAATCATGGATATCGCTGGAGCAGGCGGTCATTCACTACGCTGCGGACGAGGTTCGTTGGGAGTCCGGTGGTGAGGTGGCGGTGTTTCACGGCGGCTACAACGCATTAACCGGTCTGCAATCCATCATTCGGGTCAACAGCATCATCGGCACCAAGGGCGTGCCCAGCATCAACCCCTTCACCATGCGCCCGGGCCTGACCAATGGCAAGCTGTTTGACCGTGACCGCTGCGTGTGTGCCTACTGCGGCAACCGGTTTCATGACCATGACCTGACGCGTGAGCACATCATCCCCTTTGCACAAAAGGGCGTGGATACCTGGATGAACGTGGTCACCGCCTGCAAACCCTGCAACCACCGCAAAAGCCACCGCACCCCCGAGCAGGCGAACATGCCACTGCTCTACACGCCCTATGTGCCCAGCCTGTGGGAAGACTTCATTTTGCGCAACCGGCGCATTCTGGCCGACCAGATGGAGTTTTTGATCGCCCACGTGCCCAAGTCGTCGCGCCTGCTGGCCTGAGGGCTGGTGGCTAGCCTGGCCGCAAGACCTTGGCCACGGGGTTGGTGCGCAGTCTGAAGGCGTCGGGCATGCCCGAGCCCAGCAAGGGGCGCAGATACAGGCGAAAGGCATCCGTCACGTCGGTGCCATTGGGCGTGATGAAGGCATCTTCCATGACGCGTGTTTTGCCGGCTACAGCCTCGAGCGGCAGCAATTCGTAGTCCACTGAGTAGAACCCGGTGCGCTTGATGGCCACCGAGCCATCGCGGTCACCCCACATGGCAAATTGCACCGCTTTTTCGCCGACCTCGCGGGCTTCGCGCTGGTCCACATCAGATACGCAGCCAATAAACGAGCGCTGCAAATAGCCCAGCGTATCGCCGCGCACCCGCTTGATGCCTAGCTTGCTCTTGATTTCTTCACATAGCAGGTCGGCGAGTGCACCGCTGCCGGAGAGCTGCAGATTGCCGTGGGCGTCTTGCTCCAGGTCTTTGGCCAACTGGGCGGCAATGGGCGCGCCCGATGCATCGTGTATGCCCTCGGACACCGCAACGACGCAACGGCCCAGTCGCTCGTAGGTGGCTTTGACGTCGGCCAGAAAACGGTCGAGGTTGAAGGTGCGCTCGGGCAGGTAAATCAGGTGGGGGCCGTCGTCGGCAAACTTCTTGCCCAGCGCAGAGGCGGCGGTCAAAAAACCGGCGTGGCGTCCCATGACAACGGCTACATAGACGCCCGGCAGGGCCGCGTTGTCGAGGTTGGCCCCCGCAAAGGCCTGCGCCACAAAGCGCGCCGCGGACGGGAAGCCGGGCGTGTGATCATTGCCGACGAGGTCGTTGTCAATGGTCTTGGGAATGTGGATGCTGCGCAACGGGTAGTTGGCCTTGCGCGCCTCTTCGCTGACGATGCGCACGGTGTCTGACGAGTCGTTGCCGCCAATGTAAAAGAAGTGCCCGATCGCATGCGCCTGCAGGACCTTGAAGATTTCCTGGCAGTATTGGATGTCGGGCTTGTCCCGCGTGGAGCCCAGGGCGCTGGAGGGCGTGTTGGCCACCATTTCGAGGTTGTGGCTGGTTTCCTGTGTCAGGTGCACAAAGTCTTCGTTGATGATGCCGCGCACACCGTGGCGGGCGCCATAGACGTGCTCGATGTCGCGAAACCGCCGCGCTTCCAGCGCCACCCCGACGAGGGACTGGTTGATGACGGCGGTGGGGCCGCCACCCTGTGCTACCAATATTTTTCCGGATGCCATGTTGAGTCCTGTGGGTAGTTAAACACTCTCAGGAAATCATCGTAGCACCGTCGCTGCGGTCTTCAGGCAAAAACGCCCGCCGTGTCCTGCATGCGGGCAGAGACTTCGCCCAGATGGTGCAGGGTGTCGCCAAAGGTCATTTCCATTTGGGTGAGCTTCTTGAAGTAGTGGCTGACGATGTATTCATCGGTTACACCAATGCCGCCGTGCAACTGCACCGCCTGCTGGCCGACATAGCGCATGCTCTGGCCCAGCTGGTATTTGGCACGGGCCATCGCCGCGCGGCGCTCGGGCGCGGGGGCGTTGAGCTTGAGGCTGGCGTAGTAGCTCATGGAGCGGGCCAGTTCCAGCTGCATTTTCATGTCGGCCGCGCGGTGGCGCAGGGCCTGGAAGCTGCTGATCACCACGCCAAACTGCTTGCGCGTGTTCATGTACTCGGCCGTGATGGCCATGGTCTTGTCCATCACACCCACAGCCTCGGCACAGGTGGCGGCAATGCCAATGTCCACCGCGTGCTCCAGCGCCGCCAGACCGTCTTGGGTGATCAGCGTGGCGGGTGCGTTCTTGAGCGTGACTTCGGCGGCGCGGCTGCCGTCCTGCGTGCCGTAGCCACGGGTGGTTACACCGGCGCTCTGGCGTTCGACCAGAAACAAGGCCAGCTGGCTGTTGATTTTGGCGGGCACGATAAAGGCGTCAGCCTGGTCGCCCACGGGTACTACACTTTTTGTAGCGTTCAGCACATAGCCACCGGGGGCCTGCGTGGCTTTTGCCTCACACACATCGAGCTTGTAGCGGGCGGCGCGCTCCTGGTAAGCCAGCACCACCAGGGCTTCGCCGCCGGCAATTTTGGGCAACCATTCGGCCTTGGTGGCCGCATCGGCATAGCCAGCCAGCACGCCACCGGCAATGAGAGACTGAGCGAGCGGCTCCAGCACGATACCGCGGCCTAACTCTTCCATCACCACCATGCCTTCAACCGGACCCATACCCAACCCACCATCGGCCTCGGGCACATACAGGCCGCACAGGCCCAACTCGGCAATTTCGTTCCAGGCGGAGCGGTCAAAGCCGCCCGCTTTTACCGCCGTGCGACGGCGCTCAAAGGTGTAGCCCTTTTCAACCCATTTGCGTACGGCGTCGCCAAGTTGTACCTGGTCATCAGAAAAATCAAAATCCATGTGTATCTCCTGGGTTTCAGCTCAGAACGGTTTGCGAAACGATGTTGCGTTGCACTTCGTTGGAGCCGCCGTAAATGGTGGTCTTGCGCATGTTGAAGTAGGTGGACGCCAGTGGAGCGCAATGCACGGCGCCAATGGCGTCGCCTTGCCAGCCGGCTTCCATGGCCTCGCGAATCAGCGGCAGGGCGAAGGGGCCGGCGGCCAGCATCATCAGTTCGCTGTAGCGCTGCTGGATCTCGCTGCCGCGAATTTTGAGCAGGCCGGCGATGTCGAGTGAATTCTTGCCCGATTTTTCGGCGGCCAGCACGCGCAGCACCATCATTTCGAGCGCGACCACGTCCACCTCGAGCTTGGCGATTTCGTCGCGGAAGCGGGTGTCGGCGTACACGCCCTCGGCCTTGGCCAGGCGCTTCAATCGCTCCAGTTCGCGCTTGGCGCGGTTCACGTCGGCAATGTTGGTGCGCTCGTGGCTGAGCAGGTGCTTGGCATAGGTCCAGCCCTTGTTCTCTTCGCCAATCAGGTTCTCGGCGGGAACCACCACGTTGTCAAAGAAGACTTCGTTGACCTCGGCCTCGCCATCCAGCAGCACGATGGGGCGCACGGTGACGCCGGGCGACTTCATGTCGATCAGCAGGAAGCTGATGCCGGTTTGCGGCTTGCCCTCGGTGCTGGTGCGCACCAGGCAAAAAATCCACTCGCCGTATTGACCCAGCGTGGTCCAGGTCTTTTGGCCGTTGACCAAAAAGGTATTGCCCTGGCGCTCGGCGCGGCACTTGACCGAGGCAAGGTCCGAGCCCGAACCGGGTTCGCTGTAGCCCTGGCTCCACCAGACATCGCCGCTGGCAATGCCGGGCAAAAAGCGCTGCTGCTGCTCGGGCGTGCCAAAGGTCATGATGACCGGTGCCACCATCACCGGGCCAAAGGGCACCACGCGGGGCGCGCCGGCCAGCGCACACTCTTCTTCAAACAGGTGTTTTTGCACCGAGTTCCAGCCGGGGCCGCCAAACTCTTTGGGCCAGCCATGGCCCAGCCAGCCCTTCTTGCCCAATATCTTGGCCCAACGCTGCATGTCGTCACGCGTCAGTTGCAGGGCGTTGTGCACTTTGTGGGCGATTTCGGCGGGTAGGTTGGCACCCACCCAGGCGCGAATGTCCTCGCGAAATTGCTGTTCTTCAGGGGTAAATGCCAGATCCATCAATAAATCTCCATGTAGACGTGCCGCTTTTTAGCACGGTCGTTCGGTTAGGTCTGTCCGGGTTGTGACACGCCCAATTCGGCGCACAGTGCGCGCACGGTTTGCTGTAACTGGGCCAGTTCCGATTCCAGGTGGGCCACGCGCTCGGTCAAGGCGGCCACGTTTGCACTGCCAGCCGATGGGCCTGCGTTGCCGGCCATGGCAGCTTCCATGTCAACTGGCCCACACAACAGGTGCGCCCAGCGCTGCTCCCGGGCGCCATGGGCGCGGGGTAGCTTTACCGTGAGCGGGCCGCCTTTGGCTTCGGAGCGGTCTTGAAGTTCCTCCAGAAACCCCTCTACCGATGAAATGTCGGCAAACCGGTACCAGCGCTCGGCGTTCAGGCGCAATTCGCCGGCGGTTTGGGGCCCGCGCAGCATCAGCAGGCCCAGCAACACAGCAGACTGCTCGGGCACGCCCACGCCGCGCTGGAAGTTGTGCTCGTACCGTGCCACCCGGCTGCCGCTGGACTCGCGTACCAGGTTCATGGGCATGAGCGTGTCCAGCGCGGTGGCGATTTCGGCCTCGGTGAGGTTCATCAGGGGGTCACGGGTGCTTTTCTGGTTGCAGCCCAGCATCAGGGTGTTGAGCGACAGCGGGTAGCTGTCGGGCACGGTGCGGGCTTTCTCCATCAAAGTGGCAAGAACACGGGCCTCAATGGGGGATAGGGTGATGGGTGTGGGCAAAGTCATAATCGGTACCAATGAAAAACATCGTCATTTTGATCTCAGGCGGCGGCTCCAATATGGCGGCCATCGTCAAAATAGCACAGCGCGATGCTTGGGCAGAGAAGTTTGGCGCCCGGGTGGCCGCGGTGATCAGCAATAAGGCAGATGCCAAAGGCCTGATTTTCGCTCGTGACCACCGCATTGCTACCGAGGTGCTGGACCACAAGGCCTTTGCCTCGCGGGAGGACTTTGACACGGCTCTGGCAGCTCTGGTTGATCGGTTCGATCAGCCAGGCAATCCGGTTCTGGTGGTACTGGCTGGTTTTATGCGAATTTTGACGCCAGGTTTTGTGGGGCGCTATGCCGGGCGACTGGTCAATATCCATCCATCGCTGCTGCCGGCTTTTACGGGTTTGCATACGCACCAGCGCGCCATTGACGCCGGTTGCAAGTTTGCGGGGGTGACCGTGCACCAGGTGACGGCCGAGTTGGACCACGGCGCGATTCTGGCGCAGGCGGTGGTGCCGGTGTTGCCAACGGATACAGCGGAAACACTGGCCGCCCGGGTGCTGACGCAGGAGCACCTGATCTACCCCCGGGCGATTGCAGAGTTGCTACAAAAAATATAGCTATATACGCATATTCGGCGGGGGATACCCTTCTTCAACCCTGATAAACCGTGGTTGCTGCACCCCGTCAATCACCACAACCTCAGAGAACATGGCCGCAGGCCTCACCCAAAGCCCCTTTTCGCCGTACAACGCGCGGTATAGCGTCATGGGCTCCAGCGTTTCGCTGTGGCGCACGGTGTCCAGCACTTCGTACAAATTGCCTTTGTAGTGGCGGTACAGGCCGGGTGGGGTTTGCGTCAAGGGGGGAAGGTTTTCATTTGGCATGGGACAATCGTAGGTTATGCATCCAAAAGCTCTTTTAGACGCCTGTGCCGAACTGGTGCGGCTCACCCTCAAATTTGACCATCCGGCAGACGCCATCGTGTCGCGCTTTTTTCGCGACAACCGCGGTCTGGGACCGCGCGAGCGGGCCACCATGGCCGAGACGGTTTACACCGTGCTGCGTAAAAAATTGTTATTTGACCACCTGGCGCCCTCCGGTAGTGGCCCCAAGGAGCGGCGCCTCGCCATTCTGGGTTTCTATGGCCCTGGCGACTTTTTACGCAGTGCGCTGACCGAGCAGGAAACCAACTGGCTGGACCAGTGCGAAAAGGTGAGCCCGAATGATTTGATGGAGCGCCACCGCCACAATCTGCCCGAGTGGTTGGTGCAGCCGCTCAAGGACCAGCTGGGTGCCGAGTTCTGGCCCATGGTGGAGACGCTCAATCTGGGCGCCGGCCTGGACCTGCGCGTCAACACCTTCAAGGCCAAGCGGGCGGACGTGCAAAAGGAGCTGGCCAAGGCTGGCATCAAGGCCGTCAATACGCCGTATTCACCCTGGGGCTTGCGGATTGCCGGAAAGCCGGCCTTGAACAAGAATGAAGCGTTCATGCGCGGCGATTTTGAGGTGCAGGACGAGGGCTCGCAATTGTTGTCCATGCTGCTTGACGCCAAGCGCGGTGAGATGGTGGTCGATTTCTGCGCCGGTGCCGGCGGCAAGACGCTGGCCATAGGTGCTGCCATGCGCAGCACCGGGCGTCTGTATGCGTTTGATACGTCGGCCCACCGGCTGGACGCATTCAAGTCGCGCCTGAAGCGCAGCGGATTGTCGAATGTGCACCCCGCCGCCATCGCGCACGAGCGCGACGACCGCGTCAAGCGGTTGACCGGCAAGATGGACCGCGTGCTGGTGGACGCGCCCTGTACCGGCTTGGGTACTTTGCGCCGCAACCCGGACCTGAAGTGGCGCCAGAACATGCAGGCGGTTGAGGAAATGGCGGTTAAGCAGGCAGCCATTTTGCAAAGCGCATCGCGCATGCTGAAGTCGGGCGGACGGATTGTGTATGCCACCTGTAGCGTTTTGCCACAGGAGAATGAGGCTATTGCCGAGGCATTCTCGGCGGCCAATCCGGATCTTGTCCCTTTGTCTGCCGGGGAAGTGCTGGCGGAACTGAAGGTTGAGGGCGCCGCCAGTTTGTGCAGTGGCGGTGACAATAACCAGCTGTATTTGCGCCTGTGGCCGCATCGCCACGCGACGGACGGATTCTTTGCAGCCGTGTGGCAAAAGAAATAGCGATGGATCTTTGATAAGGGAATCGGAACATGCAGGTAACGGATTTGTCAGTATTCAATTTAGCCCTTGATTGGCTGGCCCACGGTGTATTGCAGTTGCAGGGGTGGCAGATTATTTTGGTGACTTTGGCGTTGACACATATCACCATGATCAGTGTGACGGTGTTTCTGCATCGCCACCAGGCGCACCGTGCGCTGGACCTGCACCCGATTGCCTCGCATTTTTGTCGGTTCTGGCTGTGGCTGACCACCGGCCAGGTAACCAAGGAGTGGGCGTCCATCCACCGCAAGCACCACGCCAAGTGCGAGCAACCCGAAGACCCGCACAGCCCCCATGTCTACGGCATCAAGAAGGTGCTGTTGCAGGGCTATGAGTTGTACCGGGCCGAGGCGGCCAACCTGGAAACCATGGCGCGCTATGGCCATGGCACACCGAGTGACTGGCTGGAGCGCAACCTGTACACGCGTTTTTCGACCCTGGGCGTGGCCTCGATGTTGGTGATCGATCTGGCATTGTTTGGTGTAGCGGGTTTGGCGGTGTGGGCGGTGCAAATGATGTGGACACCGGTGATGGCGGCTGGCATCATCAATGGTGCAGCCCACTACTGGGGCTACCGCAATTTTGAGGCGCCGGACGCCAGTACCAACATATCGCCTTGGGGAATTCTGATTGCGGGTGAAGAGCTGCACAACAACCACCATACCTATCCGACATCGGCCAAGCTGTCGGTTAAGCCTTATGAATTTGATATTGGCTGGGTCTACATCAGTGTGATGCAAGTGGTGGGTCTGGCAAAGGTCAAGAAGCGCCCGCCCAAGGCCGCCTTTGGTGCCATTCGCCCGGTGGCGGATGAAAAGACGCTGGAAGCCCTGATTGCCAACCGCTACGAACTGATGGCGGGCTACGCCAAGGGTATGCGCCAAGCGGCGCGTGAGGAGTTTGAGGCCATGAAGGCGCGTAGCGCGGACGGTGCCGTCATCAAGGCTGCGAGGCGATGGATGCATCGGGACCTGGAGAAGGTGCCTGCTTCGATGGCCGCTGCACTGGAGCGCGCACGCGCAGCTTCGCCGGTGCTGGACAAGATGGTGACCATGCGCGAAGAGTTGCGACAGATGTGGCTCAACACGTCCGTGTCGCGTGAACAGCTGACGAAAGATTTGCAGGCCTGGTGCCAGCGTGCGGAGGCCAGTGGCATCGCGGCGCTGCAAGAGTTCTCCATGCGATTGCGCGCGGCGCACGTTTAGTCGCCCTTCACCCCTTCAGCAAAGCCCGTTTTTTTGACGGGCTTTTTTTCGTGCGCTCCAGATCGGTTGAGCTATGCGTTTTGCTCTGTGACACGGAGCAAAATGTCTATCCCACACCTGTGGCGGGCGAAAAAGCCATTTTCCAAAAAGGGACAGACGGAAAAAAGCCCGCAAAGAGCGGGCCTTCTTGCAAGAAGCAGAACCTGAATTACTTCAGTTTCATTTCCTTGTAGTCCACATGCTTGCGAGCTTTGGGATCAAATTTCTTGATCAGCATCTTCTCGGGCATGGTTTTCTTGTTTTTGCTGGTCGTGTAGAAATGACCAGTACCGGCTGTGGATTCCAGCTTGATTTTTTCGCGTCCGCCTTTGGTTGCCATAAAAATACCTCTTTATTAGTTGAGGACAGAGCT
>CAIYDK010000267.1 GCA_903924955.1 uncultured beta proteobacterium | reverse complement strand
TTTGTCGAGGTAGCACCCCTATAGCAGACAGTGGACTTCCATGATTTCCAGATAGCTGTCGTTGGACGGCGCGACCTACGTTTGTCTGCTGGATTTCGGGTGTGCAGCGTCAGGAGTCATTTGGGATTCGGCCTCGAAGGACTCTAGAAGGCACATTGCGGTCAGCCATGGGGTGCTGTCCTAAATCGGGTAAGCCGCAGGATCCGATTGACGAATAGCCGCTATTTAACCGTCCAACGGCAAGGGTCGCGCTGCCCGCCGAACGCCATTGATGACTGAGCGCATGTTCTTGCCGCCAACTTTCAGCGTGCGGATGGGATTTCGCAACACTTCTAAAAATGGTCATCACTTGGCTTTCGCGAAGCGATCAAAAAGACGATATATGTCGGGCATAAAGTCTTCAACGTTGGCGATCAGCACCAACATTCGACCACTTACTGTGTCGACACCTATGCGCTGCCCTGCATAGCCGACCATCCAAAAAGCTGGTGCACTAACAAAGTAGTTTTCCGTCCAGAATTGGTAACCATATCCTTTGTGAGCAGGAGACGTTTGCGTGTAATTGTTAAGTTTCTTGCTGGTCGCTTCGCGGAGATAGCTTCCAAGGCAACTCGGTTGTTCGGCGGTAATCTGATCGCGAACATACATTGCTAGACGGCCCCAGTCGCGAAGCGTAGCACCCAACCCCTCTGCAGTCGCCGCATCACCATCACGATCCAACAACCACGCTGCATCTGCCTCAGCTCCAATACGACTCCAAACCGCTTTAGAAAAATAGGTGTGAAAGGGTTGTTTAGTCGCATCCGCCAGGACAACACCAAGGGCATAGGTATCGTATCCCTTGTATAGGAATTCCCCGCGAGTCGATGCACCAGTCCCCCCCCCACCAAACTCCTTGAAGCCTGCACGAATTGTCTTGGTTTGCTTACGAAGCAGGTCCGTAGTTAAACCTGGCACTGCCTGACCAGCGACCTCGCTCTTCTTTCCCCCACTCGCCATATTGAGCAAATTTCTTATGCTCGCCTGCCCATACGCATTTCCCTTAAGAATGTCAGAGTATGTCTCTGCGGAATCATCAAGCGACTTAATAACGCCGTCACAAAGTGCTTGCCCAATGGCTACTGAAGTAGCACTTTTGGACATTGAATAGCCAATCATCACACTGGTTGGGTCTGCCCCCTGCTTGTAAGACTCGAAAACAATGCTCCCGTCCTTTTCGATTAATAACATAGCGATCGCTGAGTTTCTTTCGAAGACCCGCTTAGCGTCCACAAGTACCGGAGCAATCCCGTTACTGTTATCCGTTATGACAGAGCGCAACTCCCGTATGGCCATATCCCCGCGTTGGACAATTCCAGGCCTAAATGGAGGTTTCAACCAGTCACTCACAATAAGTTCTGGAGCCAACCTTGCAATTTGTTGTGCGCCAACGTGTTGCCCGAAGCAAGAAATAATGGCAAAGAAAATAGCAGCCAATCTGGGGTAATAAAACGGATCCATCATCTAAGCTCCAAAATCAAGTAATTCAACCGTGTTAATGACGAAAGAAATCAGAAAATGTTGCATCATTAAACTGTCAAATTTTTGAGAATGCATCACACTGACAGCATAGTATGCCCTTCCATAAAGCCATCAAGCCATAGGAAAACCCTCCCTTTCTTGCATCATTTGGTTTATCAGTTGACTTCGTACTTGGGTGCAGGTTAGCAGCTAGGTACCAGTCTGATTTTTGATAATTGAACCGCCAGCGTATGTGTCGGCTTTCGCGCTACCAGTTCGAAAACTCTGCTTCCGCTTTCTGCCTTCTGGAGTCATTTTTGTTCAGCAACCCAAGGACTACTTCCGCTGCCCTGGAGCCACACAGTCGGCACAAATTGCGCTGCAACTCCGAAGGTCTGCTTTCTTATTTTTGGGCGGAAGTCGAATGTCAGCTTGACTCAAGCCGGAGCACCCGCAACGGGCACATTGCGGGTCGCGATGAGCCAATTCTTCACTGCCTCGAACTGAAGCACCGGAAAGCCGACTGTCGTGTGCGCCCGGTTAGTGTCTTCTGGAGCCGGCGACACAAGAACCGCGGGTGGCAGCTTGCCTCAGCCCAGGACGATTCCCGCCTCGAACTGCCTGCTGCAAAGCTGACGATCAGGCGCCCGCCCGAGGGAGTCAAGAGTCCCAAGGGCGGCG
>CAIYDK010000266.1 GCA_903924955.1 uncultured beta proteobacterium | reverse complement strand
GGCTGGCGAATTTGAAATGTTCATGACGAGGCCTTGTTGGAAACATTTACTCCTATCCCGTTATCGGCAGGATCTGGAAAAAGTTGACCAAATTGGCCCTTGGGAGGATCGCGAGCATACGTTGGCCCTCTGAGGGATGGGCACCCAATTTGACTCGCAACAACGGCATTCAAGTTGCCGAATGAGGCGCTCTGGGCGACCGCTTGCTGGAAGACCGATTGAGAATTGCGGGACCCGGTGATGACCAACAAGAGTCAGCCAAGTTTATTTTCGATAGCGGTCGTTCAGCCCAAAAAATCAGCTTTCCCAGTTAGTCGTCGGCAACGCAACCCGACGGAGGTCAGTCCATCTTTTCGGTCAACCAATTGCTTTTTTGGACCATCGCTTTGCAACAGAGACTCAATCGAATTTTCATCAATTTTTCTCACGAATTCGAGAAAGATAGCGTTCAACCTCGATTAGGACAGCGTCTCTTGCGGGGGATGGCATCTCGGTCACTAAGTCGGTCAGCGCCAGTGAAATCGTTACCAATGAATCACGAATATCTCCCAACGCATCGGCCAGCAGAATCAACTGCTCATTTGACGACGGTTTCGCAGCATCACGCTCCACGGCGCGCTCTAGCAAGTTCGCCTAAAACGTTTCCCAATCGTCATCGCCACCTCTTGCCGTGGCGGGGGACTTTGCGGGTGCATGGCTGATCGCCTTTGTAGGCGCTGTCCGTGTCGTCGGCCGGGCAGGCGGCCTTACAGGTGACGCCAGCGTACGCCGCTCCGGACTCTTGTAAGCATTTGAACTGGATACTGGCGCACGCACCGCAGTCGGGCGTGGGGTCGTGCTGAAGTGGTTATCACTTCCGCTGAGCTTGAACACCGCCACTACCTGCACCAGATCCTGCGCCTGTGACTTGAGGCTGCTCGCGGCTGCGGCCATCTCCTCGACCAGTGCCGCATTTTGTTGAGTGACCTGGTCCATCTGCGTAACGGCTTCACCAATCTGGGCGACGCCGGCCGCCTGCTCATTGCTGGCCGCACTGATCTCGCCCATGATGTCGGTAACTCGTTTGATCGAGCCAACCACCTCGGTCATGGTGGCACCTGCTTCGTCCACCAACGTGGTTCCCTTTTCCACGCGCTCGACGCTGGCGTTGATGAGCGCCTTAATTTCTTTGGCAGCATCAGCCGAGCGGCCTGCAAGCGACCGCACCTCGCTCGCCACGACAGCAAAGCCGCGGCCTTGCTCACCGGCGCGAGCGGCTTCTACCGCAGCGTTGAGCGCCAAAATGTTGGTTTGAAAGGCGATGCCGTCAATGACGCTGATGATGTCCGATATCTTGCGTGAAGCATCGTTAATACCCTTCATGGTGTTCACCACCTGCGCCACCACTTCGCCGCCCTTGATGGCCACGGTGGATGCATTCAACGCAAGTTGGTTGGCCTGGCGGGCGCTGTCGGCGTTTTGCTTCACGGTGGAGCTTAGTTCTTCCATGGAGGCGGCGGTTTGCTCCAGCGCACTTGCCTGGCTCTCGGTGCGGGCCGATAGATCGTTGTTACCCTGTGCGATCTCGGCACTGGCTGTGGCCACGCCTTCGGAGCCCTGGCGCACATTGGTGACAACCTTTGCGAGGCTGCTTTGCATGGCCACCAGGTGACCCATCAGGCTGTCGGTGTCGCCCTTGCCAATATGTACCGCCTGGGTAAAGTCACCCTGCGCGACGGCCCTGGCTAGGCCTGCTGCCTCTTTGGGTTCGCCGCCCAGTTCCTTGAGGAT
>CAIYDK010000265.1 GCA_903924955.1 uncultured beta proteobacterium | reverse complement strand
GGTGGTCCGGATCAAAGCCGCGGGCCCGGGAGAGGGCCTCGACCATGGGGTAGAAGGACTGAATCGCCGTCACCGTGTCCAGCTCCGGATGGGGCGCCGGCACCAGGGACCCCGCATACTGGGGCGCCCACTTCTGGACGACAACTTTGCCATCCGGCCCTCTCTGTTGGACCGCGACACCATTCTGGGAGCTGCGATTTTTGGTTTGGGTTGGGGCATCTGTGGTGTTTGCCCTGGCCCCGCCATTGCCGGCTTGGGAGCGGGCAACTGGGATTTGCTGGTGGCACTGGCTGGCATTGCCATTGGGGCCTACGCCCAGGGTTGGCTCAAAGACGCGAAGCAATAACCAGAACCGGTGTACAGTTTCGCCCACGTTCAACCCACCCGGATTTTTCCATGTCCCTGACTCAAATCCTGACTTCAGCACTACTGTCTGCCGTCTTTCTGGTGCAACCCGCCTTGGCACAAAACAAAGCCGCTATCAGCAAATCGGTTACTGAATTCCATAAACTGTCGCAAGGACTGGCCGCCAGTCTGGCCGACTTGGGCAAGCGAGCCACGACAGCATCGCCCAACGACAAAGACATGCTCAAGCTGGTAACCAACCAACTTAGCCTGGTTGACGCCACCGCCGACGGTGTATTGGCACTGGGCGTGGTCGGCGCCGAGGTGCGCGACGCTGGCGACCTGGCCATTGTCAAGAAACACCTCTTGACCCGATGCACCGCGCTGAAATCGTTGACCGACGCCACGGGCAAATATGTGGGCAGCCTGGCGTCCAACATTGCAGCGGTTGCCACCGCCGCTGAAGTCACCAAGTCACGCGACCTGGTCGTCCAAATGGGCCAGAGTCCAATGTGCAACGCAACAGGCAAGAATTAGACGGCACTGCCGTCACTCCATTTCATACCGGAAGTACACATGACAAATCGAGCTTTTCGATTGAGCGCCCTGTTGGCATGCACTTTGATTGGCGGCGCCGCGCTGGGCCAGGCTACGCCTGCACCGACGACAGCCGCATCCGCTCCGGCATTACCGACCCTGCGTACCGAAGTCCGGTCACCCTTGCTGGAATCACAGACCCTCATAGGCGAAAAGAAATATGCGCAAGCCAGGCTCAAGGTGCAAGACGCGCTCGCTATAGCCAACAAGACACCCTACGAGGAGTACATCACCACCCGCGTTGCTCTATCCATTGCGAACGGTGAAGACGATGCACCGGCAGCCGCCAAATTTCTGGAACGCATACTGCAACTCACTGCCAACGAAACCTGGCTCAAACCCGAAGACGCACAGCACCTGATGCACTCCGTGGGCATTACCCACTACCGCGCAAAGGACTATGCACAGGCAGCCATCTGGCTGGACCGCAACATCAAAGCCGGTGGAACGGAGCAGGCCGCCATGGATGCCCGCATTCAATCGTACTTGCTCAGTGGCAATTTGCAGCGTGGTAGCGAGTTGATCAACGAGGAAATTGCGTTGAACGAGAAGGCCGGAAAGCCTCCTACACAAGCCTACCTTCAGATGCTGGCACAGGCCCGCAATGGGCTGAAAGACACGGCAGGCTCGACCCGCGCCCTTGAAATGCTGGTGCAGTACTACCCCAGCAAAGACCATTGGCGATCGCTCATCAACCGCCTCTGGGGCCGTAGTGACCTGGCTCCCCAGCTCCAGCTGGATGTATTCCGTCTGGCCTTTCATACCGGCACATTGGAGGAAACCACCGACTTCGCCGAGTACATTGACTTTGCGCAAAAGGCCACCTTTGCCGCCGAGGCATTGCGCGTCTTTGACCAGGGCGTGACCGCTGGCCTGATGGGCTCTGGTGCCAACGCGGAAGCGCACAAAAAGTTGCGTGCCAAGCTGGTACACGAAGTCGAACAGGATCGCAAGACCCTGGCGGCAGACACTGCGGCCGCGCTAAAAAAGCCTGACGGGCTAGCCCTCTTCAACATCGGGTTCAACATGGTCGCCATGGAACAAGTGGACAAAGGCCTGGATCTGATGGAAAAAGCCATCGCCAAAGGTTTGCCCAAGCGCCCCGCAGACGCTAAATTGCGCCTTGCTGTCGCCTACGCACAAGCAGGTCAAACCGAAAAAGCCCAACAAAGCTTTGCCGCCTTATCTGGCCCTGAAGGGCTGGACGATCTGGTTCGCTACTGGAAATGGGCGATCCGCAAGCCTTGACCATGCTAAAAATGGGGCAATAGCCCCTTCACCACCGTTCAGGGCCGCTTCAAACGCAACACATCACCAACACGGGCCTTGGATACGTCGTCGGCGTAGAAGGGCAATGATGGCCACTCCTTGCGGGAATAGAGGCGCATCTGATCATTGGCAAACGGCGAGGCTAGGTCGGTGCTTTGCCCATTGTTGCTGCCGGAGTCGATGGTCAAACCCTTGGCCGTGATGCCCTGCGCAAACTGGTTGCCCAGGTTGTTGAGAACACCTTCACTGGGATTCATAGCATCTCCTGGAAAATTGAACCAATGATGCTGCCCATGATGGCTTCAATTACAACCCTGTGCCATGCGTATTGGCCCCTAGGCGACGCAACGTGAGTAAGCCAACTGCCTCTGACAAACACTATTATTTTTATAGCGCGTTACGCTTATTTGACGGGGGATAGAGGCTCATTCCCTTTGAAACACATGCAAAAAGAATCCAGTGTGGACATGGTTTGACCGAAGTTGAAGTCTTGTGGCGGAGTGTCAACGACATCAGTTTGGCGCTTGTGCGCCCAACGCCCGTTCAAGAGAAACCAGTCGTTGGTCGCCCGGATGCGCCTGCCTCAACCTGTTGGCCCACATACGGGCTTCGTTTGGCTTATGTCCGTGAAAGTAAAGCGCCGCAAGTGCATAGAGCCCATCCGCATCGGTTTCATCCGCTCGGACTGCCGTCAGAAGTGACTGTTCAGCAGCCTTGGCCTGACCCGTTTGCTGGTACGCCAGGCCCAGGTTGTAGTGCACCCGTGCGCGCAGTGGCAACAGCTTGGCTGCCTTTTGCAGCGCGTCGATGGACGCCTTCGCCTGGCCGTCTTGCGCTAGCAACAAGCCAAGCGAATACTGCAGGTCTCCAATGGCTGGAATACGCGCCAAGCCTTCTTTCAATACTGCCTGCGCATCCTGGATTCGTCCCAGTGCGGCCAGCATCTGCGCCAGATTGAGCCGTGCTGGTGAAAAATCCGGGTCGAGTTTCAGCGCCCCGCGGTATTGGCCTTCGGCCAACGCGATTTGTCCGGTGTTTTGGTACATCACCGCCAAATTCAGGCGGGCACCCGGCATGTCCAGGCTCAGACTCTGGACGGCAATGTATTCCTTTACCGCGGCATCAAACGGTCCTAGCAACTGCGGGTCAAACTGCTGCCGTGGGATGGTTGAGAGGCTGTGCACGGCTGCCATGCGCACTGCGCGAAGCGGGTCACTCAGGTGTGGCCCCAGGACTTCCATCCTGCGCAAGGGTTCCAGCGTAGCCAGGCTGTCCGCGGCGGCCACGCGCACTTCGGCCGAGGGGTCCGACAGCGCGGCGGTCCGAATCGCTACACCCGTCAAGCTGTCGCCACGCAGTGCGTCGAGCGCAGTTGCGCGGACGATGGGACTGGCTTGCGAATCCGCGACGACGGCAACCAGTGCTTCAGCGGCAGTCGCCTTGCCCGCTCGGTAGCTGGCAAACGCCTCACCGAAGTGTGCGCCCTGCTGCCGTTTGGGACCATGCCACTGGGCCACCTTGCCCGCAGCCCACTCGGGCGTTTCTTTGGTGTGGCAAGTGTTGCAAGCGTTGGGAGAACCGATCTTGGCGGACAGGTCCGGTCGAGGCACCCGCAAGCTATGATCCGGGCGGCTCTGAATGCCCATGTAGACACGAGCCGGCATGTGGCAGCTGACGCACTGTGCACCAGGCGATCCTGCTGCATGAAAGTGATGGCTGGGCGAGTCGTAGCTTCCAGCCGCACTGGGGAACGCCGCATTTTGCGGGCGGG
>CAIYDK010000264.1 GCA_903924955.1 uncultured beta proteobacterium | reverse complement strand
GGAGTCGGAGTCGGAGTCGGAGTCGGAGTCGGAGTCGGAGTCGGAGTCGGAGTCGGAGTCGGAGTCGGAGTCGGAGTCGGAGTCGGAGTTCCGCAGATTGGCATTAAAACGGCGCTCTGGCGGAGATTGTCATCACTCTCGTTTTCCGGTGCGTCCGATTCCCTACGGATGGTGTCCAGGTTGGCCACAAGGCCATCATTGATATGGGTTTCCTTGACGTGGTCCGCGTCTTTGGTGGACAGGCCGTTGATGCACTGGCTATTCGCGGCCGAAGGGGTGTTCTCCTTGGACTTTTGGATGCTGAGCACCAACAGACGTGCTACATCACCGGCCTTTTTGTGTTCCGCGCTGGTGGCACGTTTTGCGATGAAGTTGTCGAACATCGAGACATTCAATCCGGTTTGCGCTTTAACGTAACTCTCGGCGGCCTGCAGGCTGACCTTGTCTGCGTCCATTTTGGTTTGGACCATGGTCGTCAATGGACTGATTACACCGAGTTTTCCAGCGGGTGTCGTCATGGTGAATGCCGTCTTGACGTTTCCGGTGTCGGCGTCGGTCGCATCGGTTCCAACTACAGCGATCAGGCGGGCTGTAGATAGATTGGCCGTTGGCACCTCAAGCGTCACGTTACCGTTTGCGTCCGTATAGCCCTTAGTTTCGCCTGCGTCGCACAGGCCGTTGACATTGCTGTCCACACAAACCAGTGCATTGCGAATCAAGCCGTCCATCACTGTCACCGTTACCGCAGTTGTTGCCGCGGCAACCGTTCCATTGCTGCCACTTGCGCCAGAAACTGCGCTGGCGCCGCCTCCCCCTCCGCAGGCGGTGAGCGTGGCCACTGCGATGCCAATCAGGCTGAGTGCGAGGTGGGGGATTCCTGGTTTCATGGTGAGACTCCTTTGAATGATGGCCAGCGTAAATGGAATGACAATATCGGGAAAATTTCCCTATAATGTCGATTATGGAACGCAAAGTGTCAAGCATCCAATTGAAAAAAAGGGAAAAACCCCCGTAAAATTCGTGTAACAGTTTGTGCATAGGCGATGCGCCATTACACGGAGCAAATCATTTCATGAGCAACCCTCCATTTCCCCGTGATTCGGCTGGCGAAGTAGCCACCCAAGCCGCGGTCGGTCTGCCCGAGCCGGCTTTGGCGGCGGAGGCGATTGCGCGCGTGTTGCAACCACTGGCGCGCCTGATGATTGACCATGGTCTGCAGTTGCCATCGCTGGTGGACCTGCTCAAGAAAGCCCTGGTGGATGAGGCGGCGCGGGCCTATGGCTTGGCTGATAAGGGGAGTTCTGACACCCGCATTTCGTTGTTGACGGGGGTACACCGCAAGGATGTGAGGAACTTGCGGGATGCCCCGGCAGCGCAAACCATTAGCACACCCATGGTGCCGCTGGCGGCATCGGTGGTGGCACGCTGGATCAGTGAGCCCCGGTATTTGAATGCCGATCAGTCAGCCCGTCCATTGGCCCGCACTCCGCGCAAGGGACTGCCTGGGGAGGCTGATTTCACCACGCTGGTGGGCGAGGTCAGCCGTGACGTTGGTGCGCGTGCCGTGCTGGACGAACTGGTTCGGCTGGGCTCGGTGGAGCTGCGCGAGGACGGCTTTGTGGTCCTCAAGACCATTGGGTTTGTGCCCAACGAAGGCCGCACCGAGTCGTTCCATTTTCTGGCCGCTAACGTTGCCGAACACCTGGCGGCGGCTGTTCACAACCTTGCACCCGATCGCGTGGGCCCCCCGAAGCTGGAGCAAAGTGCATTTTCCCAGGACTTGTCGGCTGCGCAGGCCGAACAACTACAGCAACTGGCGCGACGCCTATGGGCCAAGTCACTGCAACAGTTTTTGCAGACGGCGACGGTTGCCGAGCAGCGCAGTGTTGCGCAGGAAGGTCCCAAATACCGCGTTCGCTTTGGAGTCTATTTCAATGACACGCAGCAGGATGCACCCGTTGTGGACGCACAGGCAAACGCAGCATCGCGAAAGAAAAAAAGGAAACTAAAACCATGAAACAACCTATCGGTTCGAGCACCCCCGTCAGTCGGCGCAGCTTGCTGGCATTGGCTGTCAGCGGTTTGGCTGGGTGCGGTGGTGGGGCAGGTGGTGGTCTTGTGGCCGGCTTACCTGGCACGGGTGGCACCGGCCTGTTTGCGCAAGGAACCATTAATGGTTTTGGCAGTGTGATTGTGAACGGTATCCGGTTTGATGACACGGCCGCCACTGTGCAACTCGATGGTGTGACCGCCAGCTCGCAGGAATTGCGCCTGGGCATGGTGGCCGATGTGCAGGGCCTGCGTGGCGCTGACCTGACCCTTGGCGTTGCCAACGCGATTGAGGTCTGGTCTGTTGCGCAGGGTTTGGTCTCGCAGGTTCAGGGTGTGCAATTCAAGGTCGCCGGCATGTTGGTACAAGCCGATGCCGCAACTGTTTTTGATGGCATCAGTTCGATTGCCGCTTTGGCCAATGGCCAGCGTGTGGCCGTGTGGGGCCTGCAGAGTGGAACCGACGGTACCCGCTGGACGGCTACCCGTGTCGCATTGGTCTCGTCCACAGCACTGGTGAGTACCGGCATCGTCAGCGCGGCGGGAACGCTTAATGGCTTTGCACTCTCGGGCCAGAAGGCCGCCAGTTTGGCCTCGGGGCAACTGGTACGGGTTCAGGGGCCATTGTCGTCTTCGGGCAGCAGCGTGCAGGT
>CAIYDK010000263.1 GCA_903924955.1 uncultured beta proteobacterium | reverse complement strand
TGTTGAGTCCCGCCGGCACCAGGTCCGGTGCGTAGGCATAACCAAAAAAGCCGCGCATGCGCCCGGTTGACCGCACAACGAGTTTGTCGCTTGCCAGATGCACCGGCGCACCGCGCTGACCCATCGACCGCGCCCGCTCGGCCTCGGCCTTGAAGCCAGCAAAATAGCCGCCCAGCAGGGCACTCAGATCGGGCAGCACCGGCCCGCGCCAGACCACGGCAAAAACCTGGCCTGCGGGCGTTGCATATTCGTGCACCGTGGTGCCGTTTTCGAGTAGCACCGTGTGCTGCGTGTAGAGGCCGACATGCGCGCCTGGCTTGGTGGCCAGCGCCCGCGCAGCAGGCGCGAGCGAGGCTGCTGCGATGCCGGGGACAGCGGGTGGCTGGCCCAGTGTTGCCGCGGCCTCACCGACGCCGATCATCAGGGCGACGCCAAGCAGCAGCGCGGGGAAACAAACCATCCGGGAAAGTACTTTCATCAGTTATCACGGCCCAACGATTTTCATCTTATCGCATCCAGCAAATCCGCATCTGAAACACCCCTGATTCACAGTCTGCCATCCTGACTGACGGGATAATGCAGCCGTGGCAACCCATTTCTTCAAACTGAGCAGGGATAAAAATGTCTAATCTTTTCAGCAGCACTTTTACCGTAGCATCACTTTCAACTTGTCTGGCGCTATCGGCTTGCAGCAGTTCGCCCAGCGAGGGCGAATTAAAGGCCGCCGTCGAAGGCAAGATGCGGGCCGACTCCGAGGCCATGGAGCGCAGCGTGGGCAAGCAGGCGATGCCGGCCAAACCCGAACTCAAGAGCGTGCGCAAGATAGCCTGCAAATCGGATGGCGACAAGGCCTACCGCTGCGATGTGGAACTTGAGGTCAATCATGGCGGCACCATCGCCAAAGGCACCGCCTCCATGCGCTTTGCCAAGGCCGGCGAAGCCTGGGTCGCGGGCAACTGATTTTCCCACCACCCACTTCTCAACACCCCAAAGCAAGATGGGCACCGCGTGCCCATCTTGAACCTAAGAACGCGATACCAGCATCACGGACAAGCTGCTCCGCCATTGTCCTGAATCGTCATCGTTGTGACGGCAGAGGCACCAAGACTATCGACCACAGTGACTTTGATGTCGTAGGTGGCAATGGGTGCCACCACAGTAATACACCTGTTGGTCTTGGTGCCGAGTCCCACCGTCACGCTAGCTGGTGCTGCACCCACGGTGACGCTGGACAGCACCAGGTCGCTGGTATAGGCGGTGTAGGGGGCTGTCCCGCCATAAATGTTCAACACAACATTCCCGGCGTAATTTTCACCAACCGTCAACGCGCTCGGCGACAGGCGCAACGTCGGCGCAGTCGTATTGACCGTGAGGCTCAAAGTAGTGGTCTGACCAAGCGAATCAGTGACCGCCACGGAAGTGCTGCCAGCCTTCAACAATGTCAACGCAAACGTACCTCCACTGGCAATCCCCGCTGTCGGCGTAGCCGTCGCGATGCTGACATTGTTCACGGCAACGCTGTAGGTTGGCGAACCACCGCTGACGCTGAAACTAAGCACATCGCCAACACTGGCCGTTGTCGAGTTCGGAGTGACCACCAGCGTCGTAGAAGACACGGGCGAGACGGTGACACCAATCGTTTGGGAGGCGCCGACCGCATCGGTAATCACCACGGTCGCGGTACCAGCGGCAACGCCAACGATATTGAGCGTTGTAAGTGGAACACCCGTGATAGTCGACGTCACCGAACTCACATTGCTACTGGCAACTTTGTAG
>CAIYDK010000262.1 GCA_903924955.1 uncultured beta proteobacterium | reverse complement strand
TTACAGGCAAGGAAGCTGAGGCCGTGCTGGGCAGCGCCCACATGACCATCAACAAGAATGCCATCCCCAACGACCCTGAGAAGCCCATGGTCACCAGCGGCGTGCGCATCGGCACCCCGGCTATGACCACGCGCGGCTTCAAGGACGAAGAGGCCCGCGCCACGGCACACCTGATCGCTGACGTGCTGGACAACCCGCGTGATGCGGCCAACATCGAAGCCGTTCGCGCCAAGGTGCACGCGCTGACATCGCGCTTTCCGGTCTACGGTTAACCGTCATGAAGTGCGCAAGTGCTATATGTTTAGTAGCTGCTTGCGCTTATTCCACGGGGGCTACTGACCGATTTAGCTTGATTACTTCGGCCATAAACAGATGAAATGCCCCTACTGTAGCCACTCGGAAACCCAGGTCATGGAGACCCGGATTTCCGAGGACGGCGATTTCATTCGTCGCCGGCGCCAATGCGGCTCGTGCGAAAAACGCTTCACCACCTATGAACGCCCTGAAGTGAACTTTCCGGTGGTAGTCAAAAAGGACGGGCGCCGCATTGACTACGATCCAGCCAAACTGCGCGGCTCATTTGCGCTGGCACTGCGCAAGCGCCCGGTCAGCACCGAGCAAGTGGGCTCTGCCATCGACCGGATTGAAGAAAAGCTGCTGAACCTGGGCCTGCGCGAGGTGCCATCCGCCCGCATCGGCGAGCTGGTGATGCGCGAGCTGAAAAAAATCGACAAGGTGGCCTACGTGCGCTTTGCCAGCGTGTACCGCAGCTTTGAGGATATTGACGAGTTCAAGACGCTGGTGGATGAGGTGCGGCGATAGGTTATGCTTGAATCGTCCATAATGCAATCAAAAAGCACAATGGACGAAATCAAACTAATGAACCCTCGTTACCTTACCCGCACCCTTGAGACATCCATCACACGGGCGAATGCGCAGTTTCCGGTGTTGATGCTGTCCGGGCCACGGCAGGTTGGAAAAACAACGCTGCTCAAAAACCTGTGTGAGCGCACGATTGAGGGCCAGCAACCCCGTCGCTATGTCACGCTTGACAACCCCATGTTGCTGGCGCTTGCCCGTGATGAGCCCGCCTTGTTTCTACAGCGCTTTCCACCCCCGGTGTTGATTGACGAAATTCAATATGCACCCGGCTTGCTTCCTCTTGTCAAGGAAATGGTTGATGCTGATGGCGGCAAGGGATTGGTCTGGCTTACCGGTTCACAACCGTTTCATTTAATGAAAAATGTGGGCGAATCACTTGCCGGCCGTGTTGCGGTGATGCAATTGCAGGGCTTATCAGTTGGGGAAAGTCTGGGGCGGGGTGCCGATGTGGGCCCTTTCCTGCCTGGCAATGCGCCAGTTTCCAGCGATCTGCCTGTAAAAGTCTCCTCACCTCTGACGTGGGTGTTTGAAACGATTTGGCGGGGTGGATTTCCGGCGCTGCAGGGTGATGCCGTTGCCAACCGCGACCTGTATTACGCGTCTTACCTGCAAACCTATTTGCAACGCGACGTGCGTGATCTGGCGCAAGTGGGTGACCTGACCGTATTTACCCGGTTCGTACGCAGCGCGGCGGCACGCACCGCACAGTTGCTCAACATGGCGGACATGGCGCGCGATGTGGGCATTGCGCCCAACACCGCCAAGCAATGGCTGTCTATTTTGCAGGCTTCGGGTTTGATATGGCTACTGGAGCCGTATCACACCAATGTATCCAAGCGGATGGTGAAGGCACCCAAGCTGTATTTTCTGGACAGCGGACTAGCCGCCTACCTGACGGAGTGGAGCAGTCCAGCCACGCTGGAAGCAGGCGCCATGTCGGGGGCGATATTTGAATCCTGGGTGGTGGCTGAGTTACTCAAAAGCTACTTGCATTGCGGCAAACAAGCGCCCCTGTACTACTACCGGGACAAGGATCAGAAAGAAATCGACGTGCTGATCGTGCAGGACGGCACGATGTATCCGATCGAAATCAAAAAAACTGGCAACCCGGGGCGTGATGCCGTGCGGCATTTTTCGGTGCTTGAAAAATTGGGAATGACGATAGGTCCGGGTGCAGTCATTTGCCTGGCCAATGAACGACTACCCCTAACTGCCAATGTCGAGGTGATTCCAGCCTGGCAAGTAGCATGATTTTTAGCTCCGAATGCGCGAACTGAAAAAATCGACAATGAGGCCCATGTGCGCTTTGCCAGCCT
>CAIYDK010000261.1 GCA_903924955.1 uncultured beta proteobacterium | reverse complement strand
CCCCGATACCGGCCGTTCGGGAACACGAACTTCGTGCCCATTGCGGGTATCGGGAAACGAGCTCACTCTGATGGATTGCAGACATTCTGCGCATCCTCGCGCAGCATGTTAAGTCGTTGAACACCCACTAATTAGGAGGCGCGGCTAGCGGCCTGCCCCCACGGACTGCTGCAACTTGCCGCAGTGGTTTTTCAGTAACTCCTCCAACTGGACTCTGGTTGATTCAAAGCGCTGTGTTGGAACAGGGATGGAAACGGCAGCAAGTTCGCCGTTTGACAATACGAGCGCCATCGCTACCGCGCATATTCCGTGCGAGTTTTCCTCTAGGTCAAACGCAGTGCCTGTGCGTCGAATGACCTCCAGTTCTTTGTCCAGTTGCTCCCACGTGCTCGCGGTGTTGTCGGTAAGACGCGTGAGCTTAAGGCCGCTTTTGAGTTTGCCAAGGTTGTCAGCGCTCATTGCCGCCATCATGGCCTTGCCTGGTGCGGTGGAATGCAATGTGAACGAAACGCCAATGGCTGACTCGGCACGCAGGCGATGTCCCCCAGCAACCTGATCGACGAATACCAGTTTGTTTCCATCCAGCACTGACAAGTCCACCGTCTCCCCGCACTGCATCGAGATTTCTTGGAGCGTTGGGTGCGCCAATTCTGAAATCTCAAAGCGAGTAGCGGCCGCCAGCGCAAGCAGCGCCGGACCAAGACGCACACCGCGCGTAGGCGATGCTGCAATCACAAAATTCTCATCCGCAAGTGCCTCAACAATCCTCTGCACGGTAGAACGCGGAAGTTTCAACAACTTGGCCAATTCCCCGAGCGTCAGTCCTGCCGGATGGTCTTGAAGTTTTCGCAATACCGCCGCGGCGCGCGCAATCACCTGCACGCCAGAGCGCGGAGCAGAGTTGTCTTCCATTTTTACTTCGTCATTTGTCATTTTTTCTCTTTCACGGCCACACAGAAGTGTGCCATTAGTCATTGCGAGCGTCGGATGTCGTGTACGGGTTTATACCAATGGTGTTCGCCGATCTGGTTTATAAAATTCTGACTCAACGAACCTCATATTGATACAGATGTACCACGATACGGTTCAGTATACAGATAAAGCAGTCCTTTGAATAGCCATCAGGAGATGAAATGACGATCGATGTACGTGGAACACTTTTTCAGGAAAACCTTAAGAACCAGTTGGGTCTCGAGTTCTATGACTTGAGCCATCCGTGGGGCTATGGACAACCGTGCTGGCCATATTTCAAAGACGTGGAGATTGATCGCCTTCACACCATGGCCAAGTCGGGCGTGCTCACGGCGCGCATTTCCACCTCGATGCACACCGGAACCCACATGGACGCACCCGCCCACGTGGTGGAAAACACGGCCTTTATGGACGAGGTTCCGCTTCCGCATTTCATGGGCACAGGTGTGTGCGTGTCCATCCCAAAAGAGAAATGGGGCGTCATCACGGCCGACGACCTGGAAAAGGCCAGTCCACAAATCCGCGAAGGCGACATCGTGGTGGTCAATACAGGCTGGCACAAATACTACGGCGACAACCAGACCTACTACGGTTACTCACCCGGCTTCTACAAAGAGGCAGGCGAATGGTTTGCAGCCAAAAAGGTGAAGATGGTTTGCACCGATACACAGGCGCTTGACCATCCATTGGCCACCGCCATGGGACCGCACGGTCCGGCACGCCCACATGGACTGCTGCCGCACGTCTGTGCTGAATACAAGGCAACGACCGGGCGCGAGGTGCTGCAAGACTTTCCTGAGTGGGAGCCATGCCACAACGCGATCTTGGCGGCGGGTATTTGCGGCATTGAAAACGTCGGCGGCGACATTGACAAGATCACTGGTAAGCGCTGCACCTTCATGGCCTTTCCTTTACGCTGGAAGGGGGGCGACGGCTCCATGATCCGGCTGGTGGCGGTGCTCAACCCCAGCGGTCACTACCGCATCGAAACTGGCAAATGAAGTCGTGGAAGACAGCATGAAAGTCACACACTTTGCGGACGCCAAGCCCTACGAGGCTCCAAACCATTACGACATGCGCTCGCTGCGCCTGCAGGGCTTTGCGCCCGGTGGACCGCAAGCGTTTTGGACCGGTCTGTCGCACTTCCTACCAGGGGGCGGGGCGGGGCCGGATGCCTCGCCTCTGGAGAAGGTTTACGTTGTGATTGCCGGAGAACTCACAGTCACGGTAGGAGAGACCGAAGTGTGTCTCAAGCCCATGGACAGTTGTTTCATCCCCGGGGGCGAAACACGCGAAGTCAAAAACCACAGCAATGATGTAGCCAGCATGCTGGTGGTCATGCCCTATCCACCAAAGAACTAAGGCCAACTGCCATGGGAGCATCTACATCGATGGAGTGGCTGAAAAATCCAGTCAGCCTGTTTGACATACGTGGCAAGGTGGCGATTGTCACCGGAGCGTCGGGTGCCTTTGGCATGTTGGCAGCCAAGGTGTTGGCGGGCGCTGG
>CAIYDK010000260.1 GCA_903924955.1 uncultured beta proteobacterium | reverse complement strand
GAATATGCAGCGCTCAAAGTAGGACTGATCAAGGCTGCAAACCTTGCAAAGATTACTGCCCTGCAAATTAAGAGTGCGGTTTAACCCCAACATCTCCCCATAAATCCGATCCATTTTTTTACAACCGAGGAATTCTCATGGCAATCTCTGGCATCAAAAGCGTTGATTTCATCATTTCCGCAATCGGGGAAGGGGTAGTTAATCACAACGGATCTTTCTCCGTCTATAACCCTGCCGCAGGTAAGTCCGTTAGCAACCACATGTTTCCGAAACTGCGCGGTCTTGACCCGATGCAACGCATTGCCAAGGGAGAGGACGGCAAGACTCAGTCCTTCAGCCTGGCTGACCCGGAGATTGCCAACGCCAAGCTGATTGTTAGTGCAGAGTGCGTGCGGAGCCAATTGTTCAAAGACGTGTCATTTGGCTTGCGTCAAGTCACTGTAGAAAATGTTGCCGAGGTGCTGGCAAGTCTGCACGGCCTCGTGCGCGGTTACCTTATCACAGCCGGCGGGCGTAACTTTGCCCGGAAGTCCTGTCTCTACGTCACGGATTTTGAGTGCGCCAAGCCCGACCTGGCCTTTAACCAGGGCACCAATTCAAAGGCGCGTGGTACTGCGCAGGAAGACAACTCCATCTACTCCTACTTCAAGACCGGAAAGGACTTGGCTTATACCGGTAAGGCCACACTGTCCGTCGAGGATTTGCAATTCATTCCGCTGGAGAACAGTCTTGGACGATCCGCATTCGATCACCAGGTGACAGTGGAGACCGGCAACGCCGTGGCGGCAAAGATTACGCAATTCCTGGGCGACATTGCACCAAGTGGTTTGACGCCGAAGGCAAGGTTTGTTAAGAAGGCGGTGCGCATAGGGGCGGTCAGCAAGGTCGGTGACGCCGGTATTGTGTTGAACGATGACGCCATCCGCGTTGTGGTGCTACAGATTCGCGAATTGATTGAGACCTTGTGTATTCGCCAAGGCAAGGGTTACCTGCAAGTCACCAGTGTCGTGGTGGACTTCAACAACGGCAATCGGGTCTTTCGCAGTGAAACTGCGCCGGATATTGCCGATGCCCAGGGCGTTGGCCCATTCGCTGTCTATTACACCGAAGAGGCAATGACTGATGTTGAGTACGCGGCTGAGCAGAAAGCACTCAAGGCTGAGATGGCTGGACGCAAGGCAGGGAAAGATGCCGACAAGGCTGCCAAAGCTGAGCGAAAAGTTGCAGCGAAATCCGCCGCTCCAGCAGTTTGACGTCAACGGCAGCGACCAAGCCATGCTAGAGCTAATAATACGGTTTGAGAGTAGCTGGACCAACTCTTTCTACGCAGAACCCGGCGGCCTGCCCCTGTTCACCAGTGGTTCAGGCCTTTCAGGTTCATTGAAGCCCAAGGGCGGACTCAAGTCGGTAGCTTTCGACCGCGAGGTTGCACTAAAAAGCGGTTCACGCCTGGCTTATCTTCAGGCATTGCAGGCGGCGAACCCGGAACTGCTGTACCGGGTGCCAGTTAGTTTTGACAGGGCGGTGCAGGGGGTGCTGGCACGCTTGGTGGGCGAGGTCCGACGGCTGAGTGATGTGGAGGATAGCCACCTAGCATTTCGTGCCTTTCATTCAGGCGACTGTGACATCCACATTGACCACGAGCATTCGCAGACAACAAAACTTGCCACCTACGAGATCAATGACATTCAGACGGGTGGAGTTGGACTGATAACCAATGATATTCTCTACTCAAAGTCTGAGGTGTCGAGAAGCCTGTTCGGGCATCTCGGTCAGTCCTTGATGGATCTTGAGTTCTCAATTGGCGATGTACTAAATCCGGGACCACTGCCGGCGGCAATGAGTTGGTGGCCAGTATCTCCGGCAGCGTTAATTGATCGCATCAACGCCTTGGATGAGGAGCAAAGTGAGGTGATCAGGAAGGCGAAAAAAGCAGCGAGTAAAGGTCCCTATGTCTCGCCGTATTCGAGCGTTTTCCAAGCGCTCGCTCTGGTGATGCCCGGCGATGCCGACGCAACCGTTGCAAAGCAACTAGATCGTCACAAACAGGGCAAATCTGCTGGCTTGTCCATTGAGACCGGGGCGCTTGATGGTTGGAGCATTGCCGGTGCAACCGTTGTTGCCCGTATCAAGCAGCTGACCGAGGAGGAACGAGCCTCGTTCATAGCACTGGCTGCCTTGACGAAGTTAGGGGGCTTGGCAGGTATGGCGATGAGCGGTGGTGTAGGCAACATCACGCCAAAGGACCTGTTCAACTTTGCGTCTGGTGCGCGGGCCGAATCAGGACGAATGCCCTATGGTGTTGATGTGCCGGTGATGCAGACCAACGGGCGCGCCCAGTTTGTACCTTCTGGCGTCCTAAAGAAGACCGGAACCATCACATTCAAACTCCAAGATGTACCCGAATTGGAGCAAGAGCTACACAACGCCATTGAGGCCGCGTCCGTTGGCCCTTTTCACTTTGGCAAGAAGGGCGTTGCCTATGTGCAAAGCCTCGAACGCTATTGAATGCCCTTGTCTGGAGAACCAATGTACCAAGCACTTGTATTTGTCGCCAAGAGTATCCCATCTGAAATTGAGTTGCATTGCCTGGTGGCGCACCTGACTGACAAGCAACCCGTTGCGGTAAAGATCGCAAGGAATGGTCGGGTCATATCCGTCATTGGAGTGGCTGGTTCGATCGTGCCGAAAACGGTGGCGCTTGAAAGCAATGCGTTTGAGTACAAGCACACCGAAGCCGTGCCGCCCTATGCCGCAGAGACAGGCGACATTGCCACCGTGTCGACCCAACTCTGTTACACGATCAATATCACTGCGCGTGATGGCGCTAAGGGCAGGACCATCGCGCCGATTGATGTCTATGGGCACATTAAGCCGGAATGTCGCGCGCATTTTTTGACTTACCTTGAAAAGCAGACCGGGCTGACGGGCTTGTTGGATGAAGCGGCTGAAATCGGGATCACCCCGATTGCGATGCCGACCGATGATGAACGCAAGCACAAGGTGTGGTTTGTCGGCGCAATGCAATTGACCCTACGGGCCGCCGTGGGCGAGCCAGCCGTGTTCAATGCACTGGCAGGGGTTGCGATCGGTAATCGGCGTAACTATGGATTCGGGGCCGTTGCATGCGACCTGCTTGAAAAGGCGGTTGTGCTGGAACCTGAAGCGGCCTAGGTGAGCCAGAAGCCCTACGATTTTCTGGTGTCCGAGAAGGAGCCTTTGCTCTATCTTGAGGCGTCAATTCTTCGCATGAACGACGGATTTCTGACGGTCCTTTCCGGGAAAGAGGGATCGGGGACCATCTCGCCCAGCGGCGTGCTGGTGTTGATGCTCGGGGCAGGGACATCCATTACCCAGGAAGCTGCGATATTCGCGGCCCAGAATGACATGCACCTGGCGTTTGCGCGTGGGCGATGCAACGTGCACAGCATGTTTATGAGTGGCAGGTACCAGGACCCGCTGACGATTTGCCACCAGGTGCGGCTGATTGACACCCAAAAGCTGGAGGTTGCCAAGGAACTGTTGCGTTTGCGGTTG
>CAIYDK010000259.1 GCA_903924955.1 uncultured beta proteobacterium | reverse complement strand
TGAATAGGGCCTTGGCCTCGGCCACGCTGGCCACACTGGACACCAGCGTGAGCTCGCGAGAACGCTCCACACTGGCGGCAAAAAACGCACGCATCTGCGGGTCATCCTCAACAATCAATACACGCCACGCCAAGTTGAACTCCCTCAGACCCGCGACACCCCATTGGCACCACGACGGCCACCCCAGAGCATATCGGCATCCGGCAGAGGCAACCTCCCATAAACAAGGGGAATTTCGCCCCCCCTGCACTCCGCTGGCGGCGTGGGACAATGCCGCCCTATGTTTTTATTGTTTGATGAAGCCGGAAAATTCATGGCCGGCAGGGTGATGTCCGAGACCGACGCGTCCGCGCAGGTGGAGCTCGACAGTGGCAAACGCGTCAAGGTCAAGGCCGCCAACATGCTGATCAAATTCGAGAAGCCGGCTCCGGCCGAGTTCATGGCGGCGGCGCAAGCGGCCAGCCAGGGCATCGAACTGGAGATGGCGTGGGAATTTGCCCCTGACGACGAGTTTGGCTTTGCCGATCTGGCGCGCGACTATTTCTCTGCCCAGGCACCGCTCTCCGAGCAGGCGGCCATGCTGTTTCGCCTCTTCGAGTCGCCCCACTACTTCCGCCGTGCGGGCAAGGGGCGCTTTCGCAAAGCCTCTGCTGATGTGATCGCCCAGGCCCTGGCCGCTATTGAGAAGAAGAAGGTGCTCGCACAACAGATCACCCAATGGGCCACGGAACTCGGCGCCGGTCAATGCCCCGAGCCGGTGCGTGAGCAGCTGTACAAAATTCTGTTCAAACCGGACAAGAACGCGCCCGAGTACAAGGCCGTGGTCGAGGCGGCCCGTGCAACCCACACCGCCCCGCTGGAACTGCTGCAAAAGTCCGGCGCCATCGCATCGCCCTATCTGTTCCATTGGAAGCGCTTTCTGCTGGAGAACTTCCCCAAGGGCACCGGATTCCCCGCACTGACCGCTCCGGTCATCAATGCGGCTGAACTGCCATTGGCCAGTGCACAGGCATTCTCGATCGACGACTCGGCGACTACGGAAATTGACGACGCCTTGTCGGTACAAGGCCTGGGCAGCGGGACGATCACCCTGGGCATCCACATTGCGGCACCCGGTCTGGCGATCAAGCCAGGCGACGCGGTAGACCAGATCGGCCGCACCCGACTGTCGACCGTCTACATGCCGGGCTACAAGGTGACCATGCTGCCCGACGCACTGGTGCAAACCTACACCCTGCAGGCGGGGCGCGATTGCCCGGCACTGTCGCTCTACGTCACGCTGGATGAGGCGACGCTGGAGATCAAGGGGCACGAATCGCGCATCGAGCGTGTCCGCATTGCCCACAATTTGCGCCACGACCAGCTGGACGCGATCGTGACCGAACCGTGGCTGCTGGATCCCTCCTTCAACCACGAAAATGAGCCACAACCCCTACCAGCATTGCGTGAGCAGCTATCATTTTTATACCGTCTAGCCAAAGATCTGAAGGCAAAGCGCGAAGTGGTGCGGGGCAAGCCCGAGACCTTCAACCGCCCGGATTACAACTTTCGCCTGGTGGGCAACGATGGGGCCAAACCCCAGGGCAGCGAGACCGTGCAGATCAGCACCCGCCAGCGCGGTGCGCCGCTGGACCTGATCGTGGCCGAGGCCATGATCCTGGCCAACAGCACCTGGGGCAGCTGGATGGCCGAGCTGGGCGTGCCCGGCATCTACCGCAGCCAGGCCAGCCTGGCGCCGGGGGTCAAAGTCCGCATGGGGACAAAAGCATTACCCCACGCTGGAATCGGTGTCAAAAGCTACGCCTGGAGCAGCTCGCCGCTGCGCCGCTACACCGACCTGGTCAACCAGTGGCAAATCATTGCCTGCGTACAGCACGGCAGGACGGCAGCCTTGGCCGCACCCTTCAAGCCCAAGGACGCAAGCCTGTTCTCCATCATCTCCAGCTTTGACGAGGCCTACAGCGCGTACAACGGCTACCAGGGTGCCATGGAGCGCTTCTGGACATTGAAGTACCTGCAACAGAACGGCATCACGGAAATCGAGGCCAGCGTCTTCAAGGACAACATGGTGCGCGCTGATGCCCTTCCATTGGTGCTGCCGGTCATGGGCGGCCAGAACCTTCCGCGTGGTGCCCGGGTGCGGGTGAAGCTGGGGGATGTGGACCTGATCACGCTGGACATCAGCGGCACCGTTGTCGAACGCCTGGACACGCCGGTTGCGACTCAGGACGTGACGGACGATGACGGCGACGAAGACGAAGTGTCCGGCCCGATTGCCATTGCAGTCGACGTGAGTGAGCCCGCAGAGACTCCCAACGATAATCCTGTCCCGTGAAACGCCTGCGGTCCCTCAGCACCCTTCAACTCGCCTTGCTTGCATCCATTGCGGTGCATGCGGTGCTGCTGACGGTTCGCTTCGTGGACCCCGAATCGTTCAATCGGGTGTTTGAGGACACTCCACTGGAAGTGGTTCTGGTCAACTCGCGCAGCAACGAAAAACCCGACAAGGCCAAAGCCATCGCCCAGACGTCTTTGGCAGGTGGTGGTGATGCCGAGAAAGGCCGCGCAACCAGTCCCCTGCCGCCTTCGGCATTGACCGACTTTGGCGATGCGTCCGAAGAAGAGACCGCACGCAAGCTGCAGACCTTGCAGGACCACCAGACCCTGCTTTTGGCGCAAGTGAAGAACCAGCTCGCAGCCATGCCCCCGCCTGACCCGAATCAGGCGGCAAGCAAAGCCGAGCAAGTCGAGCGTGAAGAAAAACGACGCCAGCTGGTGAAGATCCTGGCCGAAATCGAGAGGCGCATCAACCAGCAAAACGCAAAACCCAAGAAGCGCTACATCAGCCCATCGGTACGGGAAGAGGTCTATGCGGTTTATTACGATGGCCTGCGTCGCGCCATTGAGGACAAAGGCACCGAAAATTTTCCACAGGCAAACGGCAAGAAACTCTATGGCGAACTCACCATGATCGTCACCGTCAACCACAATGGCCGGGTCGTTGACGCCGAAGTGGTTGAAAGCTCGGGCAGCCGCGCCCTGGACCGCCATGCGGCAGCGATTGCCCGGTCGGCCGGTCCGTTTGGTCGATTCAGTCCGGCCATGCGCCGCCAAGCCGAGCAGATTGTGGTTGTATCGCGCTTCAAGTTCACCCGCGACGAAACGCTGGAAGCGGCGGTTTCGGCTCACCCATGAAGGCGCTGGCACGGTGGCTGGGCCTGGTGCTCATGGCGCTGGTGGCGTTGCAGTTATTTTTTGTCGCGCATATTGCCTTCATGGCGGTGGTGGCCCCGCAGTCCACCAGTTTTCAACGCTCCGAAGCCTGGCGCATCGCCCATGACAAAGGCGCTTTGCGCTGGCGACAGCAGTGGGTGGCGTACAACCAGATCTCTGACAACCTCAAGCGCGCGGTGATTGCTTCCGAAGACGACAGCTTCACCAACCACGATGGCGTGGACTGGGACGCACTTGAAAAAGCGTGGGAGAAAAATGCACGAGCCGAGCAAAAGGCCGCCAGCCAGAAGCCTGCAACCCAAGCAGCGCCCGGAAAGCCTGCTCCCAAACCGCCCAAGATTGTGGGGGGTTCGACCATCACCCAGCAGTTGGCAAAGAACTTGTTTTTGTCGGGCGAACGCACCCTGTTGCGCAAAGGCCAGGAGTTCGTATTGACCCTGGCGCTGGAACACTGCTTGAGCAAGCAACGCATATTGGAAATCTACCTCAACAGCGTGGAATGGGGCGAGGGCGTTTTTGGCGCGGAAGCTGCCGCACAACATTACTTTCGCAAGCCAGCGTCCCAGCTCAGCGCGTATGAGGCCGCGCGCCTGGCGGTCATGCTGCCACGCCCGCGGACCTACGAAAAGTTGCCCAACTCCCCCTACCTGGCCAGCAGGGCCAGTGTCATCACCGGCCGCATGGGCGACGCACAGTTGCCGTAGGCCCCACACTGCCCCGGTCCCTCTGTATCATGGCGGCCATGCTTGCCAAGATCATGAGTCTGTTTTTGCTGGGGTTGATCCGGGTTCTAACCGGGTCGCAGGCCCGCTGGCACGGCTGCCCGCCAAAGGCCGAGCAACGCATCTATTTTGCCAACCACCAAAGCCACGTTGATCTGGTCATGATCTGGGCGGCCTTGCCAAAAGAGCTGCGAGCGGTCACCCGGGCCATTGCGGCCAAAGATTACTGGACCAAGACACCCTTCAAGCAATGGCTCACAACCGCCGTTTTCAATGTCATTTATGTCTCGCGCGACCGCAGCGCCGATGAGGACCCGCTTGAGCCCCTGTTTGAGGCGCTGGAAAATGGTGACTCCATCATTCTTTTTCCAGAAGGCACGCGCGGCTTCACCGGCGAGCCACAGCCGTTCAAGGCGGGCTTGTACAACCTGGCATTGAAATACCCCAACGTCGTGCTGGTGCCCGCGTGGATCAACAACGTACAGCACGTGCTCCCCAAAGGCGAAGTGGTGCCGGTTCCGGTGCTGTGTTCGGTCACCTTTGGTGCCCCATTGCAGTTGGGTGCGGATGAAGAACGGCGCGCCTTTCTGGAGCGAGCCCGGTCTGCCGTGGTGGCGCTACGCGACGTCTGAAGACTGAACATGTATTTCTACCTCAAAGACCTGACCCCGACGCAGCAGATTGGTGCGCTGTTCGTCATCGTGTTCGGTCTTCTGCTGCTGGTCAGCGTCGCTTCGTTCCTGTTCTCGGTACGCGACCACGGTGATGGCCCACTCGCAGACCTGCGTCGCAAAGAGCGCAAAAGCATGGATGCCGTTATCCGCACCAGCTGGTTGATGGCGCTTGTTTTCTGGGTGGGGTGGGCCACCGGCGACTGGGTTGCGTTGACACTGTTTGCGTTTGTTTCATTTTTTGCCTTGCGTGAGTTTTTGACTCTCTCTCCGACGCGCCTGGGCGACCATCGCAGCCTGGTTTTGGCATTCTTTGTGGTCTTGCCGGTGCAGTACTGGTTGGTTGGGGCCGGGCACTTCGATATGTTCTCAGTATTCATCCCGGTCTATGTGTTTCTTGCACTGCCACTGGCCAGTGCGCTGGCCAATGATCCGTTGCGCTTCCTGGAGCGCAATGCCAAGCTGCAGTGGGGCATCATGGTGTGCATCTATGGCATGAGCCATGTGCCGGCCTTGCTGTTGCTGAAGTTTCCCGGCTACTACAACCGCAATGCCTTCATGGTGTTCTTTCTGGTGATTGTGGTGCAGGTGTGCATGGTCACGCAGCACATTGCATCACGCAAGCTCCAGCGCCCGCCCATAGCCCCCGCGATCAGCCAGAGTTTCAACTGGCACAGCTGGGGATTGGGAGTTGCAGTGGGCAGTCTGCTGGGTGCATTGCTGGCGGGGATTACGCCGTGGGTTCCAGGCACCGCATTCGCGGCCGCATTCATTGCCTGTGTAGCCGGGTCGCTGGGGCATTTCGTGATGAAGGCGCTCAAGCGCGACCGCGGCATTCCGAGCTGGGGCGCGCAGGGCCAGTCGGTCACCGGCGCCGGCGGGCTGCTCGACCGCGTGGACGCGCTGTGCTTTGCCGCCCCGGTATTTTTCCACTCCGCACGCTGGTATTTTGACATTTAGGCCGGTAGCCCCCGTGCAATATGCCTAGCCAGCTACCAAAACAATAGCATGCGAATATTGGGAATTGACCCTGGGCTGCGCACCACAGGCTTTGGCGTGCTCGATGTTCAGGGGTCTGAGCTGAGCTACGTTGCCAGCGGCACCATCAGCACCCAACATCTGGACGTGGGCGCCCTGCCGCAACGGCTCAAAGTGCTGTTCGACGGCATCGGTGAAGTTGTGCAGCGATATGCTCCGGATTGTGCCTCTGTGGAAATCGTGTTCGTCAACGTCAACCCACAGTCCACGCTGCTACTGGGGCAGGCGCGCGGGGCGTGCATCACGGCTTTGGTTTCGAAGGACCTGGCCGTGGCCGAATACACCGCCCTGCAAATGAAGCAGGCCGTGGTGGGCTATGGTCGTGCCGACAAGACCCAGGTGCAAGCCATGGTGCAACGCCTGCTGAACCTGCCGGGGTTGCCCGGTCCGGACGCCGCCGACGCGCTGGGGCTGGCGATTACGCACGCCCACGCGGGAGCCGCCATGGAACGTCTGGCCAAGGCCAGCGGCCTGGGTGGGAAGATCGGCGGTAATTACAAGGCTGGGCGCAGTCGCTAGGTTGTGCGCGACGTAGGTCACCAGCAACTGCGCCCAAATCAAGAGGTCAGAAGCACCTATTTGGGGCTACCATACAGGAGTTGCTGAGTGATTCCAGCGAAGCTGGGCCCATCAACGCATCCCAGCCGTCTGCAACACCTTGGACGGAGGCCCTACCCACTTATGACAGCCATTCAATTTGCCTGAAGCGCAACCATGTCAAAAAATCCGTTCAGGATCCTTCTCAATCGTCGGTTGTTGGCCGGCGTGACGCCAGGAAGCCTGTGGGATATTTCTTCGAAGTGGGTCTATGCATTGGTCGGCATACTCATGCTGCTGTGGTGTGCCGCGGCTTGGCTATGGGCAGAAAGCTACACCAGCAAACTGAAAGCATCGTCCTACCGAGACGGGTCTGCGCAGGCCCATTTGCAGCTTGACGGTGTTGCGGCAGAAATTGACAGTTCCCTCAAGACGCTGCGAAGCGTCCCCCATATTTTGGCGAGCGAAGTCGCGGTAAAGACCCAATTAAACCAATTGGGTTCAAGTGCCACGCCTTCAAGCCTGAATTATGAAGAACGCAAACGCCTGTGGACCCAAGGCAGCGTGCGCTCGGGTCTGCAGAACTTTCTGGTTATTGCTGCGGCGGGGCTTGGCGCTGACGTGATTTGGATCGTGGATGCGGCGGGAGACTGTATTGCTGCCAGCAATTCAGGCAAGCCAACGAGCTTCGTGGGGACCAATTATTCCGAGCGCGAATATTTCCTCCAGGCCCGAGAAGGTCGCGCCGGCAAGCAATACGCCGTCGGCAAGGTGAGCAAAGTTCCCGGGTTTTTCTATTCTTACCCGGTGTTCAATGAAAAACAGCAATTTATTGGTGCAGTGGCCGTCAAACGTGACATTACGGACTTCCGGCGGTGGACGACTCCCAACGCTGCGTTCATAACGGATTCCAACGGTGTGGTCGTCCTGGCGGATAACAAAGATTTCGAATACCGGGCCATGCCCGACGCAAAAATCACTTTTACTTCACAGCAGGCGAAATTGGCCCAGTACCAAAGAGACCACTTTGCGCCTTTGGGAGTGCAGGCGTTTGAGAGTGACAGGTACCCTGAACTCGTATTGCTGGGAGACCTTTCCTATCCACAAATTCTCGTATCCAAAACCATCGTTGATGCCAACATCACCGTGCACGTGCCGCGGCCTTTGCCTGAGTTGAGTCGAATCGAATCCGAACAACTATGGATTTTCTCGCTCACCGCGCTTGCCGGTACGATGCTCATTGCGGCCATGAGTGCCTTGGCGCTGTTTGTGCGCGCCAATCGCATGGCCAGACTTTCTGCAGAGAGTGCGAGCATCGCCAAGTCACAGTTTCTGGCCAATATGTCGCATGAAATCCGGACTCCCATGAATGGCGTCATCGGCATGGCGCGCTTGCTGCTCGACACCCAGCTGGACACAGAGCAAAAAGGATTTGCGCGCGACATCGCCGTATCAGGCGAGTCGCTGCTGGCGATCATCAATGACATTCTTGATTTGTCAAAAATTGAAGCCGACCACATGGAGTTCGAGAGTCAGCCGTTCTCGGTTTGCCAAATTGCCGACGCCGTCGCTTCGATACTGAACGTCAGGGCAATCGAGAAAGGCATCGCGTTTCACATCGACATTTCCCCAGGTGCCACTGGAGGGTTTGTGGGTGACAGTCTGCGCATTCGCCAGATCGCGCTAAACCTCGCAGGCAATGCGGTCAAGTTCACTGCGCAAGGGGAAGTGCGTCTCAGGGTGACTCCCATTGCGTCAGGTTTGCGCTTTGAAGTCAG
>CAIYDK010000258.1 GCA_903924955.1 uncultured beta proteobacterium | reverse complement strand
GGCGGCGGCTGGGAAGTCGCTGTGATCGGGCACCACCGCATTGCCATTGACTCCGCCAAGACCCAGTTCGGCCTGCCCGAAGTGACGCTGGGCCTGCTACCCGGTGCCAGCGGCGTGACCAAGATGACCCGCCACCTGGGCCTGATGGGGGCGCAGGCCTATCTGGTGGAAGGCAAGCTTTTTTCTCCGTCTGAAGCCAAGGGTCTGGGCCTGGTGCACGACCTGGTGGCACCCGGCGAGAACGCCCAGGCCGAAATGCGCAGCAAGGCGCTGGCCTGGATTGCCGCCAACCCGAGCGCCCAGCACCCGTGGGAAGCCAAGGGCTACAAGGTGCCTGGCGGTCTGCCCTCCTCGCCCGCCGTGGCCCAGATGCTGGTGGTGGCCCCGGCCATGATCAAGAAACAGACGCGCGGTCTGTACCCAGCCCCCGAAGCCATCATGGCCTGCATGGTCGAAGGCCTGCAGGTAGACATGGAAACAGCGTTGCGCCTGGAGAGCCGTGCGTTGGCCCGGCTCATGAGCGGCACCAATGCCAAGGCCATGATCAACACCTTCTTCTTTAACTTGAACGCCATCAAGAGCGGCCAGAGCCGCCCGGGCGCTGCGCCACGCTTCAAGCCTGCCAAGGTCGGGCTGCTGGGCGCCGGCATGATGGGCGCGGGCATTGCCTACTCGCAGGCGAGCAAGGGCATCGCCACGGTGCTGAAAGACGTGAGCCAGGAGAAGGCCGATCTGGGCAAGAGCTACAGCGCCAAGATCACCCAGGGCCGCGTCGACAAGGGCCGCATGAAGGCCGAAGACCAGCAGAAGATTCTCGCCCTGATCCATCCCACGGGTGATGTGGCGGACCTGCAAGGGTGCGACCTGATCATTGAGGCGGTGTTTGAAAACCGTGACCTCAAGGCGAAGGTCACCAAAGAATCCGAGCCGCTCTTGGCACCGGGTGGTTTCTTTGCCTCCAACACCTCCACCCTGCCCATCAGCGGTCTGGCCACGGCCAGCGCAGCGCCCGAGAAATTCATCGGCATTCACTTCTTCAGCCCCGTCGACAAGATGAAGCTGGTGGAAATCATCCGTGGCGCCAGGACGGACGACGAAACCGTGGCCCGCGCCTTTGACTACGTACAGGCTATCGGCAAGATGCCCATCGTCGTCAACGACTCGCGCGGCTTCTTCACCAGCCGGGTGTTTGGTACGTTTGTGATGGAGGGCATCGCGATGCTGGGCGAAGGCATCCCGGCAGCAGCCATCGAAAACGCAGGCATTCAATGCGGTATGCCGGTCGGGCCGCTGGCGGTGATCGATGAGACTTCGCTGTCGCTGAGCGTGCACGTCATGGACCAGACCCAGGCCGACTACGCCGCTGAGGGCAAGACCTATACGCCCTCCCCCGGCGAAGTGATTGCGCGGCGCATGGTGACCGAACTTGGGCGTGCCGGACGCGCCGCCGGCGGTGGCTTTTACGAGTACCCCACCGAGAAGGGTGCTCGCAAGTTTCTGTGGCCCCAACTCAAACCCT
The DNA here is from genome assembly GCA_903924955.1 of uncultured beta proteobacterium. GTDB lineage: Bacteria > Pseudomonadota > Gammaproteobacteria > Burkholderiales > Burkholderiaceae_C > Allorhodoferax. Next base: position 15,179 of record CAIYDK010000258.1, on the reverse strand, counting down.
TGTTCGAGAAGGCGGATGCGCAGTGGAGCATCACCGACCTGAAAGACCGCCTGCTGTACCGCCAGGCCGTAGAAACCGCGCGCTGCCTGTCCGAGAACGTGCTGACCACGGTACACGACGCGAACATCGGCTCCATCTTCGGCATTGGCTTCCCGGCCTGGACCGGTGGCGCCATGCAGTTCATCTACGGCATGGGGATTGAAACGTTTGAGGCCCGCGCTGCAGAACTGGCGCAGAAATTTGGTGCCGGTTTTGCGTTGACCGATGCGGTCAAAGCGGCGATTCGCAAACACCAACCCAGCTATTAACCGGGGGTTGCGTAGGGATAGCGTAAACCCTAAAAGACAGTGGTGTATGGAAGAACTAGACTGATATTCCAATTTGGAGACCAAAGAAATGAAAAAACTTGCCCCACACCGCACTCCACGCGCTGTTTTTAAAGCCACTTACTGCGTGGCGCTTCTGGTCGCCGTGACAGGTACCTATGCCAGCGAGGGGTACAAGACGCGCCAGGCACCGTTGGGCGCCTTTGGCGGCGAAATTTCTGCCGGTGTGGACAACCCCGGCTTCTTTGGCACTGCCATCACGACTTATGTCCACATCTACCGAGTGGCCGACGATAGCGGCAACGACGTCACTGTCGTCGGGCGTGCAATACCACTGCCGACCAATTCAGCAGCCAAGCTGCCGATTCCCGATGGAACCTACACGCTGAATGTGGCTCCCGGCACCATCAAATTTGATCAGGCTCAGACACAGGTCAACCTGATTGGTGGGTACATGACGGAAGACACCTATGCCGGTGGCCGCCTGGCGTTTACGGCCAACGTGCCGCTGATCTCGATCAACCGGACCTTCTTTGCAACGCAACCCGGCGGTACCGTATCCCCTGTGCCGGGTGCGGCATTGCCAGTGCAGGTGCTTGGTGGCGTTACGGCGGTTGGCAACGCAGCCAACTACACCGTGCAATCGGGATTGATCGCGCGCAACAGCAGCGAGAATCAAAACGTGTCGGGCTTTGGGGACACGGAGCTGACGGCAGTATGGGTGCGCCACCAGGACCGGCTGAAAGTTGCGGCCGGCGTGTCGCTGTTCGTCCCCACTGGCGCGTATGACAAGGCACGGGGCCCTAACCCCGGTTTCGGTAATTTCTACACCTTGCGCCCCGGCGTTGCGGTGACGTATGCGCTCAACCCCAACCACACCGATACCAACTGGGATTCGGGTGTAACCGTGGCCGGGCGCCTGTCGTATGGCATCAACTCGTCAAATCTGGAAACAGACTACCGCAGCGGTGACTTTGTGTACACCGAGGCAGCCCTGAGCAAGGTCGCGGGCAACTGGGCATTTGGTGCTAATTTGATGGCCATCCAACAGGTTACGGATGACTCCGGAACCGGCGCTACATTGGGCGCGAATCGGTACAAAAACTATGGCTTTGGTCCATTTTTGTCGTACAAGCTGCCGGGCAAGGATGCGGGCTTCAATCTGCAGTTCAGCCGAAACTTTGGCAGCCAGAACGCGTTGGTTTCCGAGTCGCTTCAGGTGCGGTTTATCAAGGCCTGGTAGTCGATACGGCATGGACCAAATGCCGGGCAATGATCGACTTCAAGTAGTTCGATACCTTGACGCTGGCAGATGGTCGGTTGAGCGCCTCATGGCTACCCACCACGGCAAGATAAAACAGGGCGGCTAACTCTCGCGCTGTTTCATCATCGTGCACCAGTTGCAAATAGTGGCTGTGCAACAACTGCAGGCGTGCCCGGTCCACCCGCTCAAGCGAGGTGGCCACGGTGCTGTCCTTGCTTGCCAAACTGCGCAGGGCTTGTTCAAAGCGATCGTGTTCACGGTCTTCAACCGAGTGGGCAATTGCGCCGTCCAGTATGCTGAGAATAGGCACCGCCGGGTCAGATGAATCACCATGCAGTTCGCTTGTATCCGTCGCAATCGTCCGTTGATACCAGCGGTCAATCAGGGCGCTGACAAGCTCCGCGTGGTCTGTGAAATGCCAATAGAAACTGCCGCGACTAACACCCAGTGCTTTGGCCAACGCCAGGACCCGCACCGCGCTGAATCCGCCGTCAATGGCCGCCCGAAATGCAGCATCGAGCCAGTCATCGCGCGTTAATCGGGTGGAGGCTCTCGCGACCGATGCCCCGGATGCGGCTTTCTTGCGAACGCTGGGTAAGGGTTGCGGTTTGCTGCTGGCCATGGTTTGAATTCTACGTTGGACCGTATTGACCGTGCCGATAGTTTAAATGTGAACACGACAAATCTTTCAACCATAAAAGAGATAGGTAGTGACCCTATGACACAGTGCTTATTGCGTTGAATTGATTGACTATTTCGGGCCCTGATAGCCCTGTGACCCGATCCATCAAAATCTGAAACACAAACGTGAACTTATTTCATAAACTTGCGGTTCACTTTGTAACCCACAGAACGCCCATGCACACCCCCTGGAAATTGCTGGCCGCATCGGTTGCGCTAACGTGCTGGTTTGCCTGCCAGACAGCCCACGCAACACCAGGCGTTGCTCAGGCCTCACCTGCCACGCCTGCGCGACCCAACATTGTGGTGCTGGTCGCAGACGACTGGGGCTTCTCCGATGTGGGTGCATTTGGCGGTGAAATTGAGACCCCGCACATTGACGCGCTGGCACAGCGTGGAACGCGGTTCACCAATTTCCACGTCGCAGCGTCCTGCGCCCCGACACGCTCCATGCTGCTCACCGGGGTGGACAACCACCGCAATGGCATCGGCAACTTGCGCGAGGCCATGCCGCGTGAGCACCTGGGCAAGCCTGGCTACCTGGCCTCTCTGTCGCAAAACGTGGTGACGGTCGCCACGCTCTTGCAAGACAGCGGCTATCGCACCTACATCACAGGTAAATGGAACGTGGGGTCCGAGCCGCACAACCTGCCCAACCGCCGCGGCTTTGACCGCTCCATCATTCAGGGCGATACCGGCTCGGACAACTGGGTGCCTACCCAGCGCTACCTGCCGCACGCCGCCGCCGTGGAGTGGTTTGAAGATGGCAAACCTGCCGACATGCCAGCCGAGTACTACTCGTCGACCTACTTTGTCGACCGCATGCTGGGTTACCTGAAGGCCGACGAGGCAACAGGAAAGAGCAAGCCGTTCTTTGCCTACCTGGGTTTTCAGGCCAACCATGTGCCGATTCAGGCGCCCAAGGCATTTGTTGACAAGTACCGCGGCAAGTACAAGGATGGCTGGGACGCCCTGCGCGAACAGCGGCGCAAGAGCGCGGTTGCCTTGGGGCTCATTCCCCAGGACACCCGGATGGTGCGTATGAGCACCACGGGCGAATGGAAGGCCCTGAGCGACAAGGACAAACTCTACCAACAGCGCGAGATGGAAATCTACGCTGCCATGGCGGATGCCATGGACCATGAGGTCGGTCGACTCATTGCCCACCTCAAGGCCAGTGGTGACTACGACAACACCGTGTTCGTGTTCCTGTCGGACAACGGCGCCGAGGGCAACGACTACAAAGACGCGCAACCGTGGCTGGTGACGCAGTACTCGCAAGACATTGACCGCCTCGGCGGCAAGGGCGCCTATGGCATTCCAGGCCCGAGCTGGGCCAGCGCATCGGTGTCACCACTGACCGGCTACAAGTTTTATGCAGCCGAAGGCGGCATCCGCGTGCCCATGGTCATTGCCGGCGTTGTCGGCGGGCGCAGCAACCAGATTGCGAAGGCGTTGACCCACGTGACCGACATCCCCCCCACTCTGCTGGAACTTGCAGCAGTGCCCCTGCCTGGAACGCAATACCGCGGCCAGACGATTGAACCCATCACGGGAAAGAGCCTGCTCTCACTGGTCAAAGGCGAGACACGCGCTGTGCGCAATCCGGACGAGCCGTTGGGCTACGAGCTTTCAGGCAACAAGGCTTTGTTTAAAGGGGATCTCAAGCTCTCGCGCAATGACCCACCGGTGGGCGATGGGCTGTGGCATCTGTACGACATCCAGAAGGACCCAGGTGAAACCCATGACCTGCAAACCGATATGCCAGAACGCTTCGTAGCGATGCAGCAGGACTACCGGGCCTATGAAAAAGCGCATGGCGTGCTGCCCATGCCTGCGGGGTACACACCGGCTGGTGCCGTGCTGGCCAATGGCATCTATAACTATTGGTTGCCAACCTACGGACCCACAGGTCTGGTTCTGGTGGTGCTACTGGTCTCCATTGCTGCGCTATCAAAACGGAAGCGCGCTGCGCACCATTCATGAGGGCTAGCGGCTATTTTGACTCACCGTGGCCGGCTGAAGACGGCGGGCCGCAGCGATTGCAAACCGCTATTGCCGGGCGTGGCGCTGCAACGGGTCTGGCGCTGCGAGCGGGTGAGCGCCTGCAATGTGTCACGCGCAACACGCTGATGTCCACCATGACCGTGCTGGGTGCGCCAGGCGAGGTCTACCTGATGCAGCATTCGGCCCTGCGCGCCCAGATCGGCCTGCCCACCACCGCCTGCGTGGAAAAAATCGACCCCGCCAGTCTGAAGACCATCGCACGCTCACCGCGCCTGGCGGGTGGCCCGATGTGGCCCGGCGGCATGGCAGTGCATGCCAACGGCGACCTGTATCTGGTCTATGGCCGCTACCTGCACCGCCTGGACCGCGACTGCAAGCCGTTGGCCCAGTTGCAGCTGCCCGTCAACGCCGCCTACAACTCGTTCGTCATTCTGGACAACGGCCTCATCGTCACCAAGAACCTCTCGGACAAAGTAGCGGCACGGCTGACGGTGGTCAACCCCGAAACGGTCTCACGCGCTGGCAATGATGTGGACTGCCCCGAACCCTCAATCGCACGCCTGAGCGCCATGGGTAACACGGTCTACGTGGTGGGGGTGCGCTCCATTTTTCGCTACCACTGGTCTGACGCAAGCACAGCGTTGGAGTTCGATACCACCTGGCGCTTTGACTACATTGGCAACACCACGCAGACCTACGGCTGGGATGTGGTGCTGGACGGACAACACGCCTGGTTCATGGACAACGGCAAGCATCGCTACCAGTTCCGGATGGTGGGCGCCGGGGTCAACCCCAGCCCGAACCGGCTCATTCGTGTGTCACTCAGCGATGTCGGCGACCACGACATTCTGGAAATTTGCGGCGCAAAGGGTGGCAGCATCACCAACCCGCCGGTCTATGACCTCCAGCGCCGCATCGTGGTGGCGTATGACTCGGCCAATTGCCATTTGCGAGCGTGGCGTTTTGACCTCACAACGCACGCACTCGAACCTTTGTGGCACAAACAGGGGTTTGGATGCGCCAGTCACATGGTGCTGTACCCCGAAACGGGTGATCTGGTAACCAATGACTACCGCGATTTCAGCGAGCAGGTCGTGGTTCTGGACATCGAAACCGGAGCCGAGCGCGGCCGCGTGCGCACCGGTGGCGTCATGCAAGGCGTGGTGTTCCCCAGCGTGGGCTGGGCTCGCGATGTGTACTGGAGCTCCATGGGACGCCTGGCTCGGGTATTTGTAAATTAACCAGAAGGAAACCGCAGCAATGACACGCACGACACGATGGATTCTTGGCACGCTCATGGCTGCAGGAGCCGCGACACTGCTGGTATGGGCCTTTCAGCGACCTATTGCAACGGCTCTACTGGAGCAGATGGTGCACAAAAATGTCGGCCGCAACATCATTCCGGATTTGCCGGACGGCCTGCACCTGGCGCTGTGCGGAACGGGCTCCCCATTCCCGGACCCGACCCGCGCGGGGCCCTGCTCGGCCATCATCGCCGGCGAGCGGCTATTCATCATCGACACCGGAGAAGGCAGCGCCCGCACCTTGGGCTACATGGGCCTTCCGGCGGCCAAAATTGAAGCCATCTTTTTGACGCACTTCCATTCGGATCACATTGATGGCATTGGCCCGTTCCTTCTGCAGCGCTGGGGTGTTGGTACCTTCCAGACCCCCACGCCGGTGTATGGACCGACCGGCGTGGAGCAGGTCGTGGACGGGTTTCGCGCCGCCTATGTGCTCGACTTCGGCTACCGCGTGGCGCACCACACACCCAAAATCATGCCGCCCGGCGGCAGTGGCGGCAAAGGAATGCCCTTCACCTTGCCCCCGAACGGACATGGCGACCAGGTGGTGGTGCTGGAGGACAAGGGCCTGAAGGTCACCGCCTTTCGGGTCGACCACGCCCCCATCGATCCGGCAGTGGGCTATCGCTTTGACTACAAAGGGCGCTCGATCATGATCACTGGCGACACCAAGAAGACGCCGTCCGTGCAAGCGCTGGCCAAAGGCGTCGACATTCTGGTGCACGAGGCACTGCAACCCACACTGGTAAAAATATTGGAAACCGAGTTTGCCAATAAAAACCAGAACAATATGTCGCAAGTCATGCGCGACATCCTGAACTACCACACCACGCCGGAAGAAGCAGCCGCGCAAGCCGCGGCCGCCGGGGCCAAGGAACTGGTGCTCAACCACATCGTTCCACCGCTGCCGCTGCGTTTTGCCTACCCGGCGTTCCTGGGTGAGGCAGCAAAGTTCTATGACAAGACCATCACCGTGGGCGAGGACGGCATGTTGTTCAGTCTGCCTGCGAATTCCACTACCGTTGACCGCAAAAGGCTCTACTAGCCATGCGCACACTTCAAGGCAAATCTGTGGTCATTACCGGCGCAGCCTCCGGCATTGGCGAGGCACTGGCGCATGCCAGCGGGGCACGCGGAGCGCGTTTGTTGCTGGCCGATATCGATGCTGTCGGGCTGGACCGCGTTGTCTCGAACTTGCGCGCAAAGGGTGTCGATTGTTCGGGCCAGGTAACGGACACCGGCAACGAAGCAGCGATTTACGCGCTGGCACAGGCGGCACAGACCCGACTCGGCGGCGCCGATGTGGTGATCAACAACGCGGGCGTGGGACTGATGGCGCCCATCGAAAAACTGCACACATCGGACGCGCAGTGGCTCATGAACATCAACTTCTGGGGTGTGGTGCAGGGTTGTCAGGCCTTCATCCCCCAGATGCGCCAGCGCCCCGACTCGGTGCTGGTCAATATCTCCAGCATCTTTGCCATGGTGTCGATTCCAACGCAGGGCATCTACAACGCCAGCAAAGCGGCGGTGCGCGGCTTTAGCGATGCTTTGCGCGAGGAACTCCGGGGCACCGGTCTAGATGTTCTGTGTGTGCACCCGGGCGGCATCAAGACCAACATCGCCAACAGTGCGCGCATCACCGATGTGTCGATGGTGGCGGACTCGGACCAGGAAATGCGCGACAACTTTACCAAGCTGGCACGCACTACACCGCAACAGGCAGCTGCCGTCATTCTGCAAGCCATTGAGTCACGCAAGACCCGCGTGCTCATCGGCTCCGATGCCAGGTTCATGGACTGGATGTTCCGCCTGTTTCCGTCCCACGCTTCACACTGGATGAGCAGGCTGGGTCAGTGGCTGCGTCGCCGAAATGCGGCATCGTCCATCATTGCATCAACCCAAAAGAACACCCTATGACATCGCTCCCCACCATTGACAAGGCGCATATCCTGCGCACCCCGGAAGCACGTTTTTCGGGCATCACCGACTTTCCCTATCAACCTAAATATGTGGAAGTGGGTGGACTTCGCATTGCCTACCTTGACGAAGGCCCGCGCAGCGAGGCACCCATACTGCTGATGCATGGCGAACCCACCTGGTCTTACCTGTACCGCAAAATGATCCCCGGCCTGCTGGCGGCGGGGCACCGTGTGATCGCACCCGATCTGGTGGGCTTTGGCCGCTCGGACAAACCCACCGCGAAGAAAGACTTTTCGTATGCCAACCACGTGGCCTGGATGGTTGCCTGGATGGAGACCGTGGACATCAAAAACGCCACCCTGTTCTGCCAGGACTGGGGTTCCCTCATTGGCCTGCGCATGGTGACCCACAGCCCCGATCGCTTTGCCCGTGTAGTGCTGGCCAATGGTGGGCTACCCACCGGGGCCCAGGGCGTTACCCCTAGAGCGTTCAAAATTTGGCGCGCATTTGCCCGTTTCAGCCCCTGGTTTCCCATTGGGAAGATTGTCAACTCAGGCTGTGCGCAAAAGCTGAGTCCACAAGAGGTTGCGGCCTACGACGCGCCCTTCCCTTCCTCAAAATATGAAGTGGCGGCCCGTCTGTTTCCCACCTTTGTGCCAACCACGCCAACCGACCCCGAACGTGCGGCCAATGAGCAGGCATGGGAAGTTCTGAAACAGTGGCACAAGCCATTTTTGACCCTCTTCAGCAGTCGAGACCCGGTTACCCGTGGCGGCGACAAGGTATTTTTAAAACTGGTGCCAGGTACGAAAAACCAGCCCCATGCCACGACACGCGGAGCCGGGCATTTTTTGCAGGAAGACAAGGGTCCGGAACTGGCCAAAGTCATCTCTGAATTCATTGCAGCAACACCCGCATAAGCCTTCCAAACCACTCACAGAGAACGAACACCATGAACAGTTTTTTCAAAGCACTTTGCCTGGGAACATACGCGTTGGCGTTGGCCGTACCCTTCGTCTCGCTTCCCCTGGACGCAGGGCCGTTTCTGCAAAAATTGGCGCTGATTTTGTTAGCCGCCCACATTCTGGAGCTGCCAATTGCCTACCGATTCCTTGCACTCTATAAGGGCCCACTCATCGACAGCGTGGCAATGTCACTCCTGTTTGGCCTGCTGCATTGGCAGCCACTGGCGAAAGCCAGCAAGCGCTCTGCCCAAGGTTGATGGTGCAGAGTAGAGGCCACAGCAGTCAGTGGCGACGGATCAGCATCGCGTTTGGCCTGTACTTGAGTGCGGTCGCTGTGGGTCTTGGCTCAGCGTGGTGGATTCTGAAAAAGGCACCATGGATGGTGCAAACCGTAGAGGTCGGTGCCTGGAAAGGAAACCTGCTGGCGGGCAGCCCGGACGCAGACATGTATACCCGTGCCACCATCGCCCTCAACGCTTTGCTCGCCCTGGGTCGTGACGAAACCATGTACTTCATCGCGTCGCAGGATGATGCCGGGCGTCCGTTGCGCTCCCATTGCAGCTACCGCGTGGAAGGAGTGCCGCCCAAGGCCAGGTGGTGGAGCGTCACGGCCTATGCCGACGATATGTTTTTGTTTGATGCCCCCAATAAACACTACAGCCTGAACGGCACCACCGCACGCCTTGACGCCAACGGCCGCTTTGTATTCACAACCGGCGGACAGGAACAACCCGACACGCACTGGCTCCCGACTCCGGGCTACCGTGGAATGGTCTTGACGCTGCGTCTGTACAACCCTGAACCAGAACTGCAGGCTGCGCCTGCGTCTCTGGTACCTCCCACGATCAAAGCTGTGGGGGCCTGTGTATGAAACGCTGGTCGGATCACCGTCGCCTATGGTTCTATCGTGTCCTCACACTGGTCACAACTGCGATCTTAGTGCACCTGCTTGCGGTCTGGGCGGCGCCGCGGCTCATCATGCAGGTGCTGATGCACGGCCCCATGGCGCAGACGATGAATATGCAGAACCAGGCAGCGTTTCCTCCACCGGTGACAGCTGCCGCCCGCACGGTGGTCATGCCCAGTCCGGACCTGCTGTATTCGGTGTGTGTGTACAACGTCACCACCGGACCGGTGCGTGTGTCCGCCAACCCGAACTTGAAGTCGTACTGGTCCATCGCGCTATACGCCGCCAATAGCGATAATTTCTTTGTCATCAATGATCGAAAGGCAGACGGCACGCCAGTCGATCTGTGGCTCGTTTCCGAAGGCGGAACTTCCAATGCCAGGCCCATACCCACTGGTGCCCGGGTTGTGGTGTCGCCCTCCAAAACCGGCTTCCTGCTGATGCGCGTGTTGACCGGTGACTATGAGGCTGAAAAGTCCGTCATTGAGCCCGCCCGCCGCACACTGGCCTGCACACCCGCTTAGGAAGTTTCATGCTTGCACAACTCTTGCGACGCACCATTTTTACGCAGCTTATGTTGGGCGCCGCCGTGGCGGTTTGGTTGTACGCAAAAGGAACACTTTCCATGCTGGAGGCCGTGGCCCTGGTCATTGCCGCCCCTTTTTTGGTCATGGTCATGGTGGACCTCTACACCGCCGTTCTTTCTCGCGGGCCTGAGCCGTTTGGCGCCTGGGTCCGTTCACTGTTTGGCGAGTACCGGGCCGGTATCATTATTTTTCTGTTTCGCCAACCCTGGACGCGCACGCCCCCGGGCGTGTTGTCATCGACCAGCCCGAACCCGCGCGTTCCCGTCGTGCTGGTCCACGGCTACCTGTGCAACCACCGCATTTGGGACGATGTAATTCCTGTGCTGCGTGCCCAGGGACATGATGTGTTCGCTGTCAATCTTGAACCCCTTTTCTGCTCTGTTGACACTTATTCCGCGGTGGTGGAGTCCGCCGTTCAGGCCTTGCTGACCCATAGCGGACAACAGAAGGTGGCATTGGTTGGGCACAGCATGGGCGGGCTGGCCATCCGGGCCTGGCTGCGCGCCCATGGCACTGCTCGTGCGGCGCGGGTTCTGACACTTGGGACACCCCACGTTGGCACGCAGGTTCCGCAGCATCTCAAGACCCAAAATGGAATCCAGATGACATGGAAGAGCGAATGGCTTGGCACGCTTGCCGCTTGCGAGGCGCCGGCCACGCACAGGCTATTCCACATTGCACTGTCTCCACAAGACAACATCGTTTACCCGCAGCGCGCGCAGGTATTGCCCAACGTGACACCCACCGTGTTCGAGGGCATCGGTCACTTGCAAATGTGCCTAGATCCAGCAGTGATTCATTGGGTCCAGAATGAGTTGGCAGAGCCATGTCCCTAGCCAAGGCAGTCATCGGGCGCGCCATAGCCCAGCTCATTACCAGCACCAGCGTTCAAGACTTTCGACGCTTTGTCCATGCCATGCACAGGCGCACATGGGGCAAGTCGCCCACGGTTCACTATTTCCATCAAGCAGATGACCCCTACAGCCAGCTGCTGGCACGTTGTCTGCAACTGCTGCAATCGCGCTACGCCATTTCGATTGTTTCGCATGCTGTACCGCCGCCAGACGCTGCTGCAGCGCCCGATATGGAGCGTTTGCGAGCATGGTCGCTGCGTGACGCGGCCCGGCTGGCGTCTGCTCTTTCTGTGCTGCCCCCGATGGAGGCAAGCCCGGAGGCTGCACCAACTGCTTCAGCGACTGCACTGGCGCAGGGCGCCGCGCTTCGCAAGCGGTTAGGGCACTATCTGGGTGCCACGCTGTATTTTGAAGGTGAGTGGTATTGGGGTGTGGACCGCCTGCACTACCTGGAAGACCGTCTAAGAGAAGCCGGACTGGGTGTTCAACCACCCGGCGGCGGCGCCAGTGCGCCATGCATAGTCCCGCCACGAAAACTGCAGTTCCATCCGGCCGTTGCTGCAACAACACCTGCGCCCATCATTCATTTCTACTGTTCGCTGCGCAGTCCCTACACCTACCTGGCGGCGCATCAGGTTCGACAACTGGCAGCGCACTACGGGGCTGAATTGCGTCTGCGATTTGTGTTACCCATGGTGATGCGCGGGTTGCCAGTCCCGCTGGAAAAGCGTCTGTACATTCTGCGGGATGCCAAACGCGAGGCGAATCGTTTGGGGCTGGCTTTTGGAGCGGTGGTCGACCCGGTCGGAAAACCGGTCGAGAATGGGCTCGCCCTACTGCACGCCGCAATCACCTCCGGAAAAGGTCCGGCGCTGCTGGAGTCATTTCTGGAAGCTGTCTTTGCGCAGGGCATAGACGCCTCCAGCGCCGACGGTCTGGAGCACATTGCAACGCGTGCCGGGATGGGCGCATCTGAAGTCAAATCGGCTCTGCAGGATGACGCATGGCGCTCGGTCGCTGAGGCCAACCGGGCCGACATGCTGGAGCGTGGCATCTGGGGCGTACCCTCCTTTCGGGTGAATGACAGGCCCCTGCTGTGGGGTCAGGACCGACTGTGGATGCTGGAGGAAGACCTCATTGCGGCATTACGAAATGAAGTTGCAACCCACCAGGCTTAGCCGTTTGTGACGGCGGCCTACTTTTCTGTGAACCCCGTCTCACGTCTTGCCAACATATACATGTAACCGTCGACCAGGTCGGCCATTGCCTGTGCAAACTGGGGTGAGGTGGTGTCCGGATCGTCGTTCCAAATGGCCGTGCGCAAGGCCCCCAGAAACGAGCGGGACAGCACAAACATCTCGGTTGGATTAAGCAGGCGTTGCATGGTGAGGCCTTGCGTGCGCAACGACACGCTGGCAAGCATTTGACCCAGAAAGGTATTGCGCCCCTCGATCATCCGCACGTCACGTCGCGAGAGCACCCACTCAATGATGGCCCGATGTGCAGCACGGCGCTGGCTGAATGCACCCACCATCATGTCGACCAGATCGCGCGTGGTCTGCTTCTTGCCGCGTGCGGCAGCATCGCTGAACTCAGCCAGCAAGGTCTGGCGCTGCCGCTCGCTCTCCAACTCCACCAGGGCCATCATCACGGCGTCAATATTTTCAAAATACTGGTACAGCGTTCCCACGCTGTAGCCCGAACGTTCGGCCAGTGCCGCAACCTTGAATCCGTCCAGACCTTCGCTCTCCAAAATCTGAACTGCGCTCTCCAAAATGGCCTCTACTGTCTGTCGTGACCGGTCTTGTTGCGGCGCCCTTACGATTGATTTAATTGAGGTTTTTGCCACACTCTTGGCCATGGGGTCGCCTTATTGAAATATGAAACATTAAACTGAAACTATTTCATAAACTATAGACCTAACCGCCGCCAAGCGGGCAATCTTTGCAAACGCCCCATTCTTCGGAGACTCGCCATGACTGAGCTAACCGTGCGCAAACTGCTGATTGACCTTGCCCCTGCGTTTGAGCAGCGCTGGAACGGCCGTGACGCCTTTCGCTCGGCGTTCTTCAACGCCCTGTCCATGAGCTTTCCAGTGGGCGAACAGTATTTCATGGACTCGGTACGCGCTGGCATCAAGACTTTGCCCGAAGATCAACAGCAACGACTCGCGACTGAGGTGCAAGGGTTTGTGGGGCAGGAGGCAACGCACCGACGCATCCATGGCCTCTTCAACGCCCATCTTGAGAAGCAGGGATTCAAAAACGAACTGGAGCGTCGCGCGGTGCTTCGCCTGAAGCAGAATGCGCACCGGGATGTGCGCGTCCACGTGGGAGCGACTGCCGCCACCGAGCACCTGACCGCGATCTTTGCCGACTGGATGCTGCGTCACCCCGAAGCGCTTCAAGGCGCCGAGCCAAGGCTGCAGACGATGTGGTTGTGGCACAGTGCAGAAGAGTCGGAACACCGAAGCACCGCCTTTGACGTCTACACGGCCATGAAGGGCAGCGAAGCGTGGCGCATCAAGATATTCCGGTACATCACCACCACCTTTTTGTCGGACGTTGCGCGCCAGACCGTGCGTAATCTCTGGCACGACGGCAGCCTTTTCAAATGGAGCACCTGGCGAAGCGGCTATGCACTGTTGCTAGCCAAAGACGGTATGTTTCGCGGCAACTACACGCTATGGCGGGCCTATATGGAGCCGGGTTTTCATCCCCGCCAACAAGATGGCACCCTGTCGCAAGAATGGCTGAAGAACCATGCGGACCAATTTACGCCCGTCGGCCAACCTGCTTAAGCAAAGAACCACAACATGCTACCAACCTGGATGACCATCGCCCTGCCGCTCGTGGCTCTGTACATCGCGTTCCTGGTTTGGTATGGCGGCAACGGCAAGCCCATGACTGCAGATGAAATAAACGCCGGTCTGCGTGAGTTGTTGGCCACAGACTCCAGCGAACACGCCAGGGCTGCCGTTGAAGATATACGTCAACTTCTGGCCACCGACGATGGAAAGGAATTCGTCATGCAGAACCTGGTGCGCTACCGCCCCAAGGCGCTCTATCCGCCCGGATACCACTATGGTGACGATCCGCGCGAAGCTGACCAGCGCTACGGCAAGTCCATCGTCTGGCCACTGCTGCGCAACGGTAACCTGCTGCTGTTCATTGCCCGGCGCAGTGGCAATTTTTTCGTGCCTGAAGGTGCTGATGACTGGCACTACGTCGCCATGGTGCGTTACCGCAGTCGCAGGGATTTCTTGAAATTTGCGTTTGAAGCCAATCAGTCAGACAAATTCATTCACAAGTGGGCAGCCATCGAAAAGACGCATGTATTTCCGGTAAAGCCCATCGTGAGTCTGATCAGCGTGCGCATGACCTTGGGTTTATTGTTGCTTTCCCTGGGGTTGATTTTGAACACTACGTTGACTTAACCTGGCGAAGTCCTATGACATTGACTAAACGACTAACGATTGCTGCCATCGCCATGGGTATTCTGGCCATTGGCATCTACGCCAACCGTTTGTACGTCCTCCAGTACTCGCTGGGTTGGTATGCCGATTACCGCTACCCGCGCGACGCCAACAAGCCGGTGCCATGGGAACAAGGTCCGAACACCGCGAGTACGCCCATTGCGCAAAGGCCCCCCAATATCATCATCATTGTCGCCGACGACATGGGCATCAACGATGTCACGACGCACGGTGGTGGGCTCGTTGCGCAGGGAGTTCCGACCCCACAGATTGACTCCATAGCCCGAGACGGAGTTCGATTCGATCAGGGGTATGCCGGGGCACCCGTGTGCACGGTGTCGCGGGCAGCGCTTTTGACCGGACGCTATCCCTGGCGTTTTGGTGTCCAATTCACACCAACGCCAGGCGCAATGGCCAGAGTGGCGAGCGCACTGTATGCAGACCCCAAAGCATTGCACCCTGTCATCGTTGATCAGGACAAGGCAGAGATGGCGAAAGATTTCAACGATCTGGGAATGCCCTCAAGCGAAGTCACGATGGCAGAGGCACTCAAGGCTCGCGGCTACCACACCTTGCACATCGGCAAGTGGCACTTGGGCAGTACCGACGAGATGCGCCCCAACAACCAGGGTTTTGATGAGACGCTGTTCATGGAGAGCGGTCTGCATCTGCCAGAGTACTCGCCCGATGTGGTGAACTCCAAGCAGGACTTTGACCCAATTGACAAGTTCCTGTGGCCCAACATGCGCTTTGGCGTCAGCTACAACGGTGGCAAATGGTTTGAACCGGCCAAATACCTGGCCGACTACTACACCGATGAAGCCATTCATGCGATTCAGAAGAACAAGAACAGGCCATTTTTCATGTACCTGGCGCACTGGGGCGT
>CAIYDK010000257.1 GCA_903924955.1 uncultured beta proteobacterium | reverse complement strand
GCGTAGAAGCGCTCGACGCCATTTACGCCCCCGACGCGCGCTTCAAGGACCCGTTCAACGAAGTGCAGGGCCTGGCCGAGATTCAGCGCATATTTCGGCATATGTATGTGAACCTGGAGAACCCGCGTTTCATCATCACCACGCGCATCGTCGAGGGCAGGCAGTGCTTTCTAACCTGGGAGTTTCGTTTTTGCTTCAGGCGTTTCAGGCAGGGCCAAACGCAATGCATCGTCGGCGGCTCGCATTTGCTGCTCAATGGAGAAGGCCGCATCACCCTGCACCGCGATTATTGGGATGCAGCTGAAGAGTTGTATGAGAAATTGCCCCTTGTAGGTAGCGTGATGAGGTGGCTGAAACGGCGTAGCAATTCATAACGACGGAATCCATTGCGCGAGCTCTATTGCGCGAACTATTGCGCTTTGCCACAAAGCGGCGTAGGCTCAAGTCACCCTGATTTGAGAAAGTCTGACATGAAACCCGCCCCGATCAAAGGCCTTCGCAACTATGCCCGTATTCCCTTTGACACCGAGGTGCTGCTGCATCTACAGGGCAAAGCGGTCAAGGTTCAATTGGTCGATATCGCGCTCAAGGGCGCGCTGGTGCAGACCGAGACGCTCGATGGCGTAGCCCTTCACGACAAGTGCCGCCTGGAGTTGCCGCTGGACCAGGCGGGTGACGTGGTGGTGATGTCTGGAATCGTCGTTCACCTGGAAGGGCAGCATATTGGCATCGAATGCCAGGAAATAGACCTCGCCAGCCTGACGCACCTGCGCCGTCTGGTCGAACTCAACACGGGCGACGCCGACCTGATGAATCGGGAGCTTTCACATTTGTTTGGGCAGGCCAGCCGCTGAACCAGCAGTCAGCCGCCACAGCGAGGTCACCTCGGCTGCGCGGGCCGCGTGCAGAGGGTCGGAGGTGTCCGCCACTTTGCCGTGAACCGGTTTGGTGTCCATCTTGCCGGTCACCGTCAAACCCGCTTGTTCGATAGCCCGCAGCAGTTCTGCGCGGGTGCGCAGCCCCAGGTGCTCGGCAAAGTCCGACAAGATCAGCCAGCCTTCGCCGTGGGGCGTCAGGTGTTCGGCTAAACCCGCTAAAAACCCCAGCAGCATGCGGCTGCCTTCGTCGTATACGGCATGTTCGATGGGTGAACTGGGCCGGGCCGGTAGCCACGGTGGATTGCACACCACGATGGAGGCGCGTCCCGCTGGAAACAGGTCGGCCTCCAGCACTTCCACTTGCTGAGCCACACCGAGTTGCTCCAGGTTGGCGCGGGCACAGGCCAGCGCGCGCGGGTCCTGGTCGGTGGCAACCACCTTGCCTATCTTGCGGCGCGCCAGCACGGCTGACAGCACACCCGTACCGGTACCGATGTCAAACGCCACCCGATCGGTCTGGCCCGGCTCGGCCATCGGCAGGGGGGCCGTCGCCACCAAACCCACGTATTCGCCCCGCACCGGCGAGAAAACACCGTAATGCGGGTAGATGCGGTTGTTGGGGGCATCACCCAGTGCGGCAATCTCTACCCCTTTCTTGCGCCACTCGTGTGCACTCGTCATCCCCAGCAGGTCGCGCAGACTCACCACGCTGGCGCCCGCGGTGTCCGCCACAGGGCCCCAGGCTTCGGTGCAGGCCAGACGCGTATCAGGCGCTCGGCGCAGGGGGATGCTGTAGTCGGCGTTAAATGGCAGCAACACCATGCCCAACACCCGGGCGCGCTGGGCCTGGGCCTGGCGGTGCTGGTGAAATGCGTCGGCAGGCGCGGCTGTGGCGACTGGAGTCGTCGCTGCCTTGTTTTGCAAGCGCTTCTTGCGCTCAGGTGTTTTGTCAATGCGCCGTGCCAGGGCCTGCAGCAACTGCCGGGCGTTGTGAAAGTCTCCGCGCCACAGCAACGCCGTGCCTTCGCAGGCCAGGTGATAGGCGGCATCTGCCGTCATGGTGTCGTCGGCCAGCACCACGCGTTTGGGTGGCGCTGCACCTCGCTCGGAGCGCCACACGGCGCTACAGGCTTGACCGGATTCGGTCCAATGAAGGGTTGGGGCAAGAGTCATCGGACACTTTTAACAGAAAACTGGGGCCGGGAGAGCTCGATCACCTGTGGCAAACTCCCGCCCTTGATCCCATTTCAGAGTTAGCGTCACTACCCCGCCATGCAGAAAATCATCGCGCAAATCGCGCAAGAAATCCGTGTTCGTCCCCAACAGGTTGAAGCCGCAGTCCAACTGCTCGATGGCGGTGCCACTGTGCCGTTTATCGCCCGCTACCGCAAGGAAGTAACCGACGGGCTGGACGACATCCAGTTGCGTGAGCTGGAAGCCCGACTGTCCTATCTGCGTGAACTGCGTGACCGCAAAGAGGCCGTCATGAAGGCCATCGACGAGCAGGGCAAACTCACCCCCGTGCTGATGGCCGCCATCGTGAATGCCGCCACCAAGCAGGAAGTGGAAGACATTTACCTGCCGTTCAAGCTCAAGCGTCGCACCAAGGGGCAGTTGGCCCGAGAGGCCGGGCTGGAGCCGCTGGCCGACGCACTGTTCAACGACCCCACGCTGGTCCCTTCCGAGGCGGCGTTGCCCTATGTGATCCCGATGCGCCCCGTGGTTGAGGGCGAAGACAAACAGAGCGACTTCTCCACCGTGCAAGCCGTGCTGGACGGTGTCCGCGATTTGCTCTCCGAGCGCTGGGCGGAGAACCCCGCGCTGGTGCAAGACTTGCGCGAGTGGCTGTGGAATGAGGGTCTGCTGCAGAGCAAATTGATGAGCGGTAAGGACGAAGCCCACGCCGACATCGCCAAGTTCCGCGATTATTTTGACTACGACGAGCCCATCGGGCGCGTGCCATCGCACCGGGCGCTGGCCGTGTTCCGTGGCCGGGCGCTGGATATTCTGGATGCCAAGCTGGTGCTTCCAGAGCAGGACGCTCTGCCGACCGGGCTCCGGGCACCCGCCCGTGCCGCTCCGGCGGTCTCATTGGCCGAGGGCCGCATCGCACTCAAACTGGGCTGGAGCCACGCGGGCCGTGCGGCGGATGACCTGCTGCGCAAATGCGTGGCCTGGACCTGGAAGGTCAAGCTCAGCATGTCCACCGAGCGCGACCTGTTTACCCGGCTGCGCGAGGAGGCCGAAAAAGTCGCCATCAAGGTGTTTGCGGACAACTTGCGCGACCTGCTGCTGGCGGCACCCGCTGGCCCCCGTGTTGTGATGGGCTTGGACCCCGGCATTCGCACCGGCGTCAAAGTGGCGGTGGTCGATTCCACCGGCAAGCTGGTGGAGACCGCTACCGTGTTCCCGCACGAGCCGCGCAAGGATTGGGATGGTTC
>CAIYDK010000256.1 GCA_903924955.1 uncultured beta proteobacterium | reverse complement strand
GGTGCTGCCGGTCTGGGGCACCAAATGTGATGTGGCACACAGCGGCTGCATGCGCCTATGGCAAGAAAAGCTGGCCGCCATTCTGGAGCAGCGCTAGAGCTGCAAAGCGATGATTACAAGCTTCACCCGCCGCCCCTCATCCGGCATTGACGCGCTGCAGACCGCGGGTGTTTTGTCTGCGTTGATATTTCTGGTTAATTGCACCTTTGAAGTACTGGTGATGCATGGCCTGTATTCGGCCCAGTACCTGCTGATTTCGCTACTGCTTTGGTCACTGGCGGTTTGGGCATTGTGGGAAGTTTCTGTGATGGCCAGGCCAGCCCGGGTTCCCCTTGCCAGCCTGAATGCAGCGCTGTGTCTGCAACTCGGCGTGGCAGTGTTGAGGCACACACTGCACGCACCAGTGCCAGAAGCGCCTATCGGCAGCAGCGCACTGGCGGCCAATCTGGATATCGGCTTAGCGGCGGTGTATGGGCCGGTTTACCTGATTGAGTTCCTGTTGATCGGCAAGCTGCTGATCAATGCCTTCTCTTACGCTGAGCACGTCCGGGCCAACCAGTTGGAAGAACAGATCGCCATCAACCAGCGCGCCAGCGACGCTCTGGGCCAGTCGCACGCGGCGCTGAATCGCGCCAATGCCGAGCTGTCGCTTCACCGTGACAACCTGGAAACGCTGGTGTTGCAGCGCACGCTCGAACTGGCCAATGCACGTGCGGAAAGCGACAGCGCGAACGCAGTAAAGACGAGGTTTATGGCCAACGTCAGCCACGAGATGCGCACGCCGCTGCAAGGCATATTGGGCTACGCGGAGCTTTCCAAATGCAGTCTCGAGGAAGCGTCGCCACAAGACATGGAGTCGTACTTGGACAGCATCCTGGCAGCCGGTACTCGGATGCACCAACTGGTTGAATCCTTGCTCACGTTGGCTGACCAGTCTTGGGAGGACCACGCTGGCTCGGCGAATGTAGTGCACCAGCAGGTTGACGTCATGCACTTCTCCCACGGGCTGGGCACATTGATGGAGTTCCGGGCGTCCAGGATGGGGCAAAACCTGGTGATGGATATTCAGGCCCCAGCCGTCAATGTAGTGGGCGAGCACGACCGGCTGCAGCAGGTCTTCGAGCATTTGCTGGGCAACGCTTTTCGCTACTCGTCACAGGGGGACACCACCTTGCTGCGGGTGAGTGAAACGCGCTTCAAACCGGCCGGGGCTTCGGCCGACAAAGAGGCCGTCATGTTTGAAATCATCGACCAGGGCTGCGGCATACCCGAGAGTGAAATATCGGCAGTTTTTGAGCCTTTCTACGAAAGCACCCGCACCGCAACCGGGGCCGGAGGCAGCGGCCTGGGCTTGCCCTTGAGCAAGTGCATTGTGGCCCGCTATGGCGGCACCATCGCCCTGGCCAACCGGCTCGAAGGCGGCCTGGTTTGCCGCGTCATATTGCCTGTGGCAGCCATCGAGGTCAACTAGTAGAGCTTGCGAGTATCTAAACTGTAGCAAGCAGATCGCAAACGCTGCATACCTGACTGATGGCAGTACCGTGGGAGCGACTGCAATGCGCCGATGCCGTTTACCGACGCCGCACGCTGAACGAGTTCGACGCAGGCAAGCCGTATGCCAGGTTTAGAGGAGGTCGATCGGGAATCGCGGCAGCCATGTTGCGTCTGATCCGGCCACTACGCGCCCTATTCGCCCCATCACCATCTCCGCTCAACGCTTGAGCTTGGCAAAGGCCGACGCCATGGCCGAACTACCCAGTGACCCACTGCCCTGCCCGGCTTGCGGGCCCGCGT
>CAIYDK010000255.1 GCA_903924955.1 uncultured beta proteobacterium | reverse complement strand
TCTTCGAGCGGGTTCATGCGCAGCGTTTCCTTCCAGCCGACTTCGTTGGCCTCTGGCGGTTTGATGGTGCCGTCCCAGCCGACGCGGTTGATCACCTGCACGTTGACCATATGGAAGTGCACCGGGTGGCCGTCCACGCCGTTGTGGGTGACCTTCCAGATTTGGGTCTCGCCGTCCTTGATGGCGTCCAGGCGCTCCACCGGCACGTCGATGTAGGCCAGCGGGATCGTGGTCGCAATAGTCGACGTGGAGAAGGGAAGTTCTACCGCCAGCGTGGCGTTCATGCGGCCAAAGATCGGGTCAAACAACTCCTGAATGGCCTTGTTGATGACGGGCAGGGATTTGGTGGTTTTTGTTTTCCCGTCTATCGGATCAACATAGGAAGGGACGGTGTAGGTGAAGTTGGGCTGCGTGCCAGAGCCTGTGCCAATCGCCGCATAGTTGTTCACATCCGTAGTACCAAATGCAACGTTGTAAGCCGCCTCGGGAATGATGGGCACTGGCTGGGTTTTTGCGTAAACCGCAGGCATGGCCGCAGCCAAGGCCGCCACGTTCAACGCACCGCCTGAGCCCGACGTATTGGTGGCGCTCACCTTGATCTGCATGATGGTGCGGGTATTGGGGCCGTAACCCGGCAGGGTGTCATGGGCGCCGCCGGCATCGGTCTGGTCGCCTCTGCCGGTGTAATAGTCAACGCGCGGATCATTCGCGGGCATCGGAGATGGCGCATCGTTGTACAGCAGCAGGGTCTGGCCGGCGTACTTGGAAAAGTCGATCAATACGTCGGCTCGCTCGCCCCCAGCCAGCAGCAGGTCATGCTGCAGGATATTGAGCATGGTGATGTTGCGCACGTTGTAGTCATAGTTGACAGGCTGGGACTTCCAGACCGCCGGCACCGGCAGCAGACCTGCTTCGTTGCCAATCTGCACAATGTCGGGCCCGGCAGTGGCCGGATCGGGTACGCCACCCACGCGGCCATCGGTTGGCCAGTTGGCTGGGAAACCTGCCGTCGGCAACGCGGGGACCATTTTGACTTCGGTACAAGTGGCCGGCGCCAACGTTCCGCCCGATGCGATGGATGCAATCGCAGGTTTTGTATTGCTGGCATTGCAGACTTTGCCAGCCGCATCCACCGCCTGGTACAGGCCCAGGTTCAGGGTGCGGTCATTGCCAATGCTCAGAATGCGAAAGCGATAGGTCTTGGGGTCTACCGTCATGGTGGGATAAGCCTTGCCATTGACGATGGCGGTGTCACCGAAGGCCTCAGGCGTGGCGGTCACGTCGCCATAAGCACCCGAGGGCAAGGAGAACTGCGCCGGAAACACCGGCCAGAACCACGGGCCCCAGTCCCAGCGCCCCACCGGGTTCGTGCCATCAAACGAGTTCGGGTCCTGGTTGGTTTCATAGACGTGCGGAAAGTACAGGTCGCCCGGCTGGCCCCAGTGGGTAAGGTCCCACTTGGCGTCCTGCGACTGCGGGGTGTAGCCGTCCAAAGCTACGGCGTTGGGGCCGATGTTCTTGGGGACGAAGGTCTTGTCCTGAATGACCAGGGGAATGCCCACTGTGTCCAGCAGGCCCACCGGAAGATTGACACCGTCATTGAGCGGCAGGCCTGTTCCGGCATAGTTATTGCCGCCAGTAGTGACATGCGACTTGGCCTTGATGGCGGTATTGACCAAGGCCAATTCATCAAGATCAACCACGATATAGCCCGCCGCCATGCCGGTGTAAGCGTTGAGCTTGGTCAGGCCGGAAGTATGGTCGTGGTACATCATGAAGCGACCGCTCAGGTTGTTCGGGAAGTACAAGGTGTAGACACCCGGGCCGGATGGGGGCATGTCAGGGACATCCGCCGAGGCCACGCCCTTGCCCATGCCGTAGGGATGCGCCGCATCGATGCCGATGGTGTAGGAAATGTCGCCTGCCGGAGCCCACCACTGGTGTGGCGTGCCATCGCTGATCCAGGGCGAATCGCCACCATGCCAGTGAACGGCGGCGCGGTTCTGCGCCATTTTGACGGGCACGGGCTTCCCATTCAGCAGCACAGGATTGCCGTCTTTGTCCTTGGCATAAACCTGTTGACCATTGGCATCCAATACCGGGCCACCGCCGGCAATGGTCTCATCAACCGGCAGATAGAACTCGCCCCCGTTGCCATTCCATGAACCGACTGAAGTGCCGTCAGGCTTGGTATACGGCAGATAGTTGGTAACCTTCATGCGCACCGGTTTACCCTTGAAGGCCACG
>CAIYDK010000254.1 GCA_903924955.1 uncultured beta proteobacterium | reverse complement strand
TCAAGCGGCGTTAGCGTATCAAACAGCTGGTTGATCTGAAAGGTGCGCACCATGCCGCGCGCTACCCGCTTGTGCGGCGCCATCATGGTGATGTCTTCACCCTCCAAAATAATTTTCCCCTCAGTGGGTTGCAGCACCCCTGTCAGCAGATTGATCAGCGTGGTCTTGCCCGCGCCATTGGGACCGATCAGCGCGTGACGGGCGCCTCTTTTCAGGTTGAGCGTGACGTTGTTGGTGGCCGTGATGCCGCCAAAACGCATCACAAGACTCTGGGCAGATAGCACGGTGTCCTCGGTGCTCATCGCCGACCCTCCTTGTCGCCCCGGCCAAACCAGGTCCACGGCCGGATCAAGCGCTCTCGTCCCACCGACACCAGAACCACCAGAAAAAGGCCGATCCAGAAAGTCCAGTACTCGGGCGTGATATTCGATATGGCGTCCTGCATCAGCTTGAACACAATCGCACCAGCCACCCCACCGTAGAGCCAGCCGACACCGCCAATCACCAGGATCAGCATGACGTCGGCCGAGCGGTGAAACTCAAACACATCGAGCGAGGCAAACCCGGTGGTCTGCGCCAGCAGGGCGCCGGCCGCACCGGCAACAGCAGCCGCCACGGTGTAGACCACGGCCAGTCGGCTATTCACGGGAATACCAATGGCCATGGCACGCAGCCGGTTGTCGCGTATGGCCTTGAGCGTGGCGCCAAACGGTGAGTTCACAAAGCGCCGGGCCACAACAAACACCACGAGCAGCACGGTCATGGAATACCAGGCCGCCGTCTTGCCGTACAGGTCGAACTCAAATTGACCCAGTAGCGGGCCCATAACCACGCCCTGCAGGCCATCGGCACCCCCAGTCAGCCAATCCAGCTTGTTGGCCAGTTCCATCAGGATCAGGCCCACGCCCAGCGTCACCATCAGGCGGGTCAGATCGGTGCCGCGCAGGATGGTGGCACTGCACAGCGCGCCCAATATGCCGGCTGCCGCTATGCCGACGAGCAGGCCCAGCAAGGGGTCTGGCATCACCAGCTTGGCAAACAGCGCGGCGGAATACGCCCCCATGCCGAAGAACGCGGCGTGCCCCAGCGACACAATGCCGGTGTAGCCCAGAATCAGATCCAGGGCGAGCGCGAACAGCGCAACGACGGCGATCTCGTTAACGATCAGCGCATGGCTGGGCAACAGCAAAGGCACAGCCAGCGCCAGCGCCCACAACGGATATTCCCATCGTTTCCATCGGCCATTGCTCTGCAGTGTGTCTTGCGCAGTGCTCATCACTTGCCACCCGTGCGCACAAACAGGCCTTGCGGGCGCCAGATCAAAATCACGATCATCAGGCTGTACACAATGAAACCACCCATCTTGGGAATGTAGTACTTGCCCGCCACGTCGGCTACGCCCAGCAGCAGCGCGGCCAAGAGGGGGCCCGTGATGCTGGACGTGCCACCCACTGCCACCACGATCAGAAAATAGATCATGAACTTGAGCGGGAAACTGGGGTCCAGCCCCAGCACTTCGGCGCCCAGCGCACCACCCAGTCCGGCCAGGCCCGAGCCCACGGCAAAGGTGCCAAGAAACACGGTGTTGACATTGATGCCCAGGCCGGCGGCCACCCGCTGGTCATCCACCGAGGCGCGCAGGCGGCTGCCAAAACGGGTCTTGGTCAGCACGTACTGCAGACCCACGGTGAGTGCGGCGCACACGGCGATGATGAACAGTCGGTAGTGGCCCATGCCCAGCATCCAGGCGCCCTCACCCAGCTCGGTACGTCCCTTCAGCCATTCGGGCAGTTGCACATTCTGTTGACTGGATCCAATGAAGTAACCCACCATGGCCACGGACATGAAGGTCAGCCCGATGGAGAACAGAACCTGATCCAGGTGTGGCTTGTGGTAGAGCGGTCGGTACAGGGTGCGCTCCAGAATGCCGCCCAGCGCCCCTGCGCCCAGAAATGCCAGTGGCAGGCAGACCAGAAACGGCACGCCCATTTTCTGCATCAACAGCACCGTGATGTAACCGCCCACCATGGCGAAGGCACCGTGCGCAAGGTTAATGAAATTCATTAGCCCCATCGTCACAGCAAGCCCGACGGCAAGAATGAACAACAGCATCCCGTAGGCAATGCCGTCAAAGAGAATGGTCAGCATGGGACGCTAGCCAACCGCCCTGCTACCTGGTTTTGCCAGGATCCTTGACATCCTTGATGACATCAAACTCAACGTTGTGCAATTGACCATCCTGGCGCTGCACTTTGCGCAAATAAATATTCTGCACCACGTC
>CAIYDK010000253.1 GCA_903924955.1 uncultured beta proteobacterium | reverse complement strand
GGATAGCTTCGCTGCCTCGGCGCGCTCGATCAAGTGTCCGACCTTGGCTGCCGACAGGCTCAGGCCGGACTTCCCAGTCACACAAATCTGCTGTATTCTGACCTGTCTAGTCAGACTTTTCGAATGGAGTTTCAGCATGCACGCATGGCAAATGCAAGAAGCCAAAGCCCGGTTATCGGAACTGGTCAAATGCGCCGAAAGTGAAGGGCCGCAAAACATCACCCTGCATGGCCAATCGGTGGCGGTGGTGGTGTCGCGCGTCATGTTTGACCGACTGACAGGCAACGACAACTCCTTGGTCGAGTTCATGCGCCGATCCCCGCTTTATGGGGCGGATGACATAACAATCGATCGCGACCCGAGTTTGACCCGCGAGTTGTCGTTTTGAGCTATTTACTCGATACGAACGTCTTGTCAGAGTTGCGCCGGAAGACGCCTGACGCCGGTGTGGTCGAGTGGTTTTCCCGCCGACCGGCCTCCACCCTTTACCTGAGCGTGCTGACGCTAGGTGAGTTACGCAAAGGCATTGAAGGCGTGGCCGAGGCCGAGCGTCGCATGGCGCTGACGGACTGGCTGGAGACAGACTTGCCGGGGTTTTTCGCCGGTCGCATATTGCCCATAGACGTGCAGGTGGCAGATCGCTGGGGCAGATTGGTGGCTGCAGCAGGTCGCCCATTGCCGGCCCTTGACAGCCTCTTGGGTGCAACCGCAGCGCAGCATGGCTTGAGCATGGTCACGCGCAACGCAAGGGATTTTGCAGGTCTGGGTCTCGACGTCATCAACCCTTGGGCCCGTTAAAAACCATCAAAGGTGATGTCTACAAACGTGAGTAGTGGATTTCAGCATCGTGGTCTTTGTAGCCCGCATGAATGGCCCACCGGGCCGAATGCGGGGAACCGCTTGCATGCTTTCACAGTCGGCGAAACAAGCCGCCCGCGATCAACCTGAAACAGCCGGCCGCGATCGCTGAACTACGCACCGATGGCCCGGTTTACCGACCTCGGTGCTCTGTAATGAACTGGCGAAGGGCGGAATCGATGCGAGTCTGCCAGCCGTCACCGGCTGCCTTGAAGTACTCAATAACTTCGTGAGACAGGCGGATGTTGATGCGCTCTTTGGGGTGCTCGGCACGCGGGCGACCGCGCGGCTTGAGCATTTGTTGCGCGACCATTGTTCCGAAAATTTCCGGCAGTACCTCTCTGGCTGAACGCGCATTGGCGAAATCTGCGGCTGTCCATTGCGGATTCTCTTCATCAACCATTTCAGGGTTGGGTTTTTTGCTCATATGCTTTCACTTCACGTTGGTTTGCCTTGCGCAAACTGATGACATGCACCTTGCCCGCCCTGGGTGTAAACACCGCAGCATGCAGCCGATCACCGATCATCCCAAGTGCACGGTAACGGCGCTCACCGTAGCTTTTACGGACATCCTCCTGGATCACTGCGCCCGACCATTCCAGTTGCTGGTCGGCGTCAACTACCTTGGCCGCTCGGCGACAACTATCTTGGCCGGTTCGAGGCGGGGAATGATTTCTTGAAGTGAAGGTTATTTACCCTTTTTTGGTGAAGCTGGCTTCTCGGCCTCCGCTGCTCGTCTGCGATAGCTCTCTACGTTCATCTCAAAGATCGTCGCGTGATGTACAAGCCTGTCCACAGCGGCCAGCGTCATGGCTTTGTCCACGAACACTTCACCCCACTGTGAGAACGGCGTGTTGGCCGTGAGTGCCAGGCTCTTGCGCTCATACCGTTCAGAGATCAGCTCGAACAG
>CAIYDK010000252.1 GCA_903924955.1 uncultured beta proteobacterium | reverse complement strand
GCGTCCCCGGCGCACGGCGGCGCCGGGGGGTTGCCCACACGTCTCTACTTGGTAGTGAGGTATGGGTTTAGCGGGCCACGCGGCCCGTGGCGCTGTACACAATCACGCTGGTCAGGCTGTTTTTCAGCTGGTGCGGCGTGTGGCTCACCACATACTGCGTGCCGAATGACTCCTGCGCGTCAATGAAGGCGCCGGCGCTGTTGCGGGCTTGCTCCTGCGGGTTCATGGCAAAGGGCTTGACCATGCGGAACCGTGTGTTCCCACGTTGACCAACGATGATCCGGGTGTCGCCCAGTTGAATACCAGGTGCCGTGCTGTTGAATACGCTCATGCCCTTCAACTGGCCCAGGCTGCCGTCTGCTGCCAGGCCGGTGGCCGTGCGGGCAAAGCTCTCTACAAAGCTGCGTGCCTGCGTCACCGCGTTGTCGAGCGTCGGGCTCATCAGCACCATGTCGGGGGTGTAGTAGCGGTCAGAGGCAATCACCGCCTTGCGCCCACCAATCATGGTCAGCAGCCGGTCGTAACGGTCTTTCACATCTTCGCCAGATACGGCGTCGCTGTCGAACTTGACCGCGTTGGTGGTGTAGCTGTAGGCCACCGTCAGAGCCCAGGTGCTTGTCGGCACCACGGCTGCACCGGTTTCGTCAACAAAGTGCAGCTCACCCAGGTTGTAGTCCATCACGTAGTAGGTGCCAGCGGCAAGCGCCGTGCCGTCGGCCTTGGCCACAAACTCAGTGCGCACCACTGAATGCAGCGTGACCACTATCGGGTTGACCGTGCTGCCCACCTGGTTGCCCTGCAGGTCGTATACCTTACGTGGACGCACCACCGGGAACTTGCTCGTCACAAAGATCGACTTGGTGCCATTCACATCGCTGGTCAAGGTGTCGGTAATGGTGGCCACGCCAGACTCGTCCGCGCTGTTCACCATCTCGTTGAAGTTGATCGCCTCGGTGTCTTCACCCACGATGCGGATGATGTTGCGAATGTTCTCGCTCACCGGGTCAAAGTCAATGGGCGAGGCGCTCATCAGCATGCGCATTTCAGCGCTGATCTGGAAAGCCAGCTTCTGGGGCAAGGGGCGAGCTTCTTCATAGGTCTGGATCACACCCGCATTGCGAATGGCTTGGCGCTCGTACTGGCGCAGCGCGCTCATGCCTGCAGCAGCCGTGTCGCGGTAGCTGTAGGGGATGGTGATCACGTTGGCAAACGGTGCTGTGCCCGTGTTCACAAAGTTCAGGCTGGTCATGTTGTACAGCGCTTCGCGCAGCACCGTGCGCTCTGCCACCACCGGCACCGCCACGTCGCTGATCAAGCCAACGCCACTTGCCAGTGCCTTGTGCTCGGTATCCAGCCGCTGGCCGTGCGTCGCATCAAAGTGCGCCAGGGCCTTTTCGGCAAAGGCCTTGTTCTCGTCCAGCAGCTTGCCGCCGGTCTTGTCAAACCGCTTGTGTCCGGCCATGCCTTCAAAGCCCAGGCGCTTGTCAATCTCGGCCTGCAGCGCCTTGATGCTGTTGCCACTGTCCACCGTAATGTGCACTTGGCCGTTCACCGGGTTGTAACCCAGACCGGCCAGCTTCTTGGCAGCGCCCAGTGCCTGCGCCTGCGTGATGGCCAACGTGGCCAGGTGCGCAACTTGCGCGTCGGTGCTGTCGGCGGTGATCAGCGGCGCGTAATCGTCGGCAAACTTCTTCACCCCTTCAGCGGTCAGTGTCTTGTCGCCAGTGGCAATCGTCTCACTCAGCATTTTGTACTTGGCAGCCAGGCCGGTCTGTGCAGCCAGGGCGGCGGCGTCGCGCTCAGTCAGTGCCTTTTGCACTGCGGCGTTCACGTCAACGGGTTGCGTGTTGGGTGCGGCAAGCTGAATCGTCAACTGCTTGGGGTCGAGGCCAGCGGCCTTGATCTGCACCATTGCCGCGTCGGCAGTGGTCTTGATGGCATCCACCGCTGCAAGGCACTTGGCCCGGTCGTTCACGGGGTCCAGGCTTGCGAGCTGCAGCGTGAGCAAATCCGTGAACGGCTTGCCCGTCACGTCAGTAAAGCCCATAGCGGCGATGGCAAGAGACAAGAGTTTCAGGAATTCGTTCATGGAATGCTCCGTAAGTTCACGTAAAAGGGATGGGGAAATGGCGATGCGTGGCGCACCGTCGTGGTCATGTTCAGAGAGTTGCACCGGCTCCAGGTGCTTGATCACAGGGCGCACCGTCAAGCCAGCGCCAAGCAAAACGCAGCCATGCGGCTGTTGCTTTTCGTTGTCTTTCCAGGCCTCGTGATACTCGGCGCTGAGATAGGTAAAGCCGCGCTGCTTGATGGCAGCAACGCCAAACGGCGTCCACTCCACCAGGGCGCGCAGGCGTCCGCTTTCAACACTGAGTTTCAACACCTTGCCAGCGGCACCATCGCTCGGCTTGTGGCTCACGTCGATAAACACGTCCTGTCCCAGCACGCGTGCATCAAAGTTGGCCACCATCTGGCCAAGCATGTCCGAAGTGATT
>CAIYDK010000251.1 GCA_903924955.1 uncultured beta proteobacterium | reverse complement strand
GACAGATTACTACGATGGCGAAGAGTGACCACAGAATCAAGCCAAAACAGGTCAGACGCCGTCTGCAGTATCAGTTCACACAAATTGAGGTCCTCCTGAGCTGCCTGTCGCCATTGGCAGGAATCGCTGCACTGCCGAACTAGATCCGACTCCGAAGCCGTCATTGATTTTGTCTGGGCGTCTTTTCGCCAAAATTGCAGTATGGGTTGACGCCGCATTGCCAGCACAGTGGTTTGCGCGCCTGGCACACATAGCGGCCGTGCAGGATCAGCCAGTGGTGGGCGTCCACCATGTAGAGCGCCGGGATGCGCTTGAGCAGCTGCTGCTCAACGATCAGCGGGGTTTTTCCAGTCGCCAACCCCGTGCGGTTGGATACGCGCAATATGTGTGTGTCCACGGCCATCGTGGGCTCGCCAAAGGCCACGTTCAACACCACGTTGGCTGTCTTGCGGCCCACACCCGGCAGGGCTTCCAGTGCTTCGCGGCTCCTTGGCACCTGGCCACCGTGCAGTTCCACTAGCATCGAGCAGGTTTGCAGCAAGTGCCTGGCCTTGCTGTGGTAGAGCCCAATGGTCCTGATGTACGACTCCAACCCGCTCAGGCCCAGGTTCAAAATTGCCTGGGGCGTGTTGGCTCGCGCAAACAGTTTGCGGGTGGCCTTGTTCACCCCCACATCGGTCGCCTGCGCGCTCAACAACACGGCGGTGAGCAGCTCAAACACACTGGTGTATTCAAGCTCGGTGACCGGCGTAGGGTTGGCAGCTTGCAGCGTTGTGAAAAAAGTATCTATCTGGGCTTTGTTCATCGTGGGCAAGCAGCGGCTGGGGAGTGTGGGGGCCAAGTACCTAGGCCAGGTGGCGCAGTTCGCGCAGTGCCACGGATACCGGGGCCAAGTCAGCCGCCTGTGTGCTGATGGTGGCCAGCAGACGTTGCAGGCGCCCGATGGATTGGCCATTTTGCGTGCGCCAATGGCTAACACCTCCGTCGCCACGCGTGAGTTGTCCCAGGGTGATTTGGCGGGCAATAGAGTACACATCGTCGCGCGCGCTGCCGCGTGCCTGGGTCTGCCACAGGGTGTCGGTGGGCAGGCGGTTAATCTGGGCACGCCATTGCGTAAGTCCCAGTTCAGCGTCGATTTCGAAATAGGCCCGCGCTGCCTGCTCCAGGTTGGTGTTGGCGCTTTGGGCCAGATCCACCAGATCCAATGCCGGAAAGATGAATTCCAGCGCCGTGAGGTTCTGCGCCAGCGTAGCGTCCACGCCGGATTGCACCAGCACGTCGGTGGCCTGTTGCCAGCTGGTTTGCGCTGTGGCGGGCAGCCAAGAGGAAAGGTTGGCCCGCATTTCACGTGCGGCCGGTTGGTAACGCTGAATCAGGGTCGGAAGGTCCGAACCTTCGGCCCGAACGCGCAGCATCCAGCGTGATGCGCGCTGGGCAATGGCGATCAGCTTGGCCAACAGGTCTAGCTGCAGTTTGGCGCCCACTTTGTAGTCCAGCGCGTCCAACTGGTCCCACAGGGTTTCCAGGTCAAAAATCTCACGGGCCAGGGTAAAGGCGCGAATGACATCGGCTGTGGCGCCCCCAGCCTCGGCGGCAATGAAGTTGACAAAGGTGGCGCCGGTGCGGTTGAGTACGGTGTTGGTGATGTGGGTGGCGATGATTTCTCGCTTGAGCGGATGCGCGCCGATCGCGGAGCCGAATTTCTCGGTCAGCACCTGCGGAAAATAGGCCTTCAGGGCACGGCCAAAGAAGGGGTCATCCGGCAGATTGCTGGCCACCAGCTCATCAAATACAGCCATCTTGGCGTAGGCCAGCACGACCGCATTCTCGGGCGCAGTCAGACCGACTTTGCGGGCTCGGCGTTTGGCGATCTCGTCATCCGTAGGCAAGAATTCGATGGCGCGGTTCAGGCGGTTGCTGCCCTCCAGCCACTGCATCAGGCGCTGCTGCCCATCCAGTACATAGAGCGGTCGGTGCATGGCCACGTCCAGAGCCTGTGTCTGGTAGTAGTTGTCCTGCAAAACCAGGTGCCCCACTTCATCAGTCATGGAGGCCAGCAGGTCGTTGCGTTGCTTGAGTGTCAGGTCACCAGATTCAACGATGGCGCCCAGCAAAATCTTGATGTTGACTTCATGGTCCGAGCAATCGACTCCCGCCGAATTGTCAATGGCGTCGGTGTAGATCAGTCCACCCTTTTGGGCGTACTCGATCCTGCCGTTTTGCGTGCAACCCAGGTTGCCGCCTTCGGCCAGCACTTTGCAGCGTAGTTCGCTGCCATTGACCCGGAAGGCGTCACTGGCCTTGTCACCCACCTGGGCGTGGGACTCGAAACTGGCCTTGACATAGGTGCCGATGCCACCGTTGTATATCAGGTCCACGGGCGCCTGCAAAATCGCTTTTAGCAGCTCCAAGGGTGGAAGTTCTTCCGCTTCAATGCCGATGACGGCGCGCGCCTCGGGACTCAATGTGATGGACTTGGCCGTGCGGGGGTACACACCACCGCCTTGCGAGATCAAACTCTTGTCAAAGTCATCCCAACTGGAGCGCGGCAGGTTGAACAGGCGTTGGCGCTCTGCAAATGAGCCTGCGATATTGGGTGTGGGGTCGATGAAGATGTGGCGGTGGTCGAAGGCCACCACCAGTTTGATCTGCTCGGACAGCAGCATACCGTTACCAAACACGTCACCCGACATGTCACCAATACCGGCCACGGTGAACGGTGTGGTCTGGGTGTTGACGTCGATAGTGCGGAAATGGCGTTTGACGGCCTCCCACGCGCCACGTGCTGTGATGCCCATTTTTTTGTGGTCATACCCTACCGATCCCCCGGAGGCAAACGCGTCTCCGAGCCAGAAGCCATAGTCCGCTGATACGCCATTGGCAATATCGGAGAAAGTGGCTGTGCCCTTGTCGGCTGCCACCACCAGGTAGGGGTCATCCACATCGTGGCGCACCACGTTGGCGGGCGGAACCACGGCGCCTTTAATGATGTTGTCGGTTACGTCCAACATGCCCGACAGCAGAATCTTGTAACACGCAATGCCTTCGGCCATCCATGCGTCGCGGTCAGTGACGGGTGGCAGGTTCTTGGGCACAAAACCACCCTTGGAGCCAACCGGCACGATCACCGTGTTCTTGACTTGTTGGGCTTTGACCAGGCCCAGAATTTCGGTGCGAAAATCTTCACGCCGATCGGACCAGCGTAGCCCTCCTCGCGCGACCTTGCCCATGCGCAGGTGCAGTGCCTCGACACGCGGCGAGCAGACCCAGATTTCGAACAGTGGCTTTGGTTCGGGTACACCGGGCACTTCGCGTGGGTTCAGTTTAAAGCTCAGGTAAGGTTTGGCGTCACCCGTATCGGTGATCTGCCACAGGTTAGTGCGCAGTGTGGCCATCACGGTGGACACAAACTGGCGCAGGATGCGGTCCTCGTCCAGGCTTGCGACCTTGCCCAGTGCGACGTCAATTTTTTGCTTCAGGCTTTGCTGCGCGGTGGTGCGTTCAGTCGCCAGCATCGGGTCAAAGCGGGCCATGAACAGGTTGACGATAGTCTGCGCGATACCAGCGTTTTTGTTCAAAGTAGCTTCGATGTAGCTTTGGCTGAATGCAAATCCCAGTTGCTTGAAGTAGCGTGTATAGGCCCGCAAAACAGAGATGGCGCGGGCGTCCAGGTTCGTCACCAGCACCAGCTTGTTCAGATCGTCACTCTCGACCTCGCCGCGCCAGGCAGCCGCAAACAGTGACTCGAAACGGTCCTTCACGGTAGCCAGATCGGTGTCGGGCGGCAACTGCAGGCCCAGGTCGTGAATCCACAGCGCGTTACCGTTGTGGCCAATGCTGTAGGGGTGTTCGTCCAGGACGCGTGCGCCCATGCGCTCCAGCACGGGCAACGAGTCTGAAAGAGCTACCTTGGCAGTGTTGTAAATCTTGAAGCGCAACATGCCCGGCCCCGCATCCAGCGGGCGGTACAGCTTGACGGCAAGGGGTGAAGTGGGCAATAGCGCCACCAGCATGTCGGCATCTTCCGCAGCCACCTGGGCTGAAAAATCTTCACGATAGGACGTGGGAAAGGCATTGGCAAATCGGTGTGCGAGTGCCAGACCCGGACCCTCGCCGTGGGCGCGCAACATCTCCGCCGCACAATCGTCTTCCCACCGTTGGGTCAGCCGGGCGACACGGACTTCCAGTGCGGAAATGCTCACGTTCTGTGGCGCATACATTTTGGCGCGCACAAGGTAGTGAATGCGTGCCAGCGGGCTGTCGGTCAGCATGGGCGTGAACTCGATCGACTGGCCGTCCAGTGCGGCCATCAGTTCATTGCCGATGCGGATACGCAACTCAGTGTTAAAGCGCTCGCGCGGCACAAAAACCAGAGCGGAGGTAAAGCGACCAAAGGGATCGCGGCGCAAGAAGAGCCGCGTGCGCTGGCGCTCCTGCAGTCGCAAGATTCCAATGGCGTGCTCGCTCAGCGTGGCCGTGTCGATCTGGAACAGCTCGTCACGCGGATACACATCCAGAATGGACTGCAGCGATTTGGCGGCATGGCTTTCGGGCACCACGCCGGCGGCGTTCATTACCGCGGCAATGCGGCTTCGCACTTGCGGAATTTCACCAACTGATGCGGTGTACGCGGTGGCCGTGTAGAGACCGAGAAAGCGTGCTTCTCCCACGACATTGCCCGCGTCATCAAAACGCTTGACCGCCACATAGTCCAACCAGGCCGGGCGGTGCACGGTGGCGCGTGTCATGGCCTTGGTGACCAGCACCAACTCGTTCGACTCCAGCAATGCAACCGCTTCGGGTGGCAGGCGGGTCTCCAGGGTTTGCACAGAGCCACGCAAGATGCCAAGGCCGGTCTCGGGCTTGGCGACCAGGCTCACCACATCGCCGTCGCGCTTGAGGTCGTAGTCGCGTGCGCCCAGGAATGTGAAATGCCGGTCTTCCAGCCAGCGTAAAAAGTCAACACCCTCCTGCCGCCCAGACGCTGAAAGAGAGGAACTGGATGCCGCCGCTGCCATGGACCGTGCGCGCTCCAGCATGGCTTGCCAATCTTGCACGGCGCTGCGCACGTCGCCCAGCACACGCTCTAACTCGGCGACCAGGGCTAGTTGGTCGGTAGTGCTAACAATGCGATCGCATTCAACCTGAATCAAGGACTCCACCGGGTCATGGAGGCCCCTTGCAGAGGCGGTGGCCGCACTGCTGATGCCGGTCACCTTGCCGTGCACATCACGCGTCACGCTCATCAGCGGGTGAACAATCCAGTGCGCGGTGCGGTTCCCCCGGTTGATGGCCATGGTGACCGAGTCGACCAGAAAGGGCATGTTGTCGTTGACGATTTGCACCACTGTGTGGTCGCAAACAAATCCGTCTTCTGCCAGCGTGGGGTTGAATACGCGGACTTTGGCCGTGTTGGCGGGTCGCGCCACGTCCAGCAAGCGCCAGTGGGCGTTGGCAATCGCAAACAGCGTTGAGGGACCGCGGGCCTGCAGCTCGTCGGGATCGGTGTTGTCGAAATATGCGGCCACAAAACTGGCAAGGTGGGTTGACGAGGGGCCGGCATGTTCCTGGGTATAGGACAGCAGTTCGTCGAGCGCGGAATGGGTCATTGTTAGCTCCGGGTTATCTTTTGGATGAGGCGGATTCTAGGCTTGCAGAAATATTCTGGATATGCAGATTTGCCCTGATTCATGGCCTTATGCATAAAGCGCATCAGGAGGGCGGGTCGTCCACGCGCTACCATCGCACTCTGAACATTTCAACTCAGCCACCACATTCAAACTGCCATGCCACTCCAATTTGCCACCCGCTTGAATAATGTAGAAACTTCGGCTATCCGCGAACTTTTCAAACTGCTGGGCAAGCCCGGCATCATCAGTTTTGCTGGTGGATTTCCAGACCCCGCCATGTTTGACGTAGAGGGCATTCGAGAAGCTGTGAACGCCGCGCTAACCCACGAGCCCGGCGCCATGCTGCAATACGGAGCTACAGAAGGCCACAACCCGCTACGCGAACAACTCGCTGGCTTTATGACCGGCAAGGGCTGCAAGGACGTGGCGCCGGACAACCTTATTGTCACCACTGGCAGCCAGCAGGCGCTGGATCTGTTGGGTAAGACCATGATCAGCCCGGGCGACAAAGTTATTGTGGAGGGCCCGACCTTTTTGGCTACCATCCAGTGCTTTCGCCTGTATGGCGCCGAGCTGATCAGCGCACCCATAGACGCCAACGGCGTTCAGGTGGACAAACTGGAAGCACTGATGGCCGAACACAAGCCCAAGTTCGTCTACCTCATTCCCACGTTTGGCAACCCCAGTGGCGCCATGCTGAGCCTGGAGCGGCGCCAGCGCGTGCTGGAGTTGGCGGTGCAGTACCAGACCCTGATTGTTGAAGACGACCCTTATGGCGATTTGTATTTCAACGACGCACCACCACCCTCGTTGCTGGCACTGAGCGATGGTGTGCCCGGTAGTCGTGAGTGGCTGGCGCACTGTGGGTCGCTGAGCAAAGTGCTGAGCCCCGGCCTGCGTGTGGGCTGGATGATTGCACCGCCCGAGCTGTTGGCCAAGGCCACCATGTGCAAGCAGTTCAGCGATGCCCACACCAGCACTTTTGCACAGGCCACCGCTGCGCAATACCTCAAGGCTGGTCGAATGCCCGCTACGCTGGCCCATGTGCGCAAGGTGTATGCAGAGCGCGCGCTGGCCATGGGCAACGCGCTGCGCAAGGATTTGGGCGACGCCATCGAGTTTGTGCAGCCGCAGGGCGGCCTGTTTGTGTGGGCGCGCCTGACTGGCGCCGGTGGCAAAGTGAAGGATGGCGGCGAGATGGCCAAGCGGGCGATAGAGAAGGGCGTTGCCTTTGTGCCCGGTTCGCCGTTTTATGCATGCAACCCGGATCTTTCTACATTGCGACTGAGCTTTGCCACGGCGGATGTGGCAAAGATTGAAGAGGGCGTTGGGCGGCTGGCGCAGGCGGTGTAGCCGGATTTCAGGTTTGTCAGAAGCACACTGAACCAAATGAACCTGTAGCCCCCGTGCGAAAAGCGTTACATGCTATCGATGTTATAGCAAACGACCTAGTTCACAGCGATCAAAGGGGCGTTGCAGGGCAGGTGCAGAATGAAACACGCTCCGTTCCCAATCACGCTTTCCACTCGGATCGTTCCGCCCAGGGTTTGGGTGACGATGTTGTAGACGATATTAAGGCCCAGACCGCTGCCCCCTTGCCCCAACCGGGTGGTGAAAAATGGATCGAAGACGCGGGCCAGATGCTCGGGGGCAATGCCTGCACCATCGTCCTGTACCCTGAACTGCACCCAGCCCTCGCG
Organism: uncultured beta proteobacterium; assembly: GCA_903924955.1. Taxonomy (GTDB): domain Bacteria; phylum Pseudomonadota; class Gammaproteobacteria; order Burkholderiales; family Burkholderiaceae_C; genus Allorhodoferax. The sequence continues at coordinate 8,713 of CAIYDK010000251.1, read as the reverse complement.
CGTGGTGTGTGCAGTCAGCGAAATCGTGCCTTGCGGTCGGCCTTCCAGGCCGTGTATCAAGGCGTTGTTGATCAGGTTGGTAAGTACCTGTCCAAGCGGGCCAGGGTAGCTTTGCAGGCGAATGTCGGGTGCGATATCACTGGTTACGGTATGCCCGGTTTTGCGCACCGTGGGGCCCAGGGTCATCAAAATTTCGTTAATTGTCTCCCGTAGGAGAAATTCGCGTCGGTGCTGGCTGGTTTGGTCCACTGCTACCTGTTTAAAGCTCGACACCAACTCCACTGCGCGGCGCAGACTGCGCATCAAAATATCAACCCCCTCGCGGGTCTCCTTGACAAAACTGTCCAATGCCGAGCGTGTCAGTCCTTTGGCCATGGCTGCCGAAAAATCCCTGGCCTGATCTTCCAGCGTACTGGCAACGGTCAGGCTGTTGCCGATAGGGGTATTGAGTTCATGTGACACGCCGGCGACCAGGGCACCCAGCGCTGCGAGTTTCTCGCTGCGGACCAATTCATCCCGCGTCACTTGCAAATTTTGCAGCGTGTCTTTCAAATTCTCATTGCTGAGCTCGAGCTCCTGGGTGCGCGACGCAATGCGCTGTTCTAGCTGTGCGTTCAATGTCAGAATTTCGGCCTGCACTGCGGCGATACGATTGGATGCAAAAACGACCAGGCCCATGGACAACAAAAACAGCACGCCCACCAGGCCAGTCATTCTGAAAAAGCTGGCACGGATGGCCGCCAGTGCATCGTCGGTTCCCCGTGTGACCGCCAGTGACAACTCATCGGATGCACCCAGGTGAATATGGCGAAATACTGCAATCAGCTCCACGTCCTGAGGCGCTTTCAGCAATCTGGAGCCCTCGGTTCCGGCGACGACCTGCTTGGCAACGAATAGGTGTTCGTCATTGGTCAGCGATTTGGACGAGTTAAATAGCACTTTGGCTTGTGCGTCCACCAGCATGACGGCTCCTGTGTCACCTAGCGACTGGCGGATCGAGGTTTCATCGCTCACCAGTGGTGCTCCCAGATCGATGGCGGCCACCAGAATGCCCAGAACCTTGCCGGTTGGATTTCCGGCGCCATCGCGTTGAACGATCTGACTCATGACGAGAATGCCAGGGCCTTCGATGGTGTTGACGAGGCGGACCACTTCGGACATTCCCGGTTCGCTGGCTTCACGCAGCATCGCGGGCTCATCCTGGGCGGGGGAAGTTACGGCTCCATCGGATGCGCTCAGCACGCGCCCAGTCAGTGGCTCCACTACATCCAGTGAACGGTACGTTCCCGGACTGGCCTCCTTGAGGGCGCTTAACTGACGGGCCAAGCGCGTTCGCAGTACCAGTGCCTTGTCGGGCGGGCCAATGGTCTGCGCTGACAGTGTGGTGGCCACACTCTCCGCAGTACTCAGCAAATGCAATTCCCGGCGGTGTTCTTCAAACCAGCGTTCGAAGGTATCACGTTCTTTGTCGGCAAGCGCTTCCACCGACACGATGGAGCGCTTGTACTCGTGCGAAAAAATTCCTTCCACGCCCAATGGCGGCACGCCATACAGCCACAGGCCCAAGAAGGCAGCCAGTCCCGTTGTCGCCAGCAAGCCAAAGAAAGTCAACAATTTGAAGCGAATGCTCATCGGGCGTGCCAACTACTGGTCGTAGTCGTAGACAAACAGACGGTATTTCTTGGGGTCGGCCTGCACCTGCTTCAGACCGGTATAGGCAAATGCTTGCGCTATTCGATCGGCATCAACACCCGCAGGGATGCGCCCCTGTTGTTGTAAAAATTCAAACTCGCGGGTCAAAGGCGCCACCCCGTCCACCTTGGCTGGAACGGCGGGCGCACCCGGAACCTCCAAAAGGTCTTTACGCGCTATCTCAACAGCCTTGGACAGCGATAAGGAGCGCGGTTGCGCGGTAAATGACTCGCCATCGCCCAGTACCCAACCACCAGCTCGCTCGACGTTCGCATTGGCAATACGCATCCAGTTGATTGCGCGTGCATAGGATGCCACCAGGAATAAGGCAGCCTTGGGTTGCTGGTCTGTAAACTCTTTGGAAACCACAACCCAGTCAGTACTCATGCCACGGTAGATTGCGCGGTTCTTCGAATTACGGGCGATAGAGATCGAGGGTGTTGGCTCCCAAGCCGAAAAGGCGTCGATAGTTCCATTTTCCAGTGCGTCGGGCATCTGTGAGGGCTCCATCGCCACCAGCGTGACATCGCTCTCCAGCATATGCGCCGCTTTGAGCCCCCTTAACAACACCAAGTGCGATGATGACCCTGCGGAGTAACCGATGCGCTTACCCCTCAATGAGTCCATTTGGGCAAAGTTGCGCGAGACGACGGAAGAGAAATTTCGTTTCCCAAGCCCGGCAATGGCGGTCGGCGTGCGCACCAGCGTGTTCACAGTTGGCATATCGCCCAGGAACGCAAACTCCAGCTTGCCGTCGCCCATCAAATGCACCATGTCGTTTCCCTTGCGGAAATTGAAGGGCCGTAGCACCAAACCCAGGGCTTTCAGATCGGCCCGCAATGTACGGTCGCGTTGCATCGTGGAGCTGATGAATGCCAGGGGGTACGCCATGGGTTGAACCCCCATGTCCACATACGCCTTGTTGGGTGTGAGGTCGTACTTGTCGTAATACTCTTCACCATGCAAAGCGCCGGTCATCAACAAGCTGGCGAGCCCTGTGACGCCCAGCAGCGCCCTGACAATCCAGGGATGAGCATTTGGCTTCTTCTTCATATCAGGTGACTTCCTTTCGGATCATGCGTGGGTGGCTTGATCCATTCGCACCATCGGTACCACTGCCAGCACGACAAGGGGCAGCAGGATTGCAGTCAACAGGCCAGTCAGACCCGGAGTTTTTCAGCAAGCGGTGGCATTGGTGCATTTGGAATAGGTCCAAGCTCGTTCAAATAATAAGGCACCTTGGCCTCGGTCGCTTTATCCTGGTGTGCACTGGCGAAGAAGTAGTGAACGGTCAGCAGTTTTCACAGGCTTGCACCGCGTTCTTGACTTCCGTTCGGGTTCGATCGGTCAAGTACTCCAGAAAAACACGAGTGCGCTCCGGCAAGAACTTGCGACTTGGAATGGCGGCATATAAATTAAGCCTGCCGGTAATCCATGGGCGCAAAACGCGTACCAGTTCGCCACTGGACAGAAAGGGTGCCGCCAGATCGACCGGAACCGAGGTAATGCCCGCTCCATCCAGGGCGGCTCGGAGCAACGTATCGGTGTGGTTGATCCAGACGCTTGGCTCCACCGCCACATCCAGTGGTTCATCCTGGCACTCTGAATTGAACAGTCGCCACACTCGGGGCAGCAAGCCAGGCGCTTTGAGGCGCATGACTTCATGCCCGGACAGGTCCTGGGGTGTCGCGGGGGAGCCCGTGCGCTTGATGTAGGCCGGTGTGGCAACCAGGATGGCTTCGGACGCAATAATTTTTCGCGCAATCACGTTGCCATCAAAGGCGGCATCGGTAGGCATGAGCGTGATGTCGAAGTCCTCGATCGGCGGCTCTCTGAAGGATGCGACCTCAATGTCGAGCCGAATTTTGGGGTACAACAGTCGAAAGCCTGCAATCAGCGGGCCAAGAATATGCGTTGCAAGTACCGGCGGTGCCAGCACGCGCAGCACGCCGGCCAGTTCAAGTGTCTGCGAACTGGCGATGCCATGCGCTTCGTCAATGTCTTGCAGAATCGCGCGCACGCGGGTGAGGTAGGTCTCGCCCACCACTGTCAATGACAGGCGGCGGGTGGAGCGGTGCAGCAGGCGGGTGCCCAGGTGGTCTTCCAGATCGGCAACCAGGCGGGTCACAGCGGCGGGGGACAGGTCCAACGCGCGCGCGGCGGCTGCAAAGCCCCCTTCGTCTATGACTTTTTGGAAAACCCGCATTGACATGAGTCGGTCCATGGTGCGTACCGCAGAAGTTCTAAAGCATTGATTATCGAGACGCCGACGCGCTTACTTTGCTACAGTGGGCAACTGGTGATATGAGACAACAAGCTATGAACAAGTCCATTCAATCTGACGTGCTGGTGATAGGCGGCGGCCTGGCCGGTATTGTGACGGCCATTGAGTGCCTGCGCGCGGGCAAAAGTGTGACCCTGGTGGATCGTGACACGCCCGAGCGGCTTGGCGGTCTGGCGTTGTGGGCTTTTGGTGGCATGGCGCTGGTTGATACCCCGGTTCAGCGTCGTATGAAGCTCAAGGACTCGCCAGAAATTGCGCTCAGGGACTGGCTGCGCTTTGGCGAACTGGGCGAGGATGACGTGTTGCCCCGACAGTGGGCATCCTACTATGTTGAGCACTGTCGCGAGCAGGTGTATGACTGGCTCACCGGAGCTGGGCTTTCGTTTATGCCGGCAGTGAACTGGGTGGAGCGTGGTATGCAGGGCAATGGCAACACGTTGCCGCGCTACCATGTAATTTGGGGCACATCGCAGGGGCTTACGCGTCGCATGATTGAGCTGATGCACCAGGCGAATACGGGCAATCGACTGACGGTGTTGCACCAGCACGAGGTGCTGTCACTGGGTTCGACCCACGGCGCTGTGTCGGGTGCCCATGCCATCCATCACGCGAACGGTCAGCGAGTGGATTTTGCCGCTGACGTGGTGGTGTTGGCCATGGGCGGCATCAACGGTAGCCTGGAAGAAACCCGCGCCAACTGGATCAAGAGTCGCCCCATGCCTGCGACCATGCTCAACGGTGCACACCCGTACGCCAATGGAAAACTGCACCACCTCGTTGCCGGTCTGGGCGGACAAATTACGCACGCTGGCGAAATGTGGAATTACGCAGCCGGCGTGCCCCACCCGAAGCCGCATTTCGACGGGCACGGCCTGTCCATCATTCCCATGAAGTCGGCACTGTGGCTGGACCACACCGGGCGTCGCATTGGACCCGAACCGCTGGTAGTGGGTTTTGACACCCACACGCTGTGCCAGCGCGTGGCCGAGCAGGAGAAGCCCTATGTCTGGCACCTGCTGAACTGGCGCATCGCCATCAAGGAGTTGGCGCTGTCGGGTGCCGAGCATAACCAGCGCATTCGTGATCACCAGATGCTGATGTTTGTGAAAGAGACGCTGATGGGCAACCATCGGTTGGTGAAACAAATGGTGTCGCAGAGCCGCCATTTCCTGGTGGACGACACATTGGCCGGCTTGGCCGCCAAGATGAACGCATTGGCGGGTACCAACGATGTGCGCGCCGACGTACTGCAGCAAACGGCGGACGCATTTGATGCCAACTTTGTGCTCGGTGACAAGGTGGTCAATGACGAGCAGATCCGTCGCATTGAACACGCACGCCACTGGGGACCGGACAAGATGCGCACCTGCAAACCGGCACCGTTGCAGATGCCAGGGGCGGGCCCCTTCATGGCCGTCCAGACGCAACTCATCACGCGCAAGAGCCTGGGTGGACTAAAGACCGATTTGCAAAGCCGCGTGCTGGACGCCAATGGCCAGCCGATGCCGGGCCTGTATTGCGTGGGCGAAGCGGCGGGCTTTGGCGGCGGCGGGGCGTCGGGCAAGCGTTCACTAGAGGGCACCTTCCTCCCGGGCTGCATTCTTACGGCTCGCGCCGCAGCGCGTTCGATCACCCAACAAAAAATCTAAGGAGACTTCGATGTCCAATGGCGCAACTGCCCTCGTTAAGACGCTGGTCAATGCAGGTATCACCACGTGCTTTTCCAACCCCGGAACGTCCGAAATGCATTTCGTGGCCGCGCTCGACTCCGCGCCCGAAATGCGGGCCGTGCTGACACTGTTCGAAGGTGTGGCCACGGGCGCGGCAGACGGCTATGCCCGCATGGCCGACAAGCCTGCCGTCACACTTCTGCACCTGGGCTGCGGCTTGGGTAACGGCTTGGCCAACTTGCACAATGCGCGCAAGGGCAAAGTTCCCATACTGAACATTGTGGGTGACCACGCCATCTACCACACGCAATATGACTCGCAGTTGCAGTCCGACATTGAAACGGTGGCCCGCAATGTGTCGCCTGGCTTTGTGCGCACCTCAAAAACCACCGCGAGCCTTTGCCAGGACGCGAGCGAAGCCATTGCAGCCTGCATGGGCCCACCCGGCCAGGTCGCCACGCTCATTTTACCGGCCGATGTGTCGTGGGGCGAGGGCGGTGTACCCATGCCCGCGCCCAAAATTGCCGTTCCCCTCATGGCGGACGATGCCACCGTGGCGGCTATTGCTGCTGCGCTTCAAAGTGGGGGTAAAACTGCGATTTTGTTGGGTGGCCGCGCTCTGCGTGCACCTGCTCTGATGGCCGTGGCGCGCATTGCTGCCAAGACCGGGGCCAAGCTGTTTTCCGAAGTGTTTCCCACCCGCCTCGAGCGCGGTGCAGGCTTACCACCGGTTGAGCGCCTGGCCTACCTTGCCGAGTTGGCATCGGTGCAGTTGACGGGGCTGAACAACCTCATCCTGGTCGACGTCAAAGCGCCGGTCGCATTTTTTGCCTATCCGGGCAAGAAGAGCTATCTGGTGCCCGAAGGTTGCAAATTGCTGGAACTGGCTTCTTTCAAGCAGGATGTGCTGGGAAGTCTGGGCAAACTCTCCAAGGCGGTAGGTGCCGAAACGGCTGTGCCTGTGCTACAGACTTTGAAGCGCCCGGGCCTGCCCAGAGGAAAGTTCACGGCCGACAAAGTCTGCAAAGCCATCGGACAAATGATGCCCGAGAACGCCATCATCGTGGACGAGGCTATCACCTCGGGCCTGATGTTGGCTATGTACACCGCCGGCGCGCCGCGCCATGACGTGATTACGCTCACCGGAGGCGCCATTGGACAGGGCTTGCCCAGCGCCGTGGGCGCAGCGATTGCCTGCCCCGAGCGCAAGGTCATTGCGCTGGAGGGTGACGGATCGTCCATGTACACCATTCAATCGTTATGGACCATGGCACGCGAAAAACTCGATGTCATCACCATCATTTTCAACAACCGGTCCTACGCCGTGCTCAACATCGAATTGCAGCGCGTGGGTGCCGGCAACGTGGGCGATAAGGCTAAATCACAACTTGATCTGAGTACCCCAGCGCTGGATTTTGTGCATCTGGGCGAAGGCATGGGGGTGACATCACGCCGCGCCACCACTACCGCGGAGTTTGTGGCCGCCTTCGAGCATGCGCTGCGCACACCCGGCCCCCACCTCATCGAGGCCATCGTGCCACCCACTCTGGCAGGGCTGAAGCTGCGGGTGCTGCCGCATATTTTGCAATCCCTGGCCAATCTGCCGCAGCCCATTGCGCAGGTGCTGAAACGCAAGATCGCACCTTGACCCCAACACTGGGTTTTCCCTTGTCGGGTTGATATCGCGATGCACGAGCGAAATTCGACGAGCACTCTTGAACAGCAACGTCAGCGTCGGTTGGTGCCTGTCGTGCTAGTGGTGTTGGCCGTTCTTCTCATGGTGACCGTTTGGCAATGGCCCAATGGCGCTCAGACCCAAGGCTCCAGCGCGGGTAGTCCGCTGTCCCATGCGGTAACGCCTGTCGCACAACCCGCTTACGTCAGCAACACAGATTGCCTCAGCTGCCATGCAGACCAGGGGCGTGACTGGAGCACCTCGCACCATGCCCAAGCCATGGCGTTGGCGACATCTGCCAGCGTGCGGGGAAGCTTTGATGGGCGGCAGTTCAAACACAGTGGAGTAACTTCGCGCTTTTTCAAGCGCGGGGACCGCTTTTTCGTCAATACGGACGGTCCGGGCGGAAAGTTAGCTGATTTTGAAGTCAAGTACACCTTTGGCGTGGAGCCCTTGCAGCAATACCTGATAGCGATGCCAGGCGGACGCTTGCAAGCATTGCAGATTGCGTGGGACGACATAAAAAAGCAGTGGTATCACCTTCGCCCCAACGAGAAAACACCCCCGGGCGATGTGCTGCATTGGGCGGGTCGCTACCAGACTGCGAACACCATGTGCATCGTGTGCCACACCACCGCCTATGAACGGCGGTATGACGCGACAACCGATTCATTTGACTCCCGATGGAAGGAGCCCAATGTGTCGTGCCAGGCTTGCCATGGGCCGGGTGAAGCCCACGTCACGTGGGCAAAGGCCAACGATGCGGACAGGGCCAAGTTGAGCGCAGCGGGTGCCATGGGGCTGACGGTCCGGCCCCACCCAGGTGACCCGCGTGCGACCCAGGAAATCTGTACTCCCTGCCATTCCCGGCGCAGCGAATTGACTGCGACGGGTGTGCCTGGGCAGCCGTTGATGGACCATTTCTTGCCGAGCGTTTTGCGTGATGGCCTATACCACGCAGACGGCCAGCAAAGCACCGAGGAAGTCTTTGTGGATGGCTCGTTCCGGCAGAGCAAAATGTTCAGGATGGGGGTGACTTGCACCAACTGCCACAACCCCCACACCGGCAAGCTGCGTCAGCCGGGCAACGCTCTTTGTCTGCAGTGCCATGCCCGCCCGCAAAATGCGGCGTTCCCCAGTGCGGCTGGAAGCTACGACTCGCCCAGCCATCACTTTCATGCAGCAGGATCGCCTGGTGCACAGTGTGTGAGCTGCCACATGCCGGCTCGTTTCTACATGGGCATTCAGAGCCGCCCGGACCATAGCTTGCGCTTGCCTCGACCGGACCTGTCCGCCAAGATCGGTTCTCCCAACGCCTGCAACGGTTGCCACACCAAAGAAACGCCCGAGTGGGCTGCGGGCAAGGTGGCCCAGTGGCATGGTCCCAAACGG
>CAIYDK010000250.1 GCA_903924955.1 uncultured beta proteobacterium | reverse complement strand
GGCTCGGCACTGGCCGGTTTTGCCGGTGTCTGGGTGGCCCTGCTGAACAACCTGGTCGAGCCCACCATGGGCAGCGTGCCGTCGTACAAGGCGCTGGCCATCATTGTGCTGGGCGGCTTGGGCTCGGTACCGGGCACATTGATGGCGGCACTGGTACTGGGTCTGGTGGAATCTTTTGGCATGGTCTACCTGGGCAAGGTGCTGGACCGCAATGCCATTGCATTCACCTTCTTGATTGTGGTGCTGATGGTCAGGCCACAAGGCCTGTTCGCCAAGCGCTAGGACGAGGCCGCCATGAACTACGAAATCTCCCTGATCACCACGATTGGCATCACCGTGATGTTTGCGCTGTCGCTGAACCTGATCACCGGCTTTTGCGGACAGATCAGCCTGGGCCACGCCGCCTTCCTGGGCCTTGGCGCCTACACGTCGGCCATGCTGTGCCAGGCGGGCGTGCCGTTCTGGTTGACGCTGCCGCTGGCCATGCTGGTGGCCGGGCTGCTGGGCGTGCTGGTCGGCCTGGCCAGCCTGCGGGTGCGGGCGGACTTTCTGGCCATCACCACCATGGGTGTGGGCTTTATTTTCATTGGTGTGGTGCGCCAGCAGGAGTGGATGGGCGGCGAAATGGGCGTCACCGGATTTCCCGGCTCAGGTCTGGGCAAGACCGGTTTCATGGTCTTGTGCCTGGCGCTGGCAGCACTCACCGCGGCCCTGAGTGTCTACATCCAGCGCGCCTGGATGGGCCGCGTCTTCAAGGGCATTGCCGAAGATGAAGACACCATGCGCGTACTGGGCATTGACGTGCCGCGCTACAAGCTGGCGGCGTTTGCCATTGGTACCGCATTGGCTGGAGCAGCGGGCGGCCTGTATGCGCAAAACCTCAAGTTCATCGGGCCGGACAGCTTTGGCTTCGTGGAGTCGGTCACCGTACTGTCCATGGTGGTAGTTGGTGGCATTGGCTCGGTGTTCTGGGTGGTGGTGGCAGCAGCGGTGCTATCGGCGCTGCCCGGCTGGTTTCAGTTCATTGGCGACTACAAGCTGCTGGTCTATGGCGGCCTGCTGTTCACCATGATGCGCTTCTCGCCCCACGGCTTGGCGGGTATTGCTGCGCGCTTTACAAAACCCAAAGTGACTGCAGCGCCGGGAGTTGCACCATGACGCAAGCGACCGGCCAAGCCCTGCTCAGGGTAGACCATGTCTCGGTGCGCTTTGGTGGCCTGACGGCGGTGGACGATGTCTCGTTTGACGTGCACGAAGGTGAACTGCTGGGCCTCATTGGCCCCAATGGTGCCGGCAAGACCACCATGTTGCGCGCCATTACCGGCGTGGTGACGGCCAGCGATGGCAACGTCTACCTGCGTGGCGAACCGCTGGTGCACTTGGGCATTGACCAGCGCGTGCGCCGCGGCCTGTCACTGTCGCAGCAGTTGGTCAAACCCCTGCGCACCATGACCCTGCTTGAGAACGTGGCGCTGGCGGCCGGCTTTGCCAAAACGGCATCGCCCCTGCGCTCGCTGTTGCATGTAGCCAGTGACGTGGAGATGGCCGTGGGCATGGCGATGCTGGAACGCGTAGGCATCGCTGAGCGCGCACACCAGTTGCCCGGCACACAACCGCTAGGTGTACTCAAACGCCTGGAACTGGCCCGTGCCCTGGCCTTGCAGCCCAAACTCTTTTTACTCGACGAACCGCTGGCCGGACTGAACTCCAAAGAGGCACGTGAGTTTGCCAACACCATTGCGAACATTCATCAAGGCGGCATGACCGTGGTGTTGATCGAGCACAACCTGGGCGAAGTCATGCGCCTGTGCCAACGCCTGGTGGTGCTGGACAACGGCAAGAAAATTGGTGACGGTGAACCCCGCACGGTCATGAACGACCCGGTGGTGCGCGCCGCCTACCTGGGCGGTGATG
>CAIYDK010000249.1 GCA_903924955.1 uncultured beta proteobacterium | reverse complement strand
GGTTTTTCCGCTGCTGTGCCCGCTGTGTGGTGGGCAGATGCGCCTGATCGCGTTCATGACCGAGAGCACACAGATCAGGCGGATGCAGGGGTGCACCTTGAGCTCGATTGGGATCTGGCGGCACAACCGGCACCGGATTTTGAGGTTGATCAGCGCGTCAGTTGGTGAGGGAACAAAATAGTCATTTCGCAAGCACGTGCGGGGAGCGGCTGCGCGCTCGGCAGACCCAAATCCATCTTTCGACCAGTGGGCTCGCTTTTACGCTGATGGGACCGCTGAAACTGCCCCGCTCAAAGGCGCCTGCTCGCCCAAAACCCATGCCAGTCAGTGACATTGCCGAGGGAAACACGCTCTTGCATGGAGATGAATCGGTTGCATTTGGAGATGCGGGTTACCAAGGAATAGAGAGAAGAGCGGATGCAACGCCCGATGTCACTTGGCACGTTGCCATGCGGCCCGGAAAGCGCAAGGCCTTAGACAAAGACAACGAAGCCGACGCCATGATCGACAAGGCAGAGAAGCGCAAAGTGGGCATACGCGCCAAAGTCGAGCATCCGTTTCGGGTGATCAAGCGCCAGTTTGGATTCGTGAAGGTGCGCTATCGGGGTTTGAAGAAAAACACAGCGCAGTTGATAACGCTATTTGCCTTGTCCAATTTGTGGATGGCGCGTGGCAAATTGATGGTGGCACAGGGATGAGTGCGCCCGCAAACCGGGCAAGAGCGCTGCAAAGTGCGAAAAACAGCCCAATGGGGAAGCCGATTCAGCACCAACACTGGAGATTATTTGTGAAATCCCATCATTTGAAAACTAACCGACCGCTACTCCAGTTGGCAGGCGGTTATTCCGATCATCCTTAGCAGTTGGCGCAACCAATAGCCGTCTTCTGGCACAGCTGGACCAGCCACTCAGGAATCCATCTCCAAGCCAAGCGCAACCTGAACCTCGGCAGACTTCTCCGCCACCCCAGCCGACTGAAAACTCGCCATCTCGCGCAAGATGGCGCAGGCGGATTGCAGCAGCGGCCAGGCCAGCGCGGCCCCCGAGCCCTCGCCCAGACGCAGGCCCAGGTCCAGCAGGGCCTGCCCGGCAGGCCCAGCACCAGGTCACGTCCGTGTGCGATGGCCTGCTGGCATTGCACAGGCGTCATGGCAGCTTGCGCCGACGCATCCGCCGTGCCCAGCGCGGCCTTGCGCACCTGCAGGCCCGGGCGAGTGGCGCCAATGGGTAGCCCGGCCAAAAAATCGTGCTTGACGCCGCAGTCCACCACCGTCAGGGCCAGCCCATGCTGGCGCACAAGGCAGTGCACGAGGCGCATGTGGCAGCCGAGGTGATTGCCGGTGAACTGCAAGGCAACAAAGAACTGGCAGCGGCAGCGTTCAACGCCCGCGTGATCCCCAGCGTCGCCTACACTGACCCCGAAGTGGCCTGGGTGGGCCTCACCGAAGACCAGGCCAAGGCGCAGGGCATCAAAGTCAAGAAGGGCCTGTTTCCGTGGAATGCATCGGGCCGCGCCATTGCCAACGGTCGCGACGAAGGTGTCACCAAGCTGCTGTTTGACGATTCCCCTGAGGCACACGGCCATGCCGCAAGCGGGGGCAAGATCCTGGGCGGCGGTATGGTCGGCACCCACGCGGGTGACATGATCGGCGAGATTGCGCTGGCGATTGAGATGGGAGCTGACGCGGTGGACATCGGCAAGACGATTCACCCGCATCCAACCCTTGGGGAATCCATCGGCATGGCGGCGGAAGTGGCGCATGGCAGTTGTACGGATCTGCCGCCGGCACGCAAGTAGAGCCGGAT
>CAIYDK010000248.1 GCA_903924955.1 uncultured beta proteobacterium | reverse complement strand
TGGGCATGAGCGACCAGATCGAGAACCGCATCATCGAAGCCAAGAGCCGCGGCATCTACGAAGCCCCCGGCCTGGCGCTGCTGTTCATTGCCTACGAGCGCCTGGTCACCGGCATCCACAACGAAGACACCATCGAGCAGTACCGCGACAACGGCCGCAAGCTGGGCCGCCTGCTGTACCAGGGCCGCTGGTTTGATTCACAAGCCATCATGCTGCGCGAGACTGCCCAACGCTGGATCGCCAGCGCCATCACCGGCTCCGTGACGCTAGAACTGCGCCGCGGCAACGACTACTCGCTGCTCAACACCGAGTCACCCAATCTGACCTACGCGCCGGAGCGCCTGTCCATGGAAAAGGTGGAGGACGCGCCGTTCAGCCCGCTGGACCGCATCGGCCAACTGACCATGCGCAACTTGGACATCACCGACACGCGCGCCAAGCTGGGCATTTATGCACAGAGCGGTATGCTGTCCTTGGGCAAGGATGGCGACTTTTTGAAGCTGGGCGGCGGCAAGTAGGCCATCCGCTCCGGGGCAGGCGGGTTGGGCCTGGCAGCCTTCATGTGTTTGCTTCCCGATACGAGCACATCGGGTGAAAGACTGGAAGTGAATATGGGATCGGATCACCGGTAGCACAGCGGACGTGTGTTCTGACCGCAAATTGGCGCTGTAGCCGGCGCGCGGATTACCTGGTTCAGAACGCTTTGCAGCTATCCAAATTGCCAGACAGCCGACATTCAGACCATATGACTTGCAGCTTTAACGTAGAGCTGACCGGCGCTGCGCGGCTTTATCGCGCAGCGTCCGGTGGAATGATGGGTTCGGCCGATGTTGCGCAATACTCATGTTGAGAACGCGATCTTCAGCCCAGGGAGTGCGACGCCATGTACTTCGGATTGCCAAATCTCGCCTGCACAAACGGACTGCGCGGTAGTGATTGTGCCGGTGGTCACGATTTCTCCAGCGTGCAGGGGGGCGTAGGGGGCTTGCTTAGCCAGCACCGAGATCAAATGAGCAATTGCGGAAAGTGGGTTGCCAAGGACATTCGCCCCCTTGCCGGTCTCGATATGCCGGCCGTCGCATAACAAGGTCAGCGAGAAGGACTCAAGCGCGGCTATAGGATCGTTTCCGAGCTGAGCCAGGGGCAGCGGAGGGCCGATCAGCAGAGTGCCGTGGAGCGCCCAGTCAGCGACGGTGTCGGGTGCTTGAAACTTCCACCCGGGGAAGTGCGACTGAACGATTTCGAAACCGTGCGCCACCCAATCGATAGCATCGATGACGCCGCGAAGCCCGTCTTCAACCTGAGGCGCCGTGTGAAAGTGAAGAACAATTTCCGGTTCGATTTTCGGCTCGGCAAGGTTGCTGAGATTGCATGTGGCAGCCGTGTCCTTCAACTGAACGACCGTTGTGTCGTAGATGTACGCCCAGATCGGCTCTCGAACCCCAAATTTAGACCACATATTCGGGTTGGTGAAACCGATCTTCCGACCAACGGGCTTATCGCCTTCGGCCAGTCGGGTATGGTGAATATGGTTCGCGACCTCATAGGCGGCAGGCAGATCGAAGGTGGGAAAGCGATCCGTGAATGGCTGAATCTGTTGCGTGGAGTCTTGCGCCGTCTTCATTTCCAGCGCGAGGGCGCGAAGGTCAAGGGTGGGATGCATCAAAGGCTCCTCGGTTGGCCCGACGGGATATACCAGAATTTCACTTCCGAATGCCCATCGTCAATGAGGCAATAAGGCGTATGAAGGCACATGAAGGCTTGATTCGTAACCAATTCCCGAAGAAGTGAAGTCATGTGCGCTCCCCTAAAACCCTGTCGCCTATCCTGGCGAAATCTGGTCAATGCCGAGTAATCTACTTGACGATTCATGCTGATCGACTATAGCCCAGTGGACAACCTACCTGAACGTCGGGTCCCGCCCCACACCTGACTTCAGTAACCCAACAAGGACCAATTCGCCATCCGCAGCGTGTGGGGTAGGGTTCACGCTATCAAATCAGAAGCGTGTTAAGTAGATTTCGCGGGGGCTACAGCCTGATTTAATGAATTGTTTCGGCCCAGATGCAAAACCGAAGCACCCATTCAAGCCAGCATTTCCAGCAGCACCCCATGCCAGGCTTTCTCATCAATCGTGCCCATCTTCTTGCCCAACCTCAATTTATCCACAAAGCGAATTTGATCAAGCAGGATGCGTGCTTTTTTCCTTTGAAAGACCACTTCGGGGCGGCAACCCATGGGCTGCCCGGCACTGGTGATGGGCGCGATGATGACGCGAGGCAATGCGGCGTTCATGTCGTTGGGTGACACCACAAGGGCCGGTCGAGTCTTTTGAATTTCTGTGCCGATGGTCGGGTCGAGGTTTACCCAGTAAACCTCACCTCGCGCAACAACGCGGCTCACCATACCCACTCGCTGTCATCCGCAACGGACGCTGTATCCCAGACTTGTGCCTCGGCCGCTTCGTGGAACAGAGCCACGTCTGACGCTGGCTCCCCGTACCAACCATCGCGCAGCTTGCGCTTGACGGGCTTGATCACAATCTGGCCGTCTTGCAGCTGCATGTCCACCTGGTCTTCGATCTGACACGAAACAAGAAAAGCCGCCGGAATCAAAACGCCTCGGGAGTTTCCAACTTTTCGCATGGTCGTCAGCATGACTAGCTCCAAAAAAATAATAACATTATTATAACTTCTGTGATGATTCTGGCGATCCCTTCTGGAAGCCAATCGCATCGGCGGGCGCCACGGCCTGGGCATGAGCGACCAGATCGAGAACCGCATCATCGAAGCCAAGAGCCGCGGCATCTACGAAGCCCCCGGTCTGGCGCTGCTGTTCATCGCTTACGAACGCCTGGTCACCGGCATCCACAACGAAGACACCATCGAGCAATACCGCGACAACGGCCGCAAGCTGGGCCGCCTG
>CAIYDK010000247.1 GCA_903924955.1 uncultured beta proteobacterium | reverse complement strand
GCGCGTCAGCACCCTGCCCAGTGCGCACGGCGAGCGCGCCGTGCTGCGCCTGCTGGACAAGAGTGGTGGCAAGCTGAGTCTGGAATCAGTGGGCATGCAGGGCGATGTGCTACAGCGCTTTGAGCATCTGGTAGCCCAACCACACGGCATCATTCTGGTGACCGGCCCCACGGGGTCGGGCAAGACCACCACGCTCTATGCCGCGCTGCAAAAGCTCGACACCCGGCGCCAGAACATCATGACGGTGGAAGACCCCATTGAATATGAACTGGCCGGCGTGGGCCAGACCCAGGTCAACGCCAAGATCGACCTGGACTTTGCCAAGGCCTTGCGCGCCATCCTGCGCCAGGACCCCGACGTGATCATGATCGGCGAGATTCGCGACTTCGAGACCGCGCAGATTGCCATTCAGGCCTCCCTCACCGGGCACCTGGTGCTGGCGACGCTGCACACCAATGATGCCGCCAGCGCGGTCACGCGGCTGACCGACATGGGAATCGAGCCCTTCCTGCTCAGCTCGTCACTATTGGGTGTGCTGGCACAACGGCTGTTGCGCAAGCTGTGCACCGCCTGCCACGGCAGTGGTTGCACCGCCTGCGGGCAGACCGGTTACCTGGGACGCACCGGCGTGTTCGAGTTGCTGGTCACCAACGATGCGATCCGCGCGCAAATTCACCACCGGGCGTCCGAGGCCGACATCCGAGCCGCGGCCGTCGCCAGTGGCATGGCCCTGATGCGTGAGGACGGTGAACGACTGGTGAATAGTGGCATCACCTCGCGTGAGGAACTGGTCCGGGTGACGCGGGACTGAGTGTTCTTTTCGCGGCACAAGTCTTCAACCTGTAATGGACGGTTGCGATTCAAACTGATGTGGAGTTGAGCAGGCGCGGCCAAAGGGATGCCCAAAGAGCAGGTCAACATGTTTCTTGACCTGCGGGCTCTCGTTGACGGCTACGCTTGCGTTTCAACTATTTACAGAGGTCAGCGCGAACGGTCGGCTGGTCTTCCTCGCTACCCCACATCACAAAGGTGTCCTCCCAAGCACGGTTGCTTTCGCTTGGAAAATACGCGTCCATTTTGAAATCTTCCGCTGAGCGGGAGGAGTGCGTCGTGAAAATACGTGCGAAAGCGTGGGAAGTGGCTCTGACGTAATCACTGATGGTGGGGGCTTGTTCCATATTTGGTTCTCCAACTTATTTGCTTGGCTCAAATGGTAATGCTCCACAATTCACTTGGTGCGTTGAAAACAGCGGGTGAATTGGCGCAATTGCGCGTTTCTCCTCCCCGCGTCCATGCTCCAGTCCGAGCCGCTCAAGAAATTTCTGACAGACTGACTGGTTGGCCACATCGTGACACTTCCTGAGCGTGGGGGAGATGCAGAACGGTTTCCAACTGTGGAACGACATCGAATCTGAAACGGGCATCTGTCCCTCGGCCCCAACGCCGACATTCTCGAATGCACTGAATCGCACCTGTAATTGACGGGTATTTCGACCTCTTCTTTGTCTCTCGGCTTAGCAAGGGACCCACAAAATAGGGGCTATCAAGGAACACCCATGTCACTTCAATACCAGCTAAAGCAAGGCAACTACCACCTGTACGACCTGAGCACACCAGCCAGCAAGGTCACGGGCGAGCACCGCTTGCGGCTCATGACGGACACGGTGGCCATCGCCTTTGATATGCACACCGGCAAACTGCATGAGCACGGTAACCCGTTGCGCATCCATTCCTGGGCCAGCAATACCCGCCGTCGGCTGCGTGCAGCCGGCGAGATTGACAGCGCCAACAGCATCGTGGTGGTGTCCGGCCCGCTACCGGTGGATGAGATCAACAAGTGCCTTCGCATCACAGGCTATTGCCGCAACCTGTTTCACCGCTTGCCCAGTCTGCCACACGGCAAACGACTGCCGCACTGAGGGCACACGTTACGGGCTGCCCACAAAAAAGCGCTGTCGCGCAGAACGCGACAGGGTATCAAATGGAGAAACCACAATCAGCGGCTAACATCGCCCCATGCCTGCTTACTCCTTTGAAGCCCTCGATGCCAATGGCAACGCCCGCAAGGGTGTGATCGAGGCCGAGACGGCCAAAGCAGCGCGCAGCTTGCTGCGTAGCCAAACATTGGTACCCATGGTCGTGCAGCCTGTGGGAACAGGCGTTGGTGGCGCAGCAGAATCCGGCACTTCCTCCCGAGGAACCACGCTGTGGACCTCGCGCGTCTTCAATGCCACTGCACTGTCCATCTGGACCCGTCAAATCGCCGGCCTGGTCTCGTCAGGGCTGCCGCTGGAGCGGGCGCTCACGGCCTTATCGGAGGAGTCCGACGATGAACGCCAGCGCAATCTGGTTGCCGCACTGCGCGCCGAAGTAAATGGCGGAACGGCCTTTGCCGCCGCACTTGCGCAGCACCCGCGTGAGTTCTCCACCACCTACTGCGCCGTCATCGGTGCGGGTGAACACAGTGGCAACCTGGGCCTGGTACTGGAGCGCCTGGCAGATGACCTGGAACAAAGCCAGGCACTCAAGTCCAAACTGATCGGGGCAGCACTGTACCCCGCCATCGTGACCCTGGTGGCCATCACCATCGTGATGTTTTTGCTGGGCTATGTCGTGCCTCAGGTTGCCGAAGTATTTGCCGGCAGCAAACGCGCACTGCCAATGCTGACGGTCATCATGCTGGGATTGGGAAACTTCGTCCGCAACCAGGGATGGCTCATGCTGATTACTCTTGTTTTGATAGCAGCTGGCGCACGTTTGGCCTGGGCTAGAGCCCCATTCCGCGAAAAATTCGACGCAGCGTGGCTCAATTTGCCGATTTTGGGAAAATTATCCCGCGGCTACAACGCCGCCCGCTTTGCCAGCACGCTGGCGATGCTGGCGGCTGCGGGCGTGCCCATCCTCAAAGCGTTGCAGGCGGCCGCCGACACGTTGTCCAACCGGGCCATGCGTGCCGACGCACTGGATGCCTTGGTGCTCGTGCGTGAAGGTGCGCCGCTGGCATCCGCCATGGCCCAGAAAAAACGGTTTCCCGCCCTGTTGTCCATGTTTGCCCGCTTAGGGGAGCAAACCGGGCAGTTGCCGTTGATGCTGGACCGGGCGGCCAGCCAACTAGGCACCGAAGTACAGCGCCGTGCCATGCAGTTGGCGACTCTGCTGGAGCCCCTGCTGATTGTGACCATGGGTTTCGTGGTGATGCTGATCGTGCTGGCTGTACTGATGCCCATCATCCAGTTGAACCAACTGGTGCACTAAGCGGGCGGGTCAATCTTTCGGACAAAGGCCAACGCTACGCGCGGAGTCGCGTTCAGTAATTGGGCGATTTCCTCGATATCGTCCGGAATCGCCGGGTTGTCCCAGCCGTCTGCCGTGTGCCGCGCCAGACGCACAGCCAGGACCACGTTGCGCACAATCGCCTGCTCTGGATGGCGGTTGTCACTGATGCGCACCAGCAACTCGGGCAGACGCCACAGCTTCATCAGGGTTTGGCGCAGGTCATCGAGCTCAATATTGAAGACACTGCGTTGAACGGCGGCAGTGCGCAGTGTGGGGTCCGCCCGCTGCAGCTCAACAATATGCTGCTGCAGCGTGGGTGCGTGGCACCACATCAACATTTCCGCAAAATCGTACAAGAACGCCGCCAGGCGAATGACACCGACATCGGTGTCCCCGCGGTGCACCGCGAAACCTTGCGCAAAATAGGCGGCCCGCTCGGCACGGCGCATCAAGTTGGCCAGCCCACGCAACGCCCGTGGTTGATCGGCCAGCCATTTTTGCAAAGTTGGCTGCAACCCAAAATTGGTGAAAAACGGCGAGATACCCATCATGACCAGCGACGTGGTGACGCTTTCGGTCTCGGTCACCACACCAGGCCTGCGCTTGCTCGCTACATGGGCCATGAGCTTGAGCGTCATGAGTGGATCACGGTCAATGACTTCGCCCAGCATATTGGCGTCCACATTGTCCTCGTCCCCTCGCAGGGCTTCAAGTCTTCTGGACGTGCTGGACAGCACAGGAATTTCGGCGCTCTTGAAGTAGCGCGTCCAGGCATCCAGATCGCGCAACGATTCCACAAGATAAGGAACGTGCGCTTCTGGCACGTCTGCGCCAGGCATTTGGGGTGTGGACGGTTGAATGGCCATTGGCGCGAGTATCTGTCGGCAGCTGCCGCCGGTCAAGACAGATAAACCAGCAGATTACCCATGGCGGTCTTGCCGCTGCGCAAGTGGCCTTGAACTTTCACGTCGCACTGGCGCCTGTGGTCGGGGCAGTACACCACGCAAGCACGCCGGGCAGGCACGTGCACCGCTGGCCGCATAGTCACCCAGCAGCAGAGCACGCACCGAATCCACGCACATCTTCTGTTGCCTGGTGAGGTATTCGAACAGCGCATCCACGAGAACCTCGGGCGTAATGCCCTGGGTTCTGTCCGTGCTCATCCACAGCCAGTCAGTCCAGCCCAGGAAAGCAAAGAAGGCAGACTCACCTTGCAGCAGCGCAGGCAATGTCCTTTTGAAGCGCCCCGAGTTGGCCACCATGTCCCAATAGCGCGCCATGCGCGTCAAGCGCAGCACCGTTGCCGCATCCAGCGCCGCCGTCTGCAGCACGGCATAAGGGGGCTGGGATTCGTACACCATGCCGTACGCAACGGTGTGCCGCGCAAGCGGCGTGCCGCGCAAGCGCTTGAGCAGACCCAACTGGATTTCGTGGGGATGCACGGCGTACAAGCGGTCAAACCCTGTCGCTATGCTTTCCAGCGACTCGCCGGGCAGGCCAAAAATCAGGTCGGTATGCAAATGGGCCTGCGATTGTTCTACCAGCCAAACCAGGTTGGCAACGGTCTTGTCGTTGTCCTGACGCCGCGAGATGCGCTGCTGCACCTCCACATTGAAGGTCTGGACGCCCACTTCGAGTTGGAGCACACCGGACGGGAACTGCGCAATCAGTGCCCTGAGACGGTCCGGTAAGTGGTCAGGTATGACCTCAAAGTGCACAAACAGGTCATCCGCCATTCGGTCCAGAAAGAATTGCAAAATGCGCACCGAGGTATCAATTTTGAGGTTAAACGTTCGGTCAACAAACTTGAAGTTACGCGCGCCACGCTGGTACAGACCGTCAAGCGCGACAAGGAATGCATCGAGCGGGAACGCCCGGGCGGTCTTGTCCAATGAACTCAGGCAAAACTCGCATTTGAATGGGCAGCCCCGCGACGCTTCCACGTACAGCAGGCGGTGGGCCAGATCGGCATCGGTGAAGTACTCATAGGGCAGCGCAATCTGGTCCAGCTGCGGCTGCTCCCCCAAAATCACCTTCATCAGGGGCTGCGGTCCGTACAGCAGGGCATGGCACAACTTGGGGAAACTCACATCGCCCCAGCCCGTGATGAGGTGGTCGGCAAGTTGGAATATCTCCTGATCAGCCCATTCATGGCTGACCTCCGGCCCACCCAGGACCACCGTGACCTCTGGCCGCGTCTGTTTGATCAGTCGGACCACGGCGGTGGTCTCTGTGACGTTCCAGATGTACACCCCAAACCCGATGACACGCGGCGACAGCGCCAGCAATTCATCCGCCAGCTCCTGCGGATTGCGGCGCACCGTGAATTCCCTCAACACTGTTTGGCCCTTCAGGCCACCCATGTTGGCCTGCAGATAGCGCAGGCCCAACGAAGCGTGGATGTACTTCGCATTCAGGGTGCACAGGACGATGGCGGTTTCAGACAGGAGCATGCGCGGAAAGGTTGATTGATTGATCCAGATCAATTGAGACCCAGGCAATACTAGGGTTTACCCTAGATATAGGCATACAGTGAAGTCCTATCGAAGGAGTTGACCATGGATATTCTCTTGCAAGTTGCCATCATTCTGGTTTGCCTGTTTTATGGTGCACGCAAAGGCGGTGTGGCGCTGGGCCTGCTGGGTGGCATCGGCATTGTCATCATGACATTTGCATTTCATCTGCCGCCCGGAAAACCGCCGGTCGATGTCATGCTAACCATCATCGCCGTAGTCGCCGCGTCCGCCACGTTGCAGGCATCTGGCGGTCTGGAAGTGCTGTTGCTGGGCGCGGAGAAAATTCTGCGCCGCAACCCGAAATACGTCTCCATCCTGGCGCCATTCACCACCTGCCTGCTGACCATTCTGTGCGGCACAGGCCATGTGGTCTACACCATGCTCCCCATCATTTACGACATTGCCATCAAGAATGACATCCGGCCCGAGCGGCCCATGGCGGCATCGTCGATTGCCAGCCAGATGGGCATTCTGGCCAGCCCGGTGTCGGTCGCCGTGGTCTCGCTGGTCGCTTTTCTGGCCAAGGTGCCGGTGAACGGTCACGTCATTGACTTCATCCAGGTGCTGTCCATCACCATTCCGTCCACGCTGGCCGGTGTGTTGCTGATTGGCGTCTTCAGTTGGTTTCGCGGCAAAGAGCTGAAGGACGATGGCGAGTTCCAGAAACGCATTGCCGACCCCGAGCAGCGCCAGTTCGTCTACGGCGAAAGCGCAACCCTGTTGGGCAAGGTACTGACCGGCAGCCAGTGGACTGCCATGTGGATCTTCATCGGCTCCATCGCCGTGGTTGCCATTTTGGGGGCCTTCCAGTCCCTGCGCCCACTCGTGGGGGGCAAGCCGCTGTCCATGGTGCTGACCATTCAGATGTTCATGTTGCTGGCCGGAGCACTGATGATTTTGTTCACCCGGACGGATCCGTCCAGCATCGGCAAGACGGAGGTGTTTCGCGCGGGCATGATTGCCGTGGTGGCGGTGTTCGGTATTGCGTGGATGGCCGATACGGTGTTTGAAGCCCACCTGCCCGAACTGAAGGCCGCCTTGACCGACCTGGTAAAAACACAACCCTGGACCTATGCCATTGCCCTGCTACTGGTCTCCAAACTGGTCAACTCGCAGGCCGCGGCCATCAGTGCCATGGTGCCCGTAGGCCTGGCCATTGGCGTGCCGCCCGGCTACATCGTGGCGTTTGCCGCTGCGTCCTACGGCTATTACATCTTGCCCACCTACCCCAGCGACCTTGCGGCCATACAGTTCGACCGCTCAGGAACCACACACATCGGCAAGTATGTGGTCAACCACAGCTTCATCCTGCCGGGGCTGATTGGTGTGAGCACCTCCTGTCTGGTGGGCTACCTGCTGGCGGCGGCCACCGGTCTGGTCTGAAGGAGACAATCAGGGCTTTTCCTGACCCCTGATGCAATCCATCGTTCTTTCCGCGCTCGTACCCGTGATCCTGCTGATTGCTATTGGTTTTATAGCATGTCGCGCAGGCTGGATGAGGCCTGCATCGCTAAAAGACCTTGGCTCTCTGGTATTCATGGTGCTCACTCCGGCACTGCTGTTCCGTACCATGAGCACAGTGCATGTGGAACGGCTCGACTTCAAACCCGTGGTGGCGTACTTTGCCGCGGTCATCGGCTTGTTTCTGGTGATGCTGGCCTGGCGCCGGGCCACCCGGCGCGCCACGGTGCTGGCGCTGGCCGCCACGTTCAGCAACACGGTGGCCATCGGCATTCCCCTGATCAGCCTGGCCTATGGGGAGGCAGGGATGGTGACGTTATTCACCATCATTTCCCTGCACGCCCTGATTTTGCTCACCATGGCCACCATAGCGCTGGAACTGGCCGTGGCGCGACAGGCCGCTCGGGCAACATCCGCGTCTCAGACACGGGCTTCCTGGCACCGACCTGTGCTGGACGCCCTGCGCAACGGCATCTTGCACCCTGTGCCCTTGCCGATTCTGGTTGGGCTGCTATTCGCGCAAACCGGACTGACCATGCCAGCCATGTTGGACCGCCCGTTGCAACTGCTGGGAAGTGCCATGGGGCCGATGGCGCTGTTGCTGGTCGGCGCAACGCTGGCCAACGCCCGCATCGGGCAGCAATTGCGTGGCGCCATTGGATTGAGTCTTCTCAAGAACCTGGCTTTACCTGCGCTGGTGGCGCTCATTGGTCATCTGATGGGACTGCACGGCCTGCCACTGACCATACTGGTGGTGACGGCATCATTGCCAATTGGCGCCAACGTCTTCATGTTCTCGCAGCGCTACCAGGTAGCAGAGGAACTGGTCACGGCCAGTGTAGCGGTGTCAACCGCCATGGCCATGTTCAGCGTGTCGCTCGCCATGGCACTGGCCGAGCGGCTGTAGCACGCTTCTTCAAATCCGAACCGATGCAAGAGGGCGCTCGACGAAACGTTCAAACACCATCGAAAGTAGGACGCAGACACACCACGCGCCAAACACCACAAAGATGGCGGTGCCACCGGATTGCAACCCAAGATGCGCCCACAGTGCATTGGCCAGCATCAAAATGGAAAAATGGGTGAGGAAAAGCGCATACGAACTCCGCGCACCCTTTCTGATCCACCGACTCAACGCAGGCTTGGGAATGGACCGCGAGTGCTCGACCGACATGCGGCTTCGCGCAATGCCCAGTCCAATCGCCACCGTTAACGCCAAGGCAATGCGCATCCGAAAATCCCACGCCAATGCGGCCCCGCCAGCACTGGCCAGACCGACCAGCAACTTGCCTGAATGGCGCGAGTGCCCGGCCCACCACGCAAAGGCACCCATGGCATAGGATCCAAAAAAATACACGCCCCAGTTGTCGGTCTCGGGGTGCAGGTTGAAGTAGAACAGCGATGCCAACCCAGCACCTGCAACCAACCACTGCGCCCTCCTTGCACCCCACCACAACAAACCGGTCATCAATACATAGAGTTGGAAATCAATAGCCACGTACCAGATGCCGACCGACAAGGGTTCAACCCCCGCCAAGCCATAAGTCAAGGTCGCATGCGCCAGCAGTTGAAGCCACCCAGGTGCTGCTGGCACAAACTCCGTCTGGAGCCACATTCGGGTCAGTGCACTGCTGGCCATCACCACCAGCAAAGCAGCGCCCAGCGGGAGCACCAGTCGCACAAAGCGCTGCCGAACGACGGTTAAAAGATGCCGGCGCTGCAAGTAGCCGTGGGGCGCCAACGAACTGGCGGCAAAGTACCCGCCAATCACCAAAAACACCTGCACGGCTATACGGGCATAGTCAAAAAACCAATCGCTCAATCGCGGGACAGCCAGATGCAGTGCGTCGGCCAGAGGCCCATACACCGCGAAGTGGTGCAACACAAGCAGATTTGCCGCGACCACCTTGGCCGCATCAATGTGCGTCAGGCGGCGCGGCATGGTGGACTAGAAAAGTGCCGACAACCCATTAATCGGTCAACGTTTTTTCAAGAAATCGCACGGTGGTGTAGAACTCGAAGTCAGCATTGGCCTTACGCCGAAAGCCATGCCCTTCGTTGTCTGCCAGCAGGTACCACACTGGCACGCCGTTCTTGCGCACTGCCGATACGATTTGCTCGGCTTCGGTATACGGCACACGCGGATCATTCTTTCCCTGTACCACGAACAGAGGAACAGTGATGGATGCGGCGTTGTTCAAAGGCGCAATCTTCTCATGAAAGGCCCGCATCTCCGCAATACGCTCATCGCCGTACTCGACGCGTCGCAGATCGCGCCGGTAGCTCTCGGTGTTATTCAGAAAGGTCACGAAATTGCTGATGCCCACGACGTCAATCGCCCCCCGGATGAGCGGGCTATAGTCCACCGCCGTGGCCAGACTCATGTAGCCGCCGTAACTTCCGCCTGACACTACGATGCGCTTGGAGTCCAACCTGGGGTGACTGGCCACCCAGGACAGGAAGGCGCCACCGTCTTTAACCGAATCTTTGCGTTTGAAACCGTTGTCCAGATCCAGATAGGTCTTGCCGTAGCCCATGGAGCCCCGAACATTGGGCATCAGCACGGCCACACCCATCTCGTTGAGAAAGTAGTTGTAGCGCCCCATAAAGCGCACCGTTGATTGACCTTCAGGCCCGCCATGGAAGCTCACCAACACGGGCCGTTTGCCCGGGAACTTGGTCGCATCCGGCAAGAACAACCAGCCACTGACAGTCAGACCGTCAAAACTCTTGACTTGAACCAGTTCGGGACTGATGAACGTATCCGGTTTGACGCCAGCAGGCGCACTTGCCACGGTCCAGCGCTCGGACTTGCCGGTCTTGGCATCCAGACTGAATACATCACCCGGGCTTTGCGGGGAGTTCAACGAAAAACCCAGCGTGGCGTATTGCGCATCGTGCCACTGCCCGCCGCCAATAGAGCCTGCAACCACATCGGGTCGGGCCAGTTCTTTTCCAGTCGCGGCGTCAAATACATGCATCTCGTCGCGGCCATTGTTGTTGGCCACCGCCATCAGTCGCTCTCCGTCAGCGGAGAGACTGAAGTTTTCGATATCCCACGGAATATGGCGCGACAACACGGTCAATGTCTTGTCGCCGCGGTCATAGACCGAGAGTTCAGAAAATTCGCCTCCCTGATTGGTCGTCAAAAACAGGCGCCGGTTGTCGTGGCTCCATTCAAAGCCGCTGTACCCGGCAGCCGGTGCGCCGTCCTTGGGGAGAATCTTTTCCCGGGCGCCGGTCTTGGCATCAATCAGGAATACATCCGAGTCATTGGGTGTGCGGTACTGCTGTGCCGCCAAGGTGACATCATCGTGGGTAAAACTGAAGCTTCCCCAACCACCCCCTGGCAATTCAGTCAGACGGTTCCTGCTTTCGGGCTTGAGAGGATCCAACAGAGTTAATGTGGTTACGACCTGGGCTCGGGTTCCTCCCTGGGCCGTTTTGTCCAATGGAACGGACTCGATCAGTAGCCGGTCACCCTTTTTTGACCACGTGTAGGCGCTGCGTTCGTCGGGGTTGGACAACAGGGTGGACTGCCGTGTTGCCAGGTCCATGCGAAACACCTGTGTCGCTTCGTTGCCACCGGCATCACGCCCGTAAACGATGTAGCTTCCATGGTGCGGGGCAAACGAGGCGGCGGATACCGGATCGGGGAAATCAGTGATCGGCTCAAGCTTTCCACCCGGCGATTTGAGCCAATAGATTTGTGCAATGTTGGCGCCCTGCTCGCGATGCCGTACCAACATGGAACGCTCCTTCGGGTGCCAGCCCACGAAGCCAAAACCGCGAAACTCCGTGTACAGCGAGACCTTGTCGGCAATGGCCTTGGGAATGGCCGGGATGCCATCGGCCAGTAAATTGGCATTCGGTTTCACCACGTCTTGCGCGAAGGACATGGCCACGGCCAGCGCAAACAGTGCGCCCACTATCGTATGTTTCATTCTTCACTCCCAAGGTGGTAAATCGGTCCTGCTAGCTCTGCCAAAACCCTGCCCTTGTGGGGCATCGGGCGCGTAAAAGCCGCTCTGAAGGGTCCGATTAAACCAAACTTCGCTCAAGCTTGCTTTCCGTCCACACCGCTATTCAAGCAGTTTGTCACGCTCATCGGCCACCGGTCGCAATGCGGATGCGACTCCGACAACTTCTGCCTACAGTCCACCCCATCAACACACGGAGCCCTAACATGACCACACGCCCATTGCCCAAACTGCTCGCCCTGATGTTGGCTGCAGCCCTCTCAGCCAGTTGCTTCAGCACGATTGCCACCGGAATGCAAACCCGCACCGCGCCAACACTGCATAGCATTGAACTCCCCACCGTTGTCATCGTCGCCCACAAAGCAACTGCACCACAAGCTACCGCGCAAACCAAGCCTGGGACAAAAGGAAACGCCTAGCCGCCATAATCGCGGGCTCGGCGCTGTGATTTGATTCAAATCAAGCGCCATTCCATTTATCACGGACCGGTTTTCCCTTCGGAGAGTTTTTATGTTGCGCCCCTTGCTCATCGTTGTCGCGCTCGTTACCAGCCTGTCGGCGTGCGACAAGTTTCCCGGTAAAGGGGACAAGAAAGACACTACCGCCGCCGTCAAACTGGTGATTGCCCCAGAAGACATCCTTAGCGTGCAGAACAGTGCATTGGCTTCCGGGCCCGTGGTTACCGGCTCGATTCAGCCCGAGCGCAAAGCCGACCTGCGGGCCGAGGTATCCGCCGTAGTGCTGCAAGTACTCAAGGAAAACGGTGACGTGGTCCGCCGTGGCGACGTTCTGGTGCGCATGGACCAGACCTCCATCCGCGACAACCTGAATTCAGCGGAGGACAACACCCGCAACGCCACGCAGTCGCTGGACCAGGCCGAGCGCAACCTGCAGCGCCTGAAAACGCTGCGTGCCTCGGGCATGACATCCCTGCAAGCGCTGGACGATGCCGAAGTTCGGCGCAACGGTGCCACCAGCGAGTTATCGGCTTCCAACGCACGCGCTGTGCTGGCACGCCAGCAACTCGAGCGCACCGTGGTGCGAGCTCCGTTTGACGGCGTCGTCAGCGACCGCAAAGTGTCGGCCGGTGACACTGCATCAATCGGCAAGGAGTTACTCAAGGTGATCGACCCCACCAGCATGCGGTTTGCAGGCCGCGTGTCGGCCGATAAGGTCA
Organism: uncultured beta proteobacterium; assembly: GCA_903924955.1. Classification (GTDB taxonomy): domain Bacteria; phylum Pseudomonadota; class Gammaproteobacteria; order Burkholderiales; family Burkholderiaceae_C; genus Allorhodoferax. The sequence continues at coordinate 9,967 of CAIYDK010000247.1, read as the reverse complement.
GCGTGGTGTCGGTTGGGCAGGCGGTGAGTTTTCGCATCAACGGCTATACCGGGCAGGAGTTTCGCGGCAAGGTGACCCGTGTGGACCCCAGCGCCAACGACGTAACGCGCCAAGTCGAAGTGCTGGTGAGCTTTAACGATACCAAACAACCCAGTGTCTCTGGCCTGTATGCAGAAGGAACGATTGAAGCCACCACTGCAAAGGTCCTTACATTGCCCGAATCCGTGCTGGTCAAGGCCGGCGACAAGGCGTCCGTCTGGCGGGTCAAAGGCAACACCCTGAACCTGGTCGAGCTGACTCTGGGTGCACGCGACCCACGCACCGGCAATTTTGAAATTCGCAATGGCCTGACCGAAGGCGACACCATTCTGCGCAGCCCCAGTTCCAGCTTCAAAGAAGGCCAGACGGCGGAAGTGGTCCACGCCAAGCCCCCTGCAATAGCAACCTCGGCACCGGCTTCGCAGGCAGATTTGACGCCTGTGGCCACGCAAGGGAAATAGCCATGTTTCTGTCCGACTTCAGTATCAAGCGCCCCACGGCGACCATCGTATTGATCATTGCGCTGATGGCCATGGGCCTGCTGGCTATGAGCAAGCTGCGCGTCAACCAGAACCCCGACGTGGAAGTGCCGGGGCTGTTTGTAACGATTGCCTATCCCGGCGCCTCCCCCGACACGGTGGAGCGGGAGATCATCAACCGCATTGAAAAATCCTTGCAAAGCATCTCTGGCGTGACGGAGGTTTATTCCAACGCCACAGAGGGCAACGCCCGTTTTGATGTGATTTTTTCATTCAAGAAAAACATGATCGAAGCCTCGGACGAGGTGCGCAACGTGATCTCCAGCGTACGCTACAAGCTCCCCACCGAGATGCGCGAACCCGTCTTGCGGCGCTACGACCCCTCTGCACAGCCCATCATGAATCTGGCGCTGTCGAGCAGCAAACAGAGCCACGCCGAAATATCGCGCCTGGCCGAGGACGTGTTGGCCGACAAGCTGCGCGGCATTGCCGGCGTGGCCAATGTCAACATCAACGGCTCCCTCAAGCGCGAGCTCTCGGTCTTGCTGCGCGCCGAAAAGCTGCGTGAGTACAACGTGTCGGTCGGTGACGTGGTGGCCGCACTGCGGGCGCAAAACACGAACGCGCCGGTGGGCAAAGTACAAGGGGCATTGGACGAAGAAAGCATTCGCCTGGTCGGGCGCATCGAGTCTCCGCAAGAATTCCAGAGCATTGTGGTCAAACGCTTTGGCGGGCAAATTGTCCGACTGGCCCAGGTAGCCACCATCAGCGACAGCTTTGCAGATGTCAGCAACTACAGCATCCGTAGCGGCAAGCCCAACATCGGCATGTTTGTCACCCGCTCGCGCGATGCGAGCACCGTCAGTGTGGCGACCGCCATCCGCAACATGGTGAAGGACATCAATACCGAATTTGAAAAAGACCACCCCGGCACCAAACTTGAAGTCACCCGCGATGGCGGTGTGGACGCGCAGCGCAGCCTGAACAACGTGATCGAATCACTGGTGCTGGGCGCCGTGCTGACTATTTTTGTGGTCTATGCATTTTTGAACTCCTGGCGCTCTACGCTGATTACGGCGCTGAGCCTGCCAACGTCGGTCATTGCAGCATTCATCGCCGTCTGGCTATGCGGCTTTACGCTGAACTTCATGACGCTGCTGGGGTTGTCATTGGCCATCGGCGTGCTGATTGACGACGCCATTGTGGTGCGGGAAAACATCGTGCGCCACATGCAACGCGGCTCGGACCGGCGCACCGCTTCGCTCGAGGGCACTGCCGAAATTGGGATGGCAGTAGCCGCCACCACCTTCTCCATCATCGCGGTGTTCATACCGGTGGCGTTCATGCCTGGCGTCTCGGGTGAGTGGTTCCGCCCCTTCGCTCTGACGGTGACCTGCTCGGTGCTGGTCAGCCTGGGCATCTCGTTCACGCTGGACCCGATGCTGTCGGCCTACTGGGGCGACCCGGTGGGCCACCACAACGCGCCCAAGACAGGGATTAGCGCAGTGCTGGCACGTTTCAACGTGTGGTTTGACCACCAGTCCGACCGCTACGGCAACGTCATTGCCTGGGCCCTGCACCACCGTCGCTGGATGGCGGCCATCGCACTGGCGAGCCTGGTGGCCTCATTGGTGCTGCAAGTCAAAGTGGGGGGCACCAGCTTCTTGCCCGCCACCGACTCCGGCAACCTGATGATTGATGTGCGCATGCCATCGTCCTCATCGGTGGAATACGCCCGCCTGAAAATGGAGCGGGCCGCCGAACTGGCCCGAACCATTGCAGAAACCAAAGAGACCAACAGCAACATCACCGCCAGCGGGGGCCGCATCTACGTAGACATCGGCAAGCGCAACACCCGAAGCCGAACGGCCAAAGAAATTGCGGTCGAACTGCGGGAGAAGGTGAACACCCTGGTGGGCGCCGAGTACGTGGTGCTGGACGACCTGACCAATGGATCGCGAAAACCCATTCAGATCGATTTCACCGGCCCCGATTCCCGCAAGTTGCTGGAGATCACCAGCGCCTACATGGACAAGCTGCGATTGGTTCCCGGTGCGGTGGATATCGGTCTGTCGCAGCAAGACCCCAAGAAGGAACTGCAAATTGAACTCAACCGCGGTCTGGCCAATTCCATGGGCATTTCGGCCAATGATGCAGCACAGTCCCTGCGGGTGGCCTTTGCGGGCATTGAAGTCGGCGACTGGGTTGACCCCACCGGCGAGACGCGTGACGTAGCCGTGCGCCTGCACCCCGATGACCGCGTCAGCAAGGAAAGCATTGAGCGCCTGCCCATCGCCGTAACGGGCACCAACCTGATGGTACCGCTGGAGCAGATCGCCACCATCACCATGGGCAAGGGGCCGTCCGGCATTGAGCACTCCAACGGCAAGCGCAACATCACCGTCTCGGCCAACGCGCAGGGCCGATCCAATGGAGAGGTAACCGACGATGCCATGAAACTGGCCAAGTCGTTTGACTACCCACCGGGCTATGGCCTCTCATTGGGTGGCGCCGGGCAAGACCAGAAAGAACTGTTTACTGAAATGCTGATTGCGCTGCTCTCCGGTATTGGCCTCATGTACCTGATTCTGGTGATGCAGTTCGGTTCGTTCACCGCACCACTCGCGGTGATGCTGTCGCTACCGCTGTCATTGATCGGTGTGGTGCTGGCGCTGCTGGTGACCCGCAGCACCCTGAACCTGATGAGCTTCATTGGCATCATCATGCTGATGGGACTGGTCGCCAAGAATGCCATTCTGCTGCTTGACGCGGCGCGCAAGCGCGAGGCCGAGGGCGTGGAGCGGGAGGAAGCGCTGATGCACGCCGGACGCGTGCGACTGCGCCCGATCTTGATGACAACTTTTGCGTTGATTGCCGGCATGATGCCGGTGGCCATTGGCTTGGGCGAAGGCGGCGAGTTTTACCAACCGCTGGCGGTGGCCATCATCGGCGGCACCATCACCTCTACCTTGTTGACCTTGCTGGTGGTGCCCACCTTCTACGACAGCATTGAGATATCGCGCGACCGCATGCTGGCCAAGTTCAATCTGCGGACCGAACGGAGCAACGGGCTGTTTGCCTTTGTGCTGACCTTTATCGAAGCCATTCTGACCTTGATCGGTTTGCGCATGCTGTACCGTTTTGCGATGCGACTGCTGGGGCGCCGCCAAACCGGGGCGCAAGCAGTAGCGACCTGATAGCTGCTGCGGATAGCCGATGACTTTACGCAGTTGAGGCCAGGTCGGACAAGTCCTCCAGGCGGGTCAACTCACTGTGATCAACCATGCGTTGGACTATTTGGGCCGCATTGTCTGCCAGCAGGCACTGCGTCCAAGCCAGCACCACATCGGCCGCAACCGGGTGCGGTGGAAAGTGAATATGCGACACCACCTGGGCCAACGTGTTGCAGGGCACACCGGCGTTCAGCAACGCGCTGGTGAACCGGGCGGCGGCATCGCCCTTGCGAAACGCGTGAATGTTGGCGTTGACGATACGCTCACCCTTTCGCTCAAACAGGGCGCGAATCTGTTGCTCTATCAGTTCCATTGACAGGGGCAAGTGCATGGCGGCGGCACCCAGCGCGACAATGTTCTGCGCCTTGATCGTGCCGGCCTTTTGCGCCAATCGGGTTGCATCCACCGCTACCAGGCGGGGCGCAGAAAATAGCACCCTGTACACGCCGTCCATTGGCGGATACTCCGGCATGTTCAACATGGGCGTGACGTCACTCACGATCCAACCCTCAGGCTTTAGCAGCTGGGTATAGCGCAGTGCCTCCAGCGGCTCAACCGAAAGCAACAAACTGGCGCGGCCCTTGGCAATCAGATCGCTGGCAACAGGTTGGTCCGACATGCGGACAAAGGCCGACACGGCGCCGCCACGCTGCGCCATGCCATGCACTTCAGATTGTTTGACAAACAACCCGGCCTCATGCGCCGCGCGGTCCAGCACCGCCGCGATGGTCAGCACCCCTTGACCGCCAACCCCCGCAATCACCATGTCAAAGTTCATGCAGCGACCACCGCAATATCACGCTTGTGTGCCTTGAGCTCCTTGATCTCCTTGGCGTAGGTAACGCAGGCGCGCCGCGCCACGATCACCGACAACCCCTGATGGGCCAGCTCTTCGCGGATAGTGGCCACCGTCTGCTGCTTTTTGTGTGCTGTCGGCTCGACAATTCGGATGTGCTTGCGAGGCACACCCAGGCCGGCCACCAGATCAACCACCTCTTCGTCTGTGGCCATGGTGGGTTGGCCTCCGGTCATGGCGACGATGCTGTTATCCAGAATGAACACTTTGATGTTGCTGTTTTCCCGCGCCGCGTCGAGCAAGGGGGCCATGCCCGAGTGGGTAAAGGTGCCATCGCCAATCACACACAACGAAGGATTCATTCCGGCATGCGCAGCGCCAATCGCCATGCCAATCGATGATCCCATGCACAAGCATGAATGAATGGCCTGATGCGGCTCCAGGTAACCCAACGAATAACAGCCGATGTCACCCATCACCCGAACCCCCGCCCCCAGCTCAGCAATCACTTCCTTGATGGCGATATAGGCATCACTGTGCGGACACTTGTCGCACAAACGTGGCGGGCGTCCCACCAGTACATCTGACAGACCTGCCAATTGCAGGGAGGGCTCCACCGTCAATCCAAAACAGGGTTTGATAGCGTCCTGGCTCAGCTCACCGATGCGCGGCAGGTCCCCGGTGAGCTTGCCGCGAATGCGCCGCTCTGTCATCAACCCCAAGGCGCTGATGTATCGCTCGATGAACGGGTAACCTTCTTCCACCACAAATACTTCGCTGGAGGCGTCCAGCAACTGGCGGATTTTTTTCACCGGCAACGGGTAAGTGGCAATGCGCAGCAGGTTGAAGCTGTTCATTGCGTCGCCCAATGCTTCGTTCAGATAATTCCAGGCCAGCCCGCTGACCAGAATACCCTGCTTGCCCGCGCCTTGAATCGTCAGAGCGTTGACGGGGTGCGCCTCACTATAGGCTTGCAGGTGCGTTTGCTTGTCAACAAGCTGTGCATAGGCGCGCCGGGCATTGACCGGAATCAGCGTAAAGCGGGCTGGGTCATCCACATAGCTGGGCTTGTTTTGGGCGCGCGGTGGAGCCAATATGACCTGTGCACGACTATGCGCCAAACGCGTGACCAGACGCAACAGCACGGGCACCTTGAGTTGCTCGGAGAGCTCAAACGCCTCGCGCGTCATGTCGTAGCACTGCTGCTGGTTGGCCGGCTCCAGACAGGGCACCATCGCAAAGTCGGCAAAATAGCGCGAATCCTGCTCGTTTTGCGAGCTATGCATGGACGGGTCATCAGCCACCACAATCACCAGTCCACCGTGAGCACCCGATACGGCCACATTCATGAACGGATCTGCGGCTACATTGAGCCCCACGTGTTTCATGGCTACCAGCGCACGGCAGCCCGCGTAGGACACGCCGACACCTTCTTCCAAGGCTACTTTTTCGTTGGTCGACCAAAACCCCTTGATCGGCAGCCCATGCCTCTTGGCATGGTCTTCAATGGCCTGGTAAATCTCGGTGGAGGGCGTGCCGGGGTAAGCATAGGCGGCGGTAATGCCGGCATCGATGGCGCCGCGGGCGACCGCTTCATCACCGAGCAAAATCAGTTCAGTCATGGCAGCTCCGTTTCAATGCCGTATGAAAAGACCCCGATAAGTCCATAACTTAGCGGGGTTTGTTTAGAGAATTACATTAGCCTAAAAAGGAATGTCGTCGTCCATGTCGTCAAAGCCGCTGGCCGGGCGGGGTGGCGGTGCCTGTCGTGGCGCTGGTGCCGCCGCCGCACGGGCTGGCGCAGGAGCGGCACGACGGGGCGCGCTGTCATAACTTCCGTCATCGCCAGCCGGCTCTCCCATGCCTTCACGGGCACCCAACATCTGCATTTCGTTGGCGATGATATCGGTAGCGTACTTCTCGATGCCATCCTTGTCCGTGTACTTGCGCGTCTTGATGCGACCTTCCACATAGACCGGGCGTCCCTTTTTCAGGTACTGGCCCACGATTTCGGCCAGTTTGCCGAAAAAGGTGACGCGGTGCCACTCGGTCTCTTCGACCATTTCACCGGATTTGTTCTTGTATTTACTGCTGGTGGCAATAGTGATATTGGCCACGGGCTCGCCACTGGGGAGGTAGCGGATCTCGGGGTCACGGCCCAGATTGCCAACCAGAATAACTTTATTGACGGATGCCATGGGATTCCTAATGGGTTGAGGTCAGATGCTGCCGAGTTTATACGGCCTTGGATGCGGGTTGCGCTACAGGCGCACGCGGGGCCTGCATAGGCCATGCCACAGCCAGCCAGGCCAGCATGGCCAGCGCACATACGCCAAACAGAGTCTGGGGCCCAAAACCCTTAAGCAGCCAGCCGCCCAGCGCACCGCCCGTAAAGAACCCCAGCGATTGCAAACTGTTATAGACGCCCAGCGCCGAGCCGCGCGCACCAGCAGGTGCCAGGCGCGAGGCCATGCTGGGCTGACTGGCTTCAAGCACATTAAAACCGCAGAAAAAAACAAACAGCAACAGTGCCAGTCCGTTAACAGTCGGAGCGCCGGACGCAACGGCCAGCAAGCCGATCTGCACCAGCGCAATCAATCCAACAGATGACAAAAACACCGCGCGCAGGTAGCCCCGTTTTTCCAGCGGAAACAGCGTCGCACCCATAACGAAGAAGGAGCCCAAAACCGCCGGAAGATACACCCACCAGTGGTGATCTTTGGGTAGCCCGGCCTGCACCAGCATGCCCGGCAATGCCACCCACATGGATAACTGCACGGCGTGCAGCATGAAGACACCAAAGTTGAGCCGCAATAAGCCCGGTTGTCGCAGCACGTTTAACAAGCTGGCGCCCAGCTTGGCGGGCAGTTCTTCAGCGTGCTTGGCAGGCTCTGGTGGCACCCACCACAGCACCACAGCAATGCCGGACACGGCCAGTACGGCCGTCAACGCGAACAGCCCATTCAAACCCAATACGGCGTTGAGCAGTGGCGACAGCACCAGTGATATGGCAAACATCAGCCCAATACTGGCGCCTACCATGGCCATGGCTTTGGTGCGCACCACGTCGCGGGTCTGGTCCGCCAGCAAGGCGGTCACGGCCGCTGAAATGGCGCCGGCGCCCTGTAACGCACGCCCGGCCACCAGCCAGGCCATGGTGGGTGCCAAGGCGGCCATCACGCCGCCAGCCGCAAAAATAACCAGTCCGATGACCATGACCCGCTTGCGGCCAAAACGGTCCGACGCGACGCCAAACGGAATTTGCAGAAAGCCCTGCGTCAGGCCGTAAATGCCCATGGCCAAGCCAACCAGCGCCGGGTCGTCGCCACCGGGGTACTTGCGCGCCTCCAGCGAAAACACCGGCAGCACCAGGAACAGGCCCAGCATACGAAAGGCAAAGATCAGCGCCAGCGATGCACTGGAACGGCGCTCTTGCGGCGTCATGGCGGTAGAACTGGGGGCAGTCCCGACGTTGGGGGACAGAGTAGAAGTCGAAGACAAGGCAGTTAATCGTGGGCTGGCGGATATAGAGCCATTGTCGCGCATCCGGCTGCACAAGTGAAAATCCCCCGCTCCTCTAGAGGGCGGGGGATCAAGCGAGACTGGCGTTCAGACTATTAGTATGAATGGGTTAGTGTCACACCCAGCAACTGGGTCGTCTGCGTTGGACTGACCGTGACACGGGTGCCATCGGTGAAGGTCCACTGCGACCAGGTGTAGTCATCCATCTTGCGCACGTCATACACGTAGTCCAGACGCACCTTGGTCTGCTTGCTCACCGCATAGCCACCCGAAAGGTTCAGACGGTTGATGGAGTAGACCGTGTCGGGCAATACCCCCGCACCAGCAGGCACCGAACTCCCTGCTGCACTGGGAGCTGCAGGGTTAAACGTGATGCCGTACTTGGTGGTGTCTTGCGAATAAAGGTATTTCGCACTCATAGTCCAGCTTGCAACACTTCCGCTCAAGCCCAAACCAAAAACCTGACCGCTCATGTCAAGGTCTGCCATCCATGGGGTGCATGAATTGGTGGCCAGCGTGCCCGTGCAGTTCTGGTCGGCGGTCATCCGGGGCGTGTAGACCTCGTTCTGATGCGTCGTGTTCTGGTTGCGCGAGTAGTACCCGTTCATCTTCCACTTGTCATTGATCTGGAATGCAGCATCAATCCCAATCAGGTCAGTCCTGCCATCGGTCATACCCATCTGGGCGTTGCCGGATGGAGGCGTAAACGGGTAGGCGTCTTTGCCGTATTCATAGAAGAACTGCAGCGACAGCGGATCCACTGGACTCCAGTCCATCATGAGCTTCGCCTTGTCGCGTTTGCGGTCAGCGAACTGCAAAGGTGCAGCCACACCCGTCGTGGTGGAAAATGTAACCATTCCAGGTGCTGGCGTGCCATCAAGCAGGTCCCATGTACCACCCGTTCGATCACTGTGCGCGATCATGAACTTGCCATTCAGGGTGTCGCTCAGTGCTTTACGCAACTCAACGCGCACGGTCTGGTCGGTCACTTCTGCGCGATAGGCCTTGGGCGTAACCTTGCGTTCAAAGTCGTAGCCACCGGTCATGCTGTAGCCGTCGGGCAGACGGTAAGTCAGCTCTGCCTTGCCGCGATTGAGCGTGTGGGACTCCTGCGGATTTTGATACCCGGTAGGATATTCCGTCGAGGCGGTTTTATCCAGGTAATACAACTGCGGCGTCTTGTCGCTGCGGTCTTCATAACGCCAGGACGCCAGGAAATTCAGGTCTTTACTAAGCTTCGAGGTGAGTTGCCCAAAGGCCGACGTTGTCTCGACCAAACCGCCCAGGCTGGTTGCCACGTTGCCCGCTGCATAGGGTACGCCGGGTGGGTTGAGTTTGGTGTAGGTCGCCGACCCAGTTACAGCATCCCCATAGGCCGCAATAAAGGGCGTGTCCTGCGTTCCGGTTTCCTTCGCCAGCTTGAAGCTCATGCGGGTCTGGTCGCTGTAGTTGTAGGCGCCTGAGAAGTCCCATTGCGTTGCCCGGTTGCTCGGCGGCAATGAAATCCATGGGCTGGTAATGGGTCCTGCGGTGGTGGTCAGCGAGTTCTGGCCGGGGGTGGTATTCATCGCGATGGCGGAGTTATCCAAAACGCTTAAATACACACCACCGCTGAGCTGCAACTTGCGTGTGACGTAGTCAAAACTGGCTTCAAACTGGTTGTGCCGGTAGTTCTCGGGCTGCGGCGCAAAGAACATGGCCGCATAGTTCTTGGTCGGATATGGTGAGCCCACGGGCGCGTTCCAAGTCGCACCATACGCCGCCGACATGATGGCGCCCTTCTTGTCCTCGGACTTCATGGAGAAGTTGAACTTGAAGGCGTCAGAGAAGTACTTGCTGCCGGAGACTGATGTACCGATGCGCTCCAGCTTCAGGCTGCTGTCGGGGCCAATACCCTG
>CAIYDK010000246.1 GCA_903924955.1 uncultured beta proteobacterium | reverse complement strand
GCGTAGACGCTTGCGACTTGCGATGTTCTTGGGCGTCGCACTGGACATAATTTCGCTTATCTGGCAGCACTGACAGTCCCAACTTCTGGAGACTGTCATGTCTGAGATTGCTGCATTGCACCCGGTGGTTCGAGTCTGGTTGCTCGAAGGTCCACTTTCTTCTCATGTTCCTTCATATGTCGCGCGACTCAGGCGTGGCCGCTATTCAGGCAGCTCAACCCGCCAGTGCTTGAACAGCCTGGCGCACTTCTCGCACTGGATGGCGCTGTGTTCTTTAACGATGAAGTCACTGGACGATGGCTGCATTGACCAGTTCCTGCGATACCACCTGCCACGCTGCAACTGCCCAGGCGAGGCGCTGCGCACGCCTGAGTTGCTTCATGCAGCCCTGACCGCGCTGATGGCGATCTTGCGCGAGAACGGCGCCATCGCGGAGTTGCCAACGCCCGCAGGCCCGATCGCTGACGAGCTTCGCAACTACGACACCAGCATGCGCGATGCGCGAGGATTGGCCGAGGGAACACGCAGCGCTTACCTGCGCATCGTTGAGCGCTTGCTGCTTTATAAGTTCGCAGATCGACCAGTGGTCTTTGGTGAACTTCAACCTGATGACGTTCGGCGGTTCATCGCCAATCAGTTGGAGTCTCTGGACTCGATCAGCAACGCTAAGACGATTGCAGCGACTCTGCGTGCTTACTTTCGCTACCGCGCCACTTGTGGTGATGCGGTGCAACCGCTGCTGGCCGTCATCGTTTCGATCGCCCATTGGAGCCTGGCGTCGTTGCCCCGGGCCCTTAAGGCCGAGGAAGTGGACCGGCTTCTGAGTTCTTTTACGGCCACGCTACAGTCTCCTCGGCGGGGATACGCGGTTGTCCGTCTGGGGCTCGACCTAGGGCTGCGCAGCATCGAGATCAACCGACTTCAGTTATCCGACATTGACTGGCGCACTGGTACCGTCACGCTCAAGCGAACGAAATCGCGCCAGCAGGAAGTCCTGCCGTTGCCGTTGGAGACGGGTCGAGCGCTGGAGGCGTACATCCGCCATGAGCGCCCTCAGACCAGCTTCGGGACGGTGTTTGTGCGTCATCTCGCGCCACACAACAAACCCATGGGCGTGGACGGTATCCGCCGCGTCGTGCGCGATGCCTTCATGCGCGTGGGGATTCCGCACGGTCGATCGCATGCCCTGCGCCACACGCTGGCCTGTCGTATCGTCAATCAGGGTGGTTCGATCAAGGAAGTGGCCGACGTACTGCGGCACCGTTCGCTGGACACCTCCCTCATTTACGCCAAGCTTGATCACGGAGCGCTGGCCGGTGTCGCGTTGCCGTGGCCCGGGAGCGCCCAATGAGCGCGCACATCACCCTGCAGGCCCGGGTCGAGCAGTACCTGGCCGAGCGGCGGCATGCAGGCTTTGCGCTCAAATCCATGGGGCACGGTCTGGCGCGTTTCGCCAGTTACGTCACCAAGAGTGGCCACCACGGGCCTTTGACGGTCGATCTTATGGCCGCTTGGGCAAGTCAGGCCAAGGGCGGGGACGGCGACCGTGCCACCTTGGCGCGCCAATTGAGACTGCTGCGCCCGTTCACCGGTTGGCTGCGCCAGTTCGAGCCAGCCACGGAAGTACCAGATGAGGCAGTCTTTGGGCGGGTTCCGGGGCGCACGGCGCCGCACATTTACCACCAGCACGAGATCATCGAATTGCTGGCCGCTGCCAGAGGTCTAGGGCACTCGGGTAGTGTGCTGGGCGCTCTGCGGTCGGTGGTGATCGAGACATTGTTCGGGCTGATCGCCTGCACGGGACTGCGCATCTCCGAGGCGCTGGAGCTGTATGACGCCGACGTGGACTTGCAGGCACAGGTGCTTACGATTCGCCAGAGCAAGTTCGGTAAGTCTCGACTGGTGCCGCTGCACCCCAGCACTGTCGAGGCGCTGGCGAGGTACCGAACGCAGCGCAGTCTGCATGTGCGGGCAACGGCCCAGGCCCCGTTCTTCGTCAGCACACGCGGACAACTACTCGGCCAACCCCTTGGCGATCGGCAAATTCACCGCATCTTCGAGCAACTTCGCAAGCGGCTCGGATGGGTGGATCGTGGCAGCCACGGTGCGCCTCGCATCCACGACTTGAGGCATGCCTTCGCTGTACGCCGGCTGATGCTTTGGCACGAGGAAGGTGTGGACATCGACCAGCGCATGCTGGCACTGTCGACCTACCTCGGCCACGCCAGGGTCAGTCATACCTACTGGTATCTAAGCGGCGTTCCGGAACTGATGGGCTTGATCGGCCAACGATTCGAGAAGTTCGCCGATCCGTGGGAGGACTGCGATGAGTAAGCCGACCACTCCAAGAGCCCCACCGAGTTTCGCTGCGTTAGTGCAGTCATTCTTCAGTGAGCACTTGACGCAACAACGCGCCGTGAGTCCGTGCACGGTCGCGACCTACCGCGATGCGTTCGTGCTGTTCCTGGACTTCGCCACAGGGTATCTGCACAGGGAGCCCACGGCGATCCGGCTGGACGACCTCACGCCGGAGCTGATTTTGGCGTTCCTTGATCATCTCGAACGTGAACGCGGCAATACGGTGCGCACACGCAATGCCCGACTAGCGATGCTACGTACGTTCCTGAAGTTCGCGGGTCACCGCGACGTGAGCGCGTTGAGTGTCATTGAACAGGCCTTGGGCGTGCCGATGAAGCGCTTCGAGCGACCGATACTCGGCTTCTTGTCGCGCGAGGAGATGCTGGCAATCATTGACAAGCCCGGCGCCACCTGGACAAGTCGGCGGGATCACTTGCTGCTGCATATGCTCTACAACACCGGCGCAAGGGTGTCGGAGATCATCGGCGTACGCGTGGCCGATGTCGTGTTGGACGGTGTGGCCTGCGTGCACCTGCATGGCAAGGGCCGCAAGCAGCGAACAATGCCTTTGTGGCGATCGACGGCCAAGGCAGTACAGACGTGGCTAAGGTTTAACCCCGAACTGATGCCTACGTCACCGTTGCTGCCCAACCGCGACGGTCATCAGATGACGCGAACCAATGTTGCGCAACGGTTGGCACTTGCAGTGACGGCGGCGACGCAAGGAATGCCGAGTCTAAGTGATCGCCAAATCTCCCCGCACACGATCCGTCACACAACAGCGATGCATCTGCTGCAGTCGGGTGAACAAATCGAGGGAATCGCCCTGTGGCTCGGACATGAGAGCCCGACAACCACGCATCAGT
>CAIYDK010000245.1 GCA_903924955.1 uncultured beta proteobacterium | reverse complement strand
GTCTTCACGCGGAAAGATGGATCTTCCTGCGCCAAGCGCTGCAAGGCGATGCCCATTTTTTCCTGATCAGCCTTGGTCTTTGGTTCGACGGCCTGGGTAATCACAGGCTCAGGGAACACCATGCGCTCCAGTGTCAGTATGGCCGCTGGATCGCACAAGGTTTCACCAGTGGTGACGTCCTTCAAGCCAATGCAAGCCGCGATGTCACCAGCCACAATTTCGCTAACTTCTTCGCGCTTGTTGGCGTGCATTTGCACGATACGGCCGATACGCTCTTTTTTGCCACGGATCGGGTTGTATACGGTGTCGCCTTTATTCAGAACGCCGGAGTAAACGCGCACAAATGTCAACTGACCGACAAACGGATCCGTCATCAATTTAAATGCCAAAGCGGAGAACTTCTCGGTGTCGCTGGCCTGGCGAACTACAGGGGCATCGTCTTCATCCAGGCCGCCAACGGGTGGAATGTCCACTGGCGATGGCATGAACTCGATCACGGCGTCCAACATCCGTTGTACGCCCTTGTTCTTGAAAGCGGAGCCACAGTACATGGGCTGAATCTCGCTGGCGATGGTGCGCTTGCGGATACCGAACTTGATTTCTTCTTCAGTCAAATCACCTTCTTCAAGGTATTTGTTCATCAATTCTTCAGTGGCTTCGGCAGCCGCTTCGATCATCTTTTCGCGCCACTCTTTGGCTAACTCCACCAGTTCGGCAGGGATTTCCTTGTAGTCGAACAGCATGCCTTGTGATGCCTCATCCCAAATGATGGCCTTCATCTTGATCAGATCGACCACACCGGTGAAGTTCTCCTCCGCACCAATTGGAATCACCATGGGCACAGGACTGGCCTTTAGACGCAACTTCATCTGGTCCACGACCTTGAAGAAGTTGGCACCGGTACGGTCCATCTTGTTGACGAATGCCAAACGTGGCACTTTGTACTTGTTGGCCTGGCGCCAAACGGTTTCCGACTGGGGTTGAACGCCGCCCACAGCACAGTAGACCATGCAAGCACCATCCAAAACACGCATGGAACGCTCGACTTCAATCGTGAAGTCCACGTGTCCCGGTGTGTCAATGATGTTAATGCGGTGCTCAGGCAAGGACTTGTCCATACCCTTCCAGAAGCAGGTAGTCGCAGCAGAGGTAATCGTGATACCACGCTCTTGCTCTTGCTCCATCCAGTCCATGGTGGCAGCGCCGTCGTGCACTTCACCAATTTTGTGGTTCACGCCGGTATAAAAAAGTACGCGCTCGGTAGTCGTAGTCTTACCGGCGTCAATGTGAGCAGAAATACCGATGTTGCGGTAGCGCTCAATGGGGGTATGGCGAGCCATGATGGATCCTTGGTTTTGATCTGAGTCTTTTCATTTCGCCACCCGCACAACGCGGCGTAGCGAGAAGGCTTCAGGCTAGGCGCAAACCCGCTGACAGTGCCAACAGCACGACAAGGGTTTGCAACGACGCATGAAGTCTTCGCAGTAGCCGCAAATTAAAAGCGGAAGTGGGAGAAGGCCTTGTTCGCCTCAGCCATACGGTGAACTTCGTCACGCTTCTTCATAGCGCCACCTCGGCCTTCAGTAGCCTCCAGCAACTCGTTAGCCAGGCGCTGGGCCATGGACTTCTCACCACGCTTGCGGGCGGCCTCTTTAATCCAGCGCATAGACAAAGCCAAGCGACGGACAGGACGCACTTCAACAGGCACCTGGTAGTTTGCACCACCGACACGGCGGGACTTCACTTCAACCATGGGCTTCACATTGTTGATAGCAACAGTAAACGCCTCCAACGGGTCTTTATCAGGATGCTTCTTCTCGATCAGCTCCAGTGCACCATAAATGATGCGCTCTGCAACTGCTTTCTTGCCGCCTTCCATGATCACGTTCATGAATTTGGACAGCTCTACATTGCCGAACTTGGGATCCGGCAGGATTTCACGTT
>CAIYDK010000244.1 GCA_903924955.1 uncultured beta proteobacterium | reverse complement strand
CCTCGCTCCCGAGCAAAAACACCTCCGGGTTCAGGTCTGGGCCCTTGAGATGCTTGCGTGTATAGCTATTAAATTAGTAGTAAAAGGTACTCCGCCAGTGTCCGGCCCGATGCTGTTGGCCGCCAATCACATTTCATGGGCCGACATTGTGGTGATGCATGCAGCCCGCCATTGCCGCTTTGTGTCCAAGGACGAGGTGGGCCGCTGGCCCGTGGTCTCCACATTGGCGAACGCCGCTGACACGCTGTACATCACCCGCGAATCCCGGCGCGACGCCATGCGTGTGGTGCACCAGATGGCGCAGTGCCTGCGCGATGGTGACGTGTTGGCGATTTTTCCGGAAGGAACGACAGGCGACGGCGCCAGTTTGTTGCCCTTTCATGCCAACTTGCTGCAGGCAGCCATCTCGGCCAATGCGCCGATCCAGCCGGTGGCTTTGCGGTTCATGGACGGCCTGACCGGAGAGATCAGCTTCGCCCCCTGCTATGTCGGTCATGACACGCTGTGGCAATCGTTGTGGCGCACTTTGTGTGCAGACAATGTGCTGGCCGTAGTGCAGTTCGGGACGCCTGAACTGGCGCAGGGGCGTGACCGGCGAACCTGGGCGGCTGACCTGCGCGGAACCATCGCCGAGCTAAGAGGCTAGCATGCGCGCTTGAATGTAACCACGTGGTCCACCTGGGCACGTATGCCAATCCATTCGCCCAAGCGATGATCGTGGTGGCTGGGTACATGCGCTTGAACGATCTGTCCTCCGACAAGGCGAAGCGTGTACAAAAATTCGGAGCCACGAAACGCCTTGCGCAGGATTTCAGCCTTCACCGGCGCGTCATCGTCGTGCACGATGTCGTCGGCCCTCAATAGCACGTCGCACATGCCAGATTCAAAAGCCGAGGGCAGGGGGCACTCCGCAATGTTGCTTAGTTCACCCAACGCGGTTTGCACCACGGTTTGGCCCTCCACTTCAACCAGCGTGGCTGGCGCAAACACACCATGTCCAATGAACTCTGCCACAAACCGCGTGGCCGGTCGGTGGTAGAGAGAATAGGCGTCGTCCCACTGGTGCAGCGCGCCTTCGTGCATGACACCAATCATGTCGCCAATGGCAAAGGCTTCGAGTTGGTCATGGGTCACAAACAGTGCGGTGGCCCCGGCGGCCTTGAGGATGCCCCGCACTTCGTGCGCCAGGCGCTCTCGCAAATCCACATCCAGGTTGGAAAACGGTTCGTCCAGGAGCAGCAACTGTGGCTTGGGTGCCAAGGCGCGGGCCAGTGCCACGCGCTGCTGTTGCCCGCCGGACAACTCATGCGGGTAACGATTCTGGGTGCCGCTCAGGCCTACCCACTCCAGTACCTCGGCAACGCGTGCGTCCCGCTCAGTCGCGGGCCAGCGGTGGATGCCAAAGGCAATATTGCGACCCACATTCAGATGGGGGAAGAGGGCGTAATCCTGAAAAACCATGCCGATGCGGCGTCGCTCGGCGGGTACGTGGGTGCTATCGCTGCTCACAGCGTGCCCGCCCAGTTTGATCTGGCCGCCGTTGGCCTTCTCGAGTCCTGCCACAGCGCGCAACAAGGTGGTCTTGCCGCACCCAGAAGGTCCAATCAGAACCCCGATATCGCCAGCCCGCAATCCGAAGGATGCGTCCTGCACCGCGGCTTGGCTTTGACCCCGGTATTGGACGTGCAGTTGGGACACTTGCAGAAACATGGGCGTGATTTTAGATGATTACAATTCTCATTTAGCTCAGGCCTCTGGCCACCATGCAACACAATTTTTTCCTACCGATCCTCTCTCGCTGGGCATTGCTGCTGCTGATGACCGCACTCATGCTGCCGGTGCTGGCCGTACTGGCATCCTGGTGGCCAGCGGGGGACTCTGGCACCCAGTCTGCTGCCATTCTGCGAGAAATGGCCAGCACCGTGTTGCCCGATTACCTAGGGACCACCGTGCTGCTGTGCCTTATGGTGGCCATTGGGGTGGCGCTGGTGGGCCTGTCGACCGCGGTGGCGGTTACGCTGTTTGAGTTTCCTGGCCGGCGTTTGTTTGAATGGGCTTTGCTGCTGCCCCTGGCCATGCCAGCCTATGTAGTGGCGTATGCCTATACAGATTTCCTGCAGTTCAGCGGCCCGCTGCAATCGGGCTTGAGAAACGCATTGGGTGCGCAGGGCCGGATGTTTCCCGAGGTGCGCAATGTGGTGGGTGCTGCATGGGTCTTTACCTTCGCCCTTTACCCTTATGTTTACTTGCTGGCACGCACCGCGATGGGTGAGCGTACCGTGCACCTGATGGAGGCCGCGCGTCTGATGGGCGCCCCGTTGCGTCGCCGCATGCGGGAGGTGGCACTACCGCTGGCGCGCCCCGCAGTGGCCGCGGGGGTGGCTCTGGCTTTGATGGAAACCCTGGCCGACTTTGGTGTATCCAGTTACTTTGGCATTCAAACTTTTACTGCGGGTATTTACAAGGCCTGGTTGTCCATGGACAACCGTATCGCAGCAGCCCAGTTGGCCACTATGTTGTTAGTTCTGGTTGCGGTGCTGCTGGGATTGGAGCGCCGGGCCCAGCACCGCATGCGCTTTGCCGTCACCAAAGGTGCCCGTGCGGGATCGACGGATGCCCAAGCGATGCACCTGGTCGGGCGTCGGCGGGCATTGGCCTGGTTGTTGTGCAGTGTGCCTATCTTGATGGGGTTTGTACTGCCGGTGCTGTTCATGCTGCGGCCCTTGTCGGTTGATTGGGCGGCACTTGCGTGGTCCCAGTTTGGTGAGTGGGCGCTTAACAGCGTCCGTCTGGGCGCCATTACATCGGCCCTGGCCGTTGCTGTGGCGCTGGGGCTTGCGTTCAGTGTGCGTTATAGCGGTCACCGGGCGGTGCGGGCTGCAGCGCAGTTGGCGAGTTTGGGCTACGCCATTCCGGGTGCCGTGGTGGTTGTGGGCTTGTTGTTGCCGGTAGGGTGGTTGCAAACCTGGGCACCCGACTGGCAGGTGGGTTACTGGGTTACCGCCACGGCAGCAGGCATTGTCTGGGCGTACCTGGTGCGTTTTTGTGGCGTTGCGCTTCAGGCGCTTCAGAGCGGCTATGCGCGCCTGCCGACCAGTCTGGACGATTCGGCCCGTATGTTGGGCGCCTCGGGCTTGCAGACTCTGGTGCGGGTGCACTGGCCGCTGTTGCGCCGCTCGGTCGCCGTTGCCGCCTTGCTGGTGTTTGTGGACGTCATGAAAGAGTTGCCAGCCACCTTGGTACTGCGTCCTTTTAATAGTGACACCCTGGCCGTCGTGGCTTACCAACTCGCGCGAGATGAGCGACTGGGTGAGGCCGCTTTGCCGTGCCTGGCGCTGGTGCTGGTGGGGCTGATTCCGGTGATTCTGCTGAGCCGGACGCTGAGGGTTGCCGCCCGTTAGTCAGATTTTTGAACTGCGTCAAGGCTTGCCCCCTGCAAGTTGACACACCGCAAAGAATCGTCACAAATCAAGCCCTAGGGTTTGCCCTATGCTGCAATGCAGCGTAAAGTTTGCCCAGCGCTCGATTCTGTAATTTGAAATTCAACCAGGAACTAACCCATGACAGAAACACTTGAGGTCAAGAAGGCGCCCTACGTCATAGAGTGGCGCGACGGATTCAAGATTGGTGTCGCCCAGGTCGATCAGGAACACCGGCACCTGTTCACGTTAGTGCGGGCACTCAATCTGACTTCGGTGGACCAGACGGTCGAGGAGTTACTGGATTACGTCGTGACGCATTTCTCCAATGAGCAGGAGTTGATGGAGAAAAGCGGCTATCCGGCATTCGAGCAGCATTTAAAGCTCCATGAGGAATTTGCTGCCCAAGTGGCGGATTTTTTGGGCAACGGTGAGGACTGGACGGAAGACCGTGTACAGGAATTGCGCCGATTCCTGAACAAATGGCTGATCGGCCATATCATGACCCATGACTTGCGCTTCGGAAAATGGCATGCGAGCCACAAAGCAAACAGTACACCCAGTGCACCGGTGGTTCAGAAGACGCCCGCTTCGATCGGTTTTTTTGCCCGACTCTTTGGCGCCCGGAAATAGACGGTTTAACGGAGCCCTCAGGGCATGACTTCGACGTATTCATACACCTCGCAGTCCATGATCTGCTTTCGCACTGGTAACGTGGCTTGTTCAAACCAAACCTGCGGGTTGCGCTTGTCGATTTCCTGACCCATGAAACGGATCAATTCACAAATCGGCTCGACCACATTGGCGCGGTAGCGCAGGTCGTTCTTTACATAGCCCAGATACATATTCTTCATGCAGTTGCCGCGGCACCAGGCGTAGGCTTCGCAGTTGTGGCACGGCATCGCCGGGTCTTGTTGCAGTGGACTTTTTTGCAGCCAGTTGGTCTTGACGTCACCCATCTTCATGGACGGGGCGTACATCATGTCCGGGCACGGGTAGATCTCGCCGTTGGGCATGACGTTTAACAAGTGGGTGGAAACGCGGCACTGGGTGGCACCGGCGTACAGTTCCAGTGCGCGGGTGGGGAACAGCTTGTTGCGCACCATGCCCATCAGTGGAATCAGTGGGTACAGCACGTCAGTGCGCGAGAAAAATTTGTCGATCAACTGCACCAGCACGGCTTTGCGCTTGTGAACCGAGTCGCCCGCGTACATCTCGTCGGCCACAAACTGCCAGTACAAGTAGTCGAATGGTGTGTCGCCGCTAACCAACTGGTCCAGCTCTTCAAAACAGGTGTCGGGGTTGCCCCAAGTGACGCGCGCCGTGATGGTGCCGCCAATGTGGCCTCGAACTTCCTTGAGGTTCTTGATCACCTGCCGATAGATGCCCTTGCCACGATAACCGTCAGTGGTGGACTCGCCGCCGTCAATCGAGGCCAGCACGTTGGAGAGACGGTTTAACGCCCACTCGGGTAAATTGTCGATCAGCGTGGCATTGGTCTGTAGCTGGAAACGGAACTTGGGAAAGCGCTGCATGACTTCTAGCATCAGCTTCTTGTTCAAGGTTGGCTCGCCGCCGTAAAAAGTTACATAAACCTCTTTTTCCTGCAGATGCTTGTCCACAAAGGAAACGAGCTGCTCAATGTCGTATTCAACATGAACTTGGGAGCCCAACACGTCGCCCACACCCAGAGAGCAATAGCTGCACTTCAGGTTGCATTTGAGTGTGGTCAGCAATTGCAGTTCGACCCGCCCGCCAACGATCGGGTTGGGGTCCGACACGGGAGTCGCCGACGGCACTGCGGACGGATAAAAGTGGACAGGACTATGGGTGTGCATGGCGTGGTGCAAATACTGCAGAAAGGCTGCATTGGGTTGGATTGAGCGAGCCGTTGCGTTGGTCTGCACGCACTGGCGGGGGCAGATGATAAACGTCGTACCCGCATAAAGTTGTATTTTTTGTGCAAGTTTTTCCGGCAAACGGTGCTGACTGCACTTTGCTTGATCCAATCGAGGTTCCGACCTTGAACCCTACCGCATCAAAGATGCATACTGAATGAATCATATAATTGATGCAAATTTTTATCAAAAGGAAATCTCATGTCAGAAACCATCGCCATGCCTTTGGATCTTCGTGGTACCCCGGCGTTGACCGCTCAGCAACTGGTTCTCAACAAAGCCAAGTCCCTGCAGCAGGGAAAGTCGTTTCAGCTGCTGTCCGACCATGACCCCAAAGATATTCTCCAGTTGCTGAAAGGTCTGGGAGCCGATTTCAATGGCGAATATCGCGAATCGGGTCCTGCAATGTGGCGTGTGCAGGTTAGCAAGCGCGCGGTGGAAACCAGCAACTGCTGCTCCGGCGGCGCATGCTGCGGGTAACGTCGGCGTGGGTTTTACATTTACAGATCAAATCTCGCTAACCCCCGTCAAATATGCGTCAGGCGCTCTGTTATTGATAGTGATCTGTCGCGACCGACACTGTGAGCACTGGTCCCGCCAGTAGGAATCGAACCTACATCTAGCACTTAGGAGGCACTCGTTCTATCCATTGAACTACGGCGGCGGATGCAGGATTTTAGCCGTCAAACCCATCGACCAAAACAATGTGCCCTTCGGAATTGGCCAGGCGATGCGGCAAGATGGCTTGGTACTCAGGGCCGTGGTACCAAGCTTCT